>JBCCSZ010000333.1:0-8401 GCA_039199225.1 Bacteroidota bacterium
AGGGGACATTTGAGTGAATCGAGCTGGGTTTAGCGCGCTTTACCATTTCGATTTTGTCTATAATAGGACACGGCACCCCCCGAAATTCCATAAAGTTTTTGAAAGTATTTTTTTATTAAGATATGAATTATGTTTCTTTGAGCTGATTATCAGTAGATTAGAAGGGAGGTCTGGAGAGAAAAAAAGTTGGCCGTTCAAATCGTAATTATTCTAATTTGTGTCTGTTTTTACGTTTTTTATTGTTTGATTAGAATCTTCCTCGCAAGCCTACGATGAAATTGCGGCCCGGTCCACTTAGGCCGGATGAGAATGGTCGATAGTGTGTATCTAAAGCGTTTTCCACTGCGAGGTTTAGGCTGATTTTAGCATTGAGGCGGTAGCTGAGGTAAAAGTTGAGTGTCGACCAGGCCAGAGAGCCTTCGCAGATGGTTTGCTGGACGCCGTTGACGGTGACCGTCTGGCAGGTACCGCTTTCTTCTAGGTTGTCGGACGTGCCGCCATAGTCGTATACCAAAGGGCCTCGCGGGTCATCGCGCTTGATGTTGCCAACACCATATTCATCCAACGGCTTGGCACCGTTGTAATGGATGTTGGCTTCTAATTGAAGCTTTTCTCCTTGAAAGCGTAGGCCCGTTCGGCCGTACATTGGAGGGATGTGGGAAAGTGGGACAAGGGTGTCGACCACTTCATTGACAAATTCCGTGCGTCCCTTAGTATAGCTGATGCTAGAAAAGACTTGCCATTTTTTTCCCAGGTCTAGGCGAAGGTTACCAGAGAAACCATACACAAAACCACTGCTGGCATTAAAATTTTGTTGAATCACGGGATAGTCTCCCTCGTACAGAAAAGTACTGTCTCCATTTGGCAGCGCCCCCAAGCGACGGACTAGGGCGTCAGACAGGAGGGTGTAAAATCCAGTACTGCTGAGGTGAAGTCTGGCTTTGGCTTCTTTTTGTCCAATTGTTTTTCCGATGGTCAACTCCCCATTGATGGACGTTTCTGGCTTTAGGTCGGGATTGGGAACAGTGATGAAACCATCTTTTTCGCGCACCTTTCCAAAGTCGTCAATATTGGGAGAGCGAAAGGCTGAGGCACCTGAGATGCGAACTTGCCACTGGTCTTGGCTGTTCCAGGTCAGTCCGAGCCCCCATGTTACAGCTGAATTTTCGGAGCCGATGCCGGACAAGTAGTCTTCAGGCCATTGGATGGCAATGGTCTCGGATTGTTCAAATTTTGCTTTTAGGCGTACGTAAGAGTACCGCCCGCCAGCTTGCAGGGTGAGACCTGTATTTTTGACCTTCCATTTGTAGTTCAGATACGCGCCCAGGGAAGTCATCTCACTGCCACCGTTTGGGTATCGGGTCGGTTCGTCAAAAACGATTCGGCCGGTGAAGATGTTTCGGTTGCCAGCTTCAGACTGAACGATGTTGTGCTGGGCATCGATACCGTAAGACAATTGGTGGTTTTGCCCCGGGTCCAGATATTTGTCGAGGTCGGCTGTAAAGGAATAGACAAAGACATCTTCCAGATTAAACGTTCGTTCAATCTTATTCCATTTTCTCTTGAGCCGATCCTCTGCTATGAATTGGGCGCCGCCAATGAAGGTGGCCCGACTGTAGAGTCCTTTGCTTTTGATGGAACGCATTTTCAAAGACCCCCATAGCCGTTGCTGTGGTCCGTAAAAGAATTCGGACCATTTGAGGTCTCTGGGAGTGCTACCGCTCACTTCCGTTAGGCGGTCGTAGCGAGGAATGTCGCTGGAAGTTGAGTATTGCACATTGAGTATAAAGTACAAACTATCGTGCGGCTGAAAACGGATTTTTTGAAGGAAATCAATTTGGCTGTAGGCTGTCCCAACTTGGATGTCAGGCTCTTTGGATCGTATTTTTTCGTCTAGGTTTTCGTTTCGGAAGATGTAGAAATTGCGCAAGCCCAGCTCTGGATAATCATCTGGTCTATTGGCCCCAGCCCGAAGATCGCCATAGTCCGAATAGGTGATGCTAGAGATGGAAGCCCAACGCCTGGCTCGATAGTCGAGATCGAAGTGAGCACTTTTTTCGTTGTTGGCAGATGAAAATCGGGTAGATACGTTGGTCTTGATTTCATAATCCTGGCCTGACTTCCCACGCAAAAGCTGAGGGTCTCGGGTTCGGTAGTGAACCACGCCTCCCAGGGCATCGCTGCCGTACATCAATGATCCTGGTCCAAAAATGACTTCCACTTGCTCCAGTATGCCGTTGTCCACCGTGATGGCATTCTGTAAGTGGCCGTTTCTGTAAATCGCATTGTTCATGCGCACACCATCCAATACCAGTAGTACTCGGTTGGCTTCAAAGCCGCGCAACACAGGACTGCCGCCACCCATTTGGGTTTTTTGAACAAATACATCCCCATGTTGCTGCAAAGCATCGGCTGCCGTTTGGGTATTGGTAAACTCCAATTGCCTGCGAGAAATGCGTTGAACCCGGAAGGGGATTTCATCTTCCGGATCATCTCGGCGACCGACTACAACCACACTGTCCAACACATTGGACGTATACAATTTGACAATGCCTTTTTGCTTGCGGATTTCAAAGACGGGCAGTTTCAAGGTCAGGTAACCCAAATATTGAAAGTTGATGATGTCGCGATGTCCTACATGACTAATATCGATGACTGCTTTTCCATCAACATCGGTCTGTTCGACAATTTTCTGGTCATCTGAAAAGATGATCACACCGATCAGTGGCTCATTGCTGTTGCCATCCAATACGGTTACCGTAAGGTTGTTGGTGAATAAATCGCTTGGAGTGGTGTGTATAGAAGTGGCAGAACTACTGATGGCTAGGAGTAGCAACAGTAGCGTCTGTACAATGGATTTGTTTCTTGCCAGTTTTTTTGTTCGATTACAATCTTCCACTTAACTATTTTCCTTTGGGGAGCTCAATAGTGAAGGTAGTTCCCTCATTAACAACCGATTTTTTAACAAAAATCCTGCCAGAGTGGTAGCTTTCGATGATTCTTTTGGCAAGTGAAAGACCTAAGCCCCATCCTCTTTTTTTGGTGGTAAAACCAGGCTGGAAAACTGTGTTAAATTTGGAAGAAGGAATGCCTTTACCCGTATCGCTGAGGTCGATGTATACGGAGTTTGTATCGTCGTATACTTCGGCACTAATACTGCCTTTTCCATCCATTGCATCGAGGGCGTTGCGGAGTAGATTTTCGATCACCCAGTCAAACAGATGAGAGTTGATATTGACAAATAGGGCTTCCGATTCATCAGGCTTGGGGAAGTTGAACACAACCTTCCTGGGAGCCCGACGCTGCATGTAAGCCCGGCATTCTTCCAGCTCGTCGTAAATATTGATGCGATCAAGCGTCGGTTCTGAACCGATTTTGGAAAAGCGGTCGGCAATCAGGCTGAGGCGCCCAACATCATTGTCCAATTCCCGCAAAATCTCCTGGGTAGGTTCGTCTCCCTCTCTAGTCATCTTTAGGTGCTCGATCCAGGCCATGATAGCAGAAATGGGCGTGCCGAGCTGATGCGCCGTTTCTTTGGCCATGCCCACCCAAACTTGGTTTTGCTCCGCTCTGCGGGCCGAGCTAAATCCAATGTACCCAAAGACGATAAAGGCGACAATTAAAAAGAACTGTAATAAAGGAAAGTATCGAATCAGCTTCAAAAGATAGGATTCTTTGAAATACACATACTGAGGGTCTACCTCAATAGGCTCAGAGCCATCGGCTTTGATTTTTTCCAACTCTTTGACTAGGTATACCATGTTGGTATCTAGGGATTCTCCAAAGTTGGCCGCACCGATGATGTTGTCCCGATCGTCGACCAAGATGACCGGGATGGTAGTATTTGATCTGGATATTTTGGTGTGGAGGGTATAATCACAATCGTTGAGTTCTCCCTCTCCGATGCGCTTGATGGCTTCACTCCACGTCTCTACTTTTTTGCGCTCTTCTTCTGCCAGTTTGGAGGCCAGGTAGTTGGTATAAAACAAGGAGATGGCTACGATGATCATGCCACCCAGGGCTAGGTAGAATTTCCATCTCGATTTTTTGGTGTAAATGTCCATATATTATGTACTGATGCTTGTGCTCCTTTAGGGGTGCTTGTCCAGCCAGGCTTTGGCTCTGGCCTCTGCATTTTCCCGAATATTAACGTAAAAAAGATTGTAATCTGCTACATGATAGTTTTTGAATTTGATAAAAATACTACCAAAGAACTTAGGTTTGTTGATCCACAAGATGTTTTGGTGTACCTGCGCGTCGGTAATGCCTTTTTTGAAGCCTCGATTGAATTTCCGCAAAACCGTTCCTTTATTTAACGCTTTGGGCGCATAAGTGGTATCTGTTGTCCAAATCAGTGGGTTGGTGACCAGTATGTTTTCTTCTTGATCGTGGGTCGGCGGATAGTAACCCCGTTCCCAACTGCGCCAGGAACAAAAGCAGTTGAATTGTTCGGGTGATTCGCAGGGGGGAATGTTTTTGAAATAATCCTTCCGGACGGGCATGCCGACCAGGTAAGCGGCAATAAGTTGGTCTTGTAGCTCTGTACCATCGAAAAACTCTCGCAAAATGGGACCAGCATGGGTCGTTCCCTGGCTGTGGGCAGCTAGGATGATGGGACGTCCTTCATTGTAGTGTTCCAAGTAATAGGTAAAGGCAGCCTTTACGTCCTGATAAGCCAGTTGAAAGGCTTCCTTAGCATCTTGTGATTTGGTAAAGTAGGCGTAAATGTGGGCTTGGCGATACCTCGGGGCGAATACTCTTCCTGCGCCATTGAAGATGCTGGCCTGGTGTAAGATGGTGCTTTCGTCGGTTGCCTCATTGAGCTTGGGATCGTCTATGGGAGCATTCCATTTGTCGGCTCCTTTGAAGCTTTGGGTGTAGGTGGTCGGATGCAAGAAGAAAACGTCGGGCCTAGCGTCTGCTTGCCGGTTTTGTAAACTTTTATCTGGAAGGCGGTCGGCTGGGTCAGCCTTTGAAGGCAGCGCTGCCCAATTGCTTGCCAAGCCATAGTCGGGCGGTGGTGGTGTGTTGTCCTCCGAAAAAGCGCCTTGTGGTCGATAGGTTGCTTTACAGGCGAATAGTGCAAATAGCAAACACAACAGGCTGTATCGTTTAAGCATCATAAAGAGAGCTGGTTTGACAGAGAATCTTTCGGCAGCAAGATAAGAATAGTTGAGGAATCTGTTTTTGAGCTACCTCCCCCTTGAGCATTCTGTCAAACAGTGGCTGCTTTGCTACGATAGATTGAGCTTGCGTTCCAACTCTTCCTTGCGCGATAGCGCAACAACCAATTCGCTACCATCTTCCATTTTTATGATTGGATGCTTTCCTTTGGTATATTGATGTATGCGTTGGGCATTGATGATGTGAGAGCGGTGGATTTTTAGAAAGCCGGATTCCAAAAGGATGTCTTCATATTCTTTCATGGGTTTGGAGACCAGCTTTTTGCTTCCATCGATCAGGTGAAAATTGGTGTATCGACCTTCTGCCTTGCAATAGAGGAGCTCGTCGAGCTTGACGAATACAAATCCGTTGAGCAGGGGCAAGGCCAATTTCATAGGGCCTTTTCGATTGTGGCTGATGTTTGACAGCAGTAGGTCTACTCTTTCGCTGGTCTTCCGGCGTTGGATCATCCGGGCGCGCTCAATAGCTACTTGCAGTTCGTCCAAGTCGATGGGCTTGACGAGGTAGTCGATGGCAGAAGCACGGATGGCTTTGATGGCGTATTCGTTATAGGCGGTAGTGAAGATGACCCCAAAGTCGATGGTGTCAAAATAGTCGAAAAGGGCAAAGCCGTCTTGGCCAGGCAGTTCAATGTCCAGGAAAACCAAATCTGGCTGGTGTTTTTGAATGGCTTTTACGGCATCTTTGATGTTTTCTACCCCTTCGACGACTTCTACGTCTTCACAAAATTTATCCAATAGTTCTTTGAGAAAATCTCTACTGGGTTGCTCATCTTCGATAATTATGGACCTCATGTCAATAGACTTAATATGAATGAATGTTACTTTTGCTTAAACAGGGTGTCTATGATCAGGTGGTGATCGAAGCCATATACTACCAATTTGAATGGCGTCAATCAGTTTACTTTAAAGGTAAAAGTTGTTCGCAAGCCAGCCGCATTCCCCACTTCGTCAAATAAATCCTCGGATTTTAAGACGACCTTTTCCGGATCGTCTGCCTTTTGATTGATCACGGCAATGCGGTCGCTGATGACCTGCTGGGAAGAAATGCTGCGCTTGATTTTCTTCTTTCGAATCAACTCTGCCGCTTTCTTTCGTCCAATGCCATTGTCCTCTATGACGACCTTAATGCTGTCTTCCAAATCTTTGAAATGGAGCTTTAAGACACCTCGCTCTTTTTTGTGGAATAGCCCGTGTTTAAAGGAATTTTCAATGATGGGCTGAATCAGCAAGGGTGGAATACTTTCTCCTGCATCTCGGAGCGAGTCCGACACCTTCATCTGTATGTCGACTTTGTCCTTGAAACGCAAAGCTTCCAAGTTGAGGTAAATCTCGATGAGTTGTATTTCCTCAGCAATGGGAATTTCATCCTTGTGGGAATACTCAAAGATGTAGCGGATGAGCCTGGAAAATTTGGATAGGAAAAGAATGGCAGACTTTTCATCGTTGCGAGCTAAAAATAAAAGAATGGCATTCAAGGCATTGAAAATAAAATGTGGATTCATTTGCGCCCGCAAAGCGTCTGCTCTCAATTGCTGGATTTGTTGCAACAGCTCCTGTTCTTTTTGCTGCTGCCGGTAGCGGTAGCGGAAAATGAAATTGACAATCAAGGCGGTCAACAAGGCGATTCCTCCAATCACCAAGCAGCTAAACCACCAGGTACGCCAGTAGGGAGGACTGATGTTAATGTTCAAGGTGGCTGCCTGGGTGCTCCGCACACCGTCGGCATTCAAGGCTTCCAGCTCAAATTGATAGTCTCCATAGCTCAGTTGCGGGAAGTGGACAAATTGTACGCCCTTAGGTATGTCGGTCCAGGTGGAGTCAATCCCCAGCATGCGATAGCGGTAATCGATTTTCTGGAAGCTCTTGATGGAAATCCCTCTGAATCCGATTTCCAGATTGTTTTGGTTGTATGGTAAGCTCAATTCATCGCCTTGCAGTGGGTAATCTGCTGCCCAAATCTTTAGCTGGTTGATGTGCAGGGCGGTCGGTGGAATCAGCTTTTCGATATCATCTACTTCCAGTTGGAATAAGCCATCCTCTGTACCAACCAGCAGTTGCTCGCCACTTTGGTGTACGGAGTAGATGTTTTTACTGAGCATACCATCGGAGGCATTGACGTGGCGCATACTTCCGGTCCGGATATCGTAGCGGTTAATGCCTTCACTGTGGACAATCCATAGATAGGGCTCGTCACCGGCGTGTAAGTACCGGCAAGCATTGTTGCCCAGGCCATCTTCCACTGTCAAGCGAGTGTAAATGGAATCTCCCCGAATACCCACTACTCCGTTGGCTGCCGTCCCGACCCAGATGGTCGAATCGATGGTCTGATGGATGGATTCCACCTGTATTTCCAGTGGTTTTCCCCGATACTGTATGGCGATAGAGGAATCCTGTGGCTGTTCGAGGTAGTGCAATTGGTTGGGCTTGCCAATCCAGATTTTTGGTACAAAGCGGTCTGTAAACAGTTGCTTGTTTCGGACATCCCGCCAGCTTTCCATCCGATTGGTCACATTCTCCGTCAAACTCTTATTGAAAATACAAAGACCACCAGCTGAGCCAAAGTGTATGTCATTGAGGTTCCACGGATCAACGCAGCTGGATTTGTAACCGCCACTGGCCAGAATCAATGGAGCGGGCTCCATGCGATTCAGCAGTTTGCCTTCCAATAAAGCTGTTTTAGGGAGGTATTGGATGTGCTGGATACTTTTGATGTTGGAAAGGTCCAAGTAAAGCAAGACTAAGTCAGAGGGGGTTTCATGGACAGCATAAATCTCCTTGCAGTCTTTCTGCCAAAATAAGGGCTTTAGCTGTCCATTTTTCCAATCGTAGATGTGTCCGTCATTGGTGAAAACCAACAGTTGCGCTCCAACTTTTTTGAGGAGCTTGATTTTATTGGATTGTAAACCGGAGTTTTCTGCCTTGAAGTGGAGTGTGCTTATATTGGGGATGTGGAACAAACCAGTTCCCAAAGAACCAAACCAATAGCTATTGTCTTTGCTATTGATCATGTTGTGTAAATACCTACCCTTGAGTACCCTATCTTGGTTGGGGAGTAAATAGACATCCCTACCGACGGAGTCCAAGACGATGGCACCACTTTCTGACAGCAGCCAAAAGTTTTTCTGATGGTCAATATCTATGTAGTTCACAAGGTCGAAGTCGTCAATCGGACCATGTAAGTAGTGCTTTCTCAGATTTTGCAAATCCACTTTGTA
>JBCCSZ010000334.1:0-8355 GCA_039199225.1 Bacteroidota bacterium
TAATGATATTGCACTCAAATGTTGTAGATTTGTTCTACAACATTTGAGTGCAATATCATTAATATTTGTATAAAAAATTAAGAATGGCTACTCTCTTGGGGGCAAGTTACCGAGGTAAGCATCGATTTCCTCTTTTTGTGCTTTGTAAATTCTTTCCTTGGCAAGGAGCAAAAAGCGGTAGGTGGATATGGTATTAGCAAATTCTCTGGAATAGTAGGCTTCTTCTTCGGCCTTGGAGCGGATGCGGAGCTTGCTCCAATTGATGAGGTCGAAATTGGACTTGATGTAGGGATAAAAATGGTTGTCGTACAGGTTTTGATTGCTCTGATTGATTTGCTCAACCTTCTCAAAGCTGTCGTACATGGAGATGATTTTTCTCTTAACCTCATAGTCACTAAGGTACCTGATGTCGCCGGACTCTACCAAGACTTTGTAGGCATTCCTGGCAAGGTCTACATTTCTCATATCCAAAAGAGCCGTGGCAAAGTTCCGGACTTTTTCGGGGCTTTCCCGCCGGGATGTTTCTTCCAAAAGAGAATCGCAATTGGCAAGTTGTATCTGTATTCTATTCATCGATAGGCGGAGCTTCTTTTGGTTCTCCTCACATTCCGAAGTGATTTGCAACAGATGATTCTCAATCAATTCTGCCTTTGTCCGATCATCTGAACACTTGTTGAGCTGAAAAGCGATTAAAATGCCGATCAGCACCACCAAGAATTCTAAAGAATGATTCAACCAGTCGATTTTACCTTTCATGTATCCTGCAATTCAAATTAACACGAAAGAAACTTACGCTTTTGTGGCGACTATACCAATAAAAGACTTTCCATTTGATCATTGGATGAGCTAAGTACCTGGATAAGACAGGAAAGATTCTGTGTTATCCAGACACCTATGCCGATTGGACATTGCCTTGACCGAGCGAACGAACATCCAAGCACTTATCAATTTGTTTTAACAAACTTCACAGCAGTTGATGAGCCGTCGAATAAGATAAAGTAAGTACCTGGAATTAGGTCGGAAACGTCCAGCTGACTTGCGCCCATCAGATTTTCTCTTCGGATCAACAGGCCCTGTGTATTAAAAATTCGAAGATCAAGGGCTCGGTCTGGCAGGTTCTTGAAGAATAAAGTCTCCCTGACCGGATTGGGGTATACGACCGCCTTTGTATCCTCCCATTTCGTAGTGGAAGAGATGATGCCCGGAAGCTTGACGATTTTATTGTCTCCAAAGATGCCAATGTACAAGTCGTTTCGGTAAAGAACCATTCCGGAAGGCTGGTTCAAATCGGTGACGACATCCTGCAATACAGGGTCTTGCTCCAGCAAATTCAACTTCGAGATTTTATTGCCGCCAAACTGGCCGATGTATAACTCATCTTGGATGACAGCCAGGTGATTGGGTTGATCCAAATTTCGTGCAACCTCAATCAAAGCAGGATTGGGGCTGTTTGAGTCCACCTTGTAGACCTTACCGGCATCCCAATCGGAAATGAACAGATCATCTCCATAAAAAGCCAAACCAGAGGCAGATAATAAGCCATCAACCACCAAGGTGGGAATCGGATCGTCGGCAGTAATTTTAATTTTCGAGACACGTCGCCCTACCCACTCTGCGATAAATAAGTAAGCTCCCTTCACGGCAATGGCCGATGGATTGCTAACGGCCCGCGTCAATTCTACTAAGCTGGAATCTGATGCAGATAGGTTTTGTCGCAAAATTCTATTGCCAGTATTGTCAGCAATAAAAAGGCTATCCCCTTTTGCAGCCACCCCATAAGGCAGGCGAATGCCTCCTAAAATATCTACAGGCGTCGGATTGGCTTCCGTCAAATCAATTTGAGATACTCTGCTGTCCTCATACTGCGAAAAAACAAGGTTCTGCCCCATAATGACCATAGCCGAAGGTCCCTCTAAACTGTCGACCACATCGACCAGCTGAGCGAAGGAATAAAATGGAAGCAACACAAGCAATAATGGAAAAATTTTGGTTTTCATATTTTATATTTTTTATCAATAATTCAAATCCTTTCTCAGGTCTCTATGCGCGAATCGACCTTTCGCAGGGCCAGTGCATTCATGCAATAACGCAACCCACTGGGTGGCGGCCCATCCTGAAACACATGTCCTAGGTGCGCGTCACAAACATTGCAGACTGTTTCAATTCGATACATCCCGAGTCCCCTGTCTTTGTGGTAAGCAATTACATTTGACTGGACTGGCTGGGTAAAAGATGGCCAACCCGTCCCACTGTCGAACTTCTCTTCGGCATTGAACAATTGCGTTCCACAACACACACAAGCGTATTTGCCCGGCTCGAATAGTTGACACATTTCAGAACTGTAGGCGCGTTCTGTCCCTCTCTGACGGGTGATGCGGTATTCATCAGGCGTAAGGATGGCCTTCCACTCTGCGTCCGTCTTCTCCACCCTTCGGTCGGGCTTCGGATTGCCATTATTGGCAAATTTTAAAACATCGATCCATCTCAACATACTATCTGGTGTTTAGTGTTGCTTCAACTGAGTTACAGATCATAGACCACAACTCGGATTAATTAATATCAGTTAGGTCCCAAAATGTAACCTAAGATTGCTCAAATAATTCATTCATAACGTATTCCAATCGCAACAGCGCATTGTTTGGGTCCGACCCGAATATTGAATAAACGACCTTTCCTTCCTTATCTACCAAAATCCAGTGTGGCGTACCACCAGCACCATAATTTAGAAAGGTGGTGTCGTAATTGATGTCTTTGTAAAAAGGAAACCGGATGTAAAACTCCTCCCTAGCCGATTCAAATCGCTGCTTCGAAAAGTCTACCCCCTCAAAATTGGTGTGAATGCCCAGTACGTTGATGCCATCACCTTTCTCAAAAACGACCCGATTGGCATATGGAATGGCTCGCCCCAAACAGCCCGGACAGCCCAGACTGAAGAACAATATCAGCAGTGGCTTGCCTAAGAAGGATTCCTTGGAAGGCACGGCTTCATCGAAAATACTTTCCAGCGACCAATCTGGCAAAGGCTCGCCTATTTTGACCAAACTAAGGCCCAATCTATTATTCAGCATATGCGTTGACTTAAGATTCTTTGGAATCGAGACAGTAAGTTGTTATTGCCGTCTTAAATTAAACAAAAAAGTGGATTTTTAAGCTTGTAGCGGGTGGATTTAGCAATCGCTCTGTACCTCAACCCCTCCTCAAAATCGAATAAACAGTCACCAATCCTCCTCTTTTATTCCGATAGAATTGAGCCTTTAGGTGGCCAACCCACGGAATCTCCGATTGTTATTTTTGCAGAGCCTTGGAAGGCTTCCATTAGTTATTGGTTTTCTTGATAATGTATTGGATAAATCAATGACCATCTTGACGATAATCCCCTTATATTGGGATCAAAATTTAAATCACATCATGGATAACAAAGAAAATAAGTTAACACATTCCAGTAACGGCAATGGCACCTACAATGTCAACGCTGCCAGCCAATGCCCTTTCATGGGGGGCGTGCTGAAGAGCAGTGCTGGCGATGGTATGGCCAACCGCGACTGGTGGCCCAACCAATTAAAATTAAACATTTTGCGTCAAAACTCTTCTATGGTCGACCCAATGGAAGAATCTTTTGACTATGCAGAAGAATTCAAATCGTTGGACTACGACGCCCTCAAGGCAGACCTTGTTGAGCTGATGACCAACTCCCAGGATTGGTGGCCTGCTGATTACGGTCACTACGGTCCGTTTTTCATCCGGATGGCTTGGCACAGTGCGGGTACTTACCGGATCGCCGACGGACGCGGTGGCGCAGGCTCTGGTGCGCAGCGCTTTGCTCCGCTGAACAGCTGGCCGGACAATGCCAACCTCGACAAAGCCAGACTCTTGTTGTGGCCGATCAAGCAGAAATACGGTAGAAAAATTTCTTGGGCCGACCTGATGGTCCTCACCGGTAATGTCGCCCTTGAATCTATGGGCTTTAAGACTTTCGGTTTCGGTGGTGGCCGCGAGGATGTATGGCAACCAGAAGAAGACATCTACTGGGGTCCTGAGTCAGAGTGGCTGGGAGATAAAAGGTATACGGGCGAGCGCGAATTGGAAAATCCGCTGGCTGCCGTCCAAATGGGCTTGATCTACGTCAACCCAGAAGGCCCTAACGGAAATCCAGACCCACTCGCCTCTGCGCATGACATCCGGGAAACCTTCGGTCGCATGGCTATGAACGATGAAGAAACCGTTGCATTGATTGCAGGTGGACACACATTCGGAAAGACCCACGGTGCTGCAGACCCTGATAAATACGTGGCCGCAGAGCCAGCAGGCGCAACTATCGAGGAGCAAAGCCTTGGGTGGAAAAATACTTATCAGACGGGTAGCGGCCCCGATACCATCACCAGTGGATTGGAGGGTGCTTGGACTACCACACCTATCCAGTGGAGCAACAACTACTTCGACAACCTATTTGGTTACGAGTGGGAATTGACAAAGAGTCCGGCTGGCGCCCACCAGTGGCGGCCCAAAGGCGGTGCAGGTGCCGGAACAGTGCCAGATGCACACGACCCTTCGAAGTCTCACACGCCCATCATGCTCACGACGGACCTCGCACTGCGCATGGACCCGATTTATGAGCCGATCTCCAGACGTTTCCACGAAAACCCAGATCAACTCGCCGATGCCTTTGCACGCGCTTGGTTCAAATTGACCCACCGCGACATGGGACCCCGCGTACGATACCTCGGACCAGAGGTACCAGCCGAAGTCCTTATTTGGCAGGACCCTGTACCAGCAGTCGACCATACGCCAATCAATGACGAGGATGTTTCAACATTGAAGGATCGCATCGCAGCTGCAGGTTTGAGCATCTCTCAGCTCGTTTCTACGGCCTGGGCTTCTGCTTCTACCTACCGCGATTCCGACAAGCGGGGTGGTGCTAACGGTGCGCGGATTCGCTTGGCGCCTCAGAAGGATTGGGCAGTCAACAACCCTAGCCAGCTGTCTACGGTTTTGGCTACATTGGAAGGTATCCAAAAAGAATTCAACGATGCACAAACAGATGGTAAGAAGGTCTCTTTGGCCGATCTGATCGTACTGGGCGGCAGCGTTGGCATCGAGCAGGCAGCAAAGAATGCCGGCCACGATGTGACGGTTCCTTTCACGCCAGGACGCACCGATGCGACAGAGGAGCAAACAGATGTTGATTCCTTTGCCATTTTGGAGCCAAATGCCGATGGATTCCGCAATTACATGAAGGCAAAATATACTGTATCTGCCGAAGAAATGTTGGTTGATCGCGCGCACTTGCTGACTTTGACAGCACCAGAGATGGCGGTCTTGTTGGGTGGTATGCGTGTTCTCGAAACCAATTACGATGGCTCTAAGCACGGGGTGTTCACCGATCGTCCAGGTGCCTTGACCAACGATTTCTTTGTCAACTTGCTCGACATGAACACAACCTGGAAAGCTACTTCTGACGACCAGGATGTATTCGAAGGCCACGATCGCAAGACGGGCATCCTAAAGTGGACCGGTACGCGTGCCGATCTCATTTTCGGTTCCAACTCCGAACTGCGGGCCTTGGCAGAAGCCTATGGTTGCGCGGATGCTACAGAGCGCTTTGTAAAAGACTTCATCGCGGCTTGGTCTAAGGTAATGATGGCCGATCGCTTCGAAGTAGCTTAATGAACTCGAATTCAGCTTGTGGGACATAAGAGAACCATTCACTCGAGTGTCCACACAATTTAAAACGATTAAAAGAATATTTCGATTTCAATAGACTAGCTGACCACTGTTAAAGTGGCTTAGCAAACAGCCATAAGCCAATGTGAAAGGTGATCTTAATTGAAGGTCACCTTTCGCTGTTTTTACCTAAGGCGTACAGCTCTGTTTACGGACAAGCACGAAGTATTCCATAGAAATGATACTCTCCGACAATTGTGTTGTCAACGGGGCCAACCGGCAAGAATTTTGTAGTATTTTTAGCAAATCCATCATACCTTTTCTACCACTCGACAAGCAAGTTATCAGCAACAATCTGTTGGCAACTTTTCCCTCGTATTTTTGATTGTACATGAACCAATGCGCTGCTGAAGCGCCAGCACATCAAATCAAAATTTCCATGAAGAAATCGATTTTCTTAGTACTCTTCTTCCTTTTGAACAGTCTCTTCTTTGTATCCGCACAAGATCGCTTGTTTTACGCGGGGAATACCGGCAATGAGGTCTTTCACGATGTTGTCCAACTTTCCGATGGCACCATCATTCTGTCGGGAGCCGCCGACGATTTGAACTGGCTACCGCCTACTGTCAACAAGGTGAACTTGGGTACCAAGACCATCGCAAATAAGCAGGGAACAAATAAGTATGCCTTTATCTTGCACACAGATCAACAGTTGGAAAACATCCTCAATGTGGTCTATATTTCTGCGGGTGGTGCGGAGGACATTCGATTCATCAAAACGACCAATGAGGCCCGCAAGACAACCGGCGACATGTACATCAGCGGCAATACGAATGACAACGATGAGGGAGGCTATTTTATCGGCAAGCTCAACAATAATTTTGTGAATGGTATACCCACCGGCTTTGAGTGGACCCACAATGCCAAATGTACCGACGGTGATTACCCCAAGCTGTACCACCCTTGGGATGTGGATGCCCAGGGTCGTGTCTACTTTGTCAGAGGCGACTCGCATGATTGGAATTGGTCGGCGATGTATCGCTTGGATGCTGACGGTAATTTAGATGTGGTGGAGCATTGGCGAACGCATTGGAAGGTTGGCGGTGGCGAATTTCGGGCTACGCCTGCCAGTAGCTTTGAAGATGGTATCGCCGCCATTGATTTCAGTGGAATTGTCTTCAAAAGGGATGGACGCTGCAACCTGCGATCGTGGACACAGCAAGACCACCAATTAATTCAGCCCGATGGCAATGGTGGCACCAAACAGGGAAAATGGCCCCTCGACGTATTGTTCGATGCGCCCTGCGACCCCGAAGGAGATACACCGACCAATGGACCGGGCTACACGGGATACAGTCCGGGGAGTGGTGCGACCTTTGGGCCATCATCGGTTTGTGTCGACAGGCGAAATGGCGACTTATATATTGGCTTCAATGCAAAGAGTACCCTACCGGGCGGCAATCCCGATTTTGAACCTGCCGTGATGAAAATGGATCACACAGGAAAATTGCATTGGTGGTCGCGTTTATACCACGAAGTGCGAGACGATGGTTCGATCCACAATTCATCTCCGGATCAATACATCGATGGTTTGGCAATCGATTATTCCAAGCCGCTGCCCAACAGTACCCTGGTGGTAAATGCAAGGTGCCACGGCAACAATACAGAGAACCTTTGGGAAGGCAATACCAATCGGAGCAATCCCAATTCCAGTAGTTACCAAAATCGGTTTACGGGTACTTCTGGGAACATCCACCTTTCCTGGCTGGGGAAATTCGGCACCCAAGAGGGTACCTTACAGTACAGCACTTATCTGGGAGAAATGGGGCAAGACAACAATGGCGTGGGCGCGCCACATCCCGACCCATTGATGGATGGGTGGCCCAATCCCAACAGCGGCTGGACCAACCTCAATACGACGAGGCTGGTGCAAAACACAGTGAAAACAACGGCAGATGGCTCTGTCATCGTGCTGGGCATCGCTCGGCGCCCCATGACCACCCGAAATGCTTACCTAAAAATGCCAAACCCCTACTACAATGGCCGATCCGCTTGGTCGTACTTCGTCCGGCAGTACAACCCAGACTTTTCGCTGCCGCAATACAGCAGCATCCTTCGCGGTAGTTGGGATACCTTAAATACGGAGCCTCCCAGCAATGTTAAGTTGTACAACGCCTTCAAGACATCTGATGGCATTCTAATCGTCGGAAAGCACTTGGGGATCGGAAACGATATACCAGTGGCAAGAGTCCCCAGTTGGGGCAATGCAAGCTTTGCAGGCGAAAGTGCGCTGGTCGCTTATTTTAAGGCTTCGGAAATCGAAAATGAGGCAGACTCGCCCATTACGACCACGGTAAACACTGAGGATATAGGCTCCAACACCAGAACGCCCATCGTACATCCCAATCCAACCACCAATCAAATCTTTATCCAGTCTGCTCTACCCATAGAAAAAGTGGAGGTCTTCAATGCATTTGGACAATTGGTCCGCCAGAGCAGTTATACAGCGACTGTAGAGCTATCGGACTTGCCATCGGCCTACTACCTCATCAAAGTACAGCAAGAACGAGGTGCGTATTCTTTACACAAAGTGCTGAAAAAATAGGCTTTTCCCATAGCTACACATTCTTACAAGTCCTTGCCCCCTAAAACCACTTCAGCCAAAACTCATTCGCAGAGTTTTGGCTGAAGTGA
>JBCCSZ010000335.1:0-8350 GCA_039199225.1 Bacteroidota bacterium
CGGATTTTACAACCTCATCATCCGCGATGCCAATGGTTGTGAAAGTCAATTGACCAATATTCAAGTGATAGACGATTGCTTAGTTAGTGGCTGTGACGAACCCGTGTTGCTCAACGCCATCAGCTTGCAGGCTACCTGTGGAAACAGCGACGGAAGCATCCGTTTGGATATGGTAGGCGATGAATCGGACTACAGTTATGCTTGGTCCGGTGGTGTTAGCAATGATGCCGAAGCCAACAACTTGGAGGCTGGTACTTACGAGGTGACCATCAGTGATGTCAATGACCCAAGCTGCTTTACGATAACGCAAATCATTGTCGGCAATGCAGATGGACCGCAGGCTGTTATTGGCTCCATCGGTTCTTCTTCTTGTGGTTTGAACACTGGTTCTGCCAGCTTGACGCCGACTAATTTTGAATACAGTTGGTGCAATGGCGGCAGTGGCAGTTCTCAAATGGGGCTGGCACCGGGTTCTTGCCTGGTAACAGTGACGGACCCAGCGACGGGCTGTACAAACATCCTCGATGTTGTCATTGGAGAACTCGACCTCATTCGTGTAGAGGCGACAGTAGATACCGAGGCAGACTGTGGGGCTGCCAATGGTGCAGCGACCATCCGGGTATTCGGAGGTAGTGGCAGCTACACTTACCAATGGAGCGATGGCGGTACTGGTCGTATCCGAACAGACTTGGCTGCTGGTATTTACAGTGTCACGGTTACTGACCTCAATGCCTTGGGCTGCGATGTTTCCATACATTTTGTGGTGACCGAGCAGATTGCGGCAGGAGCTTTCGTCACCTTTGACAATCCAAGTGCCATCTACAATTTGAACTGTGCGGGTGATCGCAATGGAGAGGCCATCTTTACAGCTGGCTTCGAACCCGGCTTTGTTCAACCGGCCCGTATTGAGATTGTCGATGTCAACGGAATTGCACAAACGAATGGTCAATTGGCCCCTGGTGATTATTGCGTATTGGTTTATGATGGCAATGATTGTTTGGCCGGGGAGGGCTGTTTTGAAATCATCGAGCCGTCTGGCTTGAGTTTGAACATCCTACTGACTGATATGGACTGTGGAACGCCTGGTACGGTGGACATTACGGCCATCGGCGGCAGTCGCCCCTTCACCTATGACTGGGCCGATTTGGCTGGCAACGATGATCCGGCCGACCGCAATGACCTGATGGCTGGCACTTACAGCCTGACCCTGACTGATGCCAATGGTTGTACGGCCATTGCGGATGGATTGACGGTTGATAACAATTGTAGCGTCACTTGCGTGCCTCCGACTGTATTGAATATCGTAACCTTTGATGCAGATTGTGATGCGGCCAATGGATCGGCGACAATCGATATACTTGAGAATCTGACTGACTATACTTTTAGTTGGACCAACAATGTAAGTTCTACTAACACAGCCACAGATTTGGCTGCTGGTATCTACACAGTTACAATTGCAGAGGTGAATGATCCGACTTGCTCGACCGTCTCGCGTCTGGCCATTGGAAGTGCGGACGGACCGCAGGTGGAAATTGTTTCAACTACGCCAGCCAGTTGTGCGTTGGACAATGGAACGGCTGTTTTGTCACCAGTCATTTATACTTATGAATGGTGTGATGGAACAATTGGCTTCAACAACAACTCCCTGCCTGCTGGAAGCTGCATTGTCAAGGTAACCGATCCTGCGAGTGGATGCATTACCTATGTCGAGGTAGAAATTGAGCAGGTGAACAATCTGGTAGTAGAGCCACAAGTGAATACACGGCCGAACTGCAACCAGGCCAATGGAAGTGTCTTCATTGGTGTGCTGGGGGGGAGTACAAATTATACTTACCAATGGAGTGACAATGGCAGTGGTAGCCCAAGCAGGGACGATCTGGCTGCTGGAACTTATGCTGTTACGGTTACCGACAATGGGGCCAGTGGATGTGTGATCGTGACGACCTTTACACTCGTCGATCAATTGCCGGCTGCAGCCAATGTCGTGATCAACAATGGCAGTGATACATTGACGGTCAGTTGTGCGGGTGCTGTGGATGCGGTACTGGATTTTGATGTGGGCTTTGAGGCAGGCTTTGTCGATCCGGCAACAGTAGTCGTGGTTGATTTAGAAGGCAACGAGTACGATCCGACTGCTTTGGGTGTAGGTTCGTATTGCGTGGTGGTACGGGATGGTAATGAATGTATTGCTGCAGAGGCGTGTTTCTTGGTGGAAGAGCCGAGGGCGATCGAAGCCGATGTAGCCATCATTGATGCTGACTGTACGGAAAAGGGACGGATCATTGTAGAAGTGCGGGGTGGCAGTGGGAATACCCTCTACGATTGGGCCGACTTGCCAGGTACAAACGATGCACCAAATAGAGTCGACTTAAGCCCTGGTAGCTATGACTTGACCATCACCGATGGAGGACGTTGCCCCCTTGTATTGGATGCCATCATGGTAGCGGACAGTTGTCCGATTTGTCCATTAGCGGATACCTTACCACTGGTCGTTGTTGTCTTTGAGGAGGAAACGCGTTGCGTGCAGATTGAAGACTGCTTTGATGCGGCTCAAACACAATTTGAGTTGCAAGGAGGTGGGACAAGCGGAGCGTCTGCATTTGGATCATGGACGGTGGGCGCTGATGGTTGCCTTAACTACGTCGCCAATGGTACGCCAGGCACAGCGGTTGATACAGTTTGTGTAGTCGCAATCTTTGACAACCTGAGAGACACCACCTGCTTTGTCATCGACATTCTATCCGACCCGGTTCCAACTTTGTCAACCGACACCATTTACTTAACGACTCTGGAAGAAACGACCATAGACAGTTGTTTGACAACCGTAGCTTTACCTGCTGATTTTGACAATGCTGCCGTTCTTTTCCCTCCCGTCAATGGAACAGGAATCTTTGCAGTCAATCCACAAGACAGCTGTGTCAGCTACACCCCAAATCCTGGACAGACCGGTAACTTTATCGACACGATGGGCGTGGTTCTTTGCGACATCAACAATGTTTGCGATACCTTCATTGTCATCGTTTCTGTGGAGCCCCTCAACTGTCCGACCTTACTGGACAGCACTTCGGTTTCGTTGACCAGCTTTGACTGCGATGCCGGAGCGACTTACTGTTTGGGCATTGAACTGAACCAAATTGGCGACTACAGCCTGACATTGGATGGCCAGCCGTACAACAATGGCTTTGATTTTTGTAATACCGATACATTGCTAGAGGCGGCCCTTTCGTCCTTGTTCAATCAGATTCCGACCGGCCCCTATTCATTGGAATCTTGGGTAGTAAATGGCGATACTTTCCGCCTTGCTTCCTTCCAAAATGTCGAGGAACTGGTCGATTCGATGAATGTTTGGGATCCCATCGGTAATTGGGTGTTGGACAATGATGTGATCCGGGGAGCAAACAGCAGCAATACCTATTCCGACTTGATTATACAGGCGCTCAACTTACCTGTTGAAGTACCTGTCGCTATCCGGGAAATTATGGTTTCACAAGGGACGCAAATACAAGTGGATACCGGTCAGCACATACTCATCATCAATGAGTTGGCGACTGCATGTCGGGATACCCTATTGTTGGATGTAGATTGTATTGATTGTCCGACCCTCTACAGTGGAGCCGATACTTTGCAACTCGACGACTGCGATTCGACTGCCATGCTTTGTCTGGCGCTCGACCTGACCGACTTGAGGCGATACGCCATCTTTGACAATGGACAGCCTTATACCGGTCCGATCTTCGGATGTGACTTTGATACCTTGCAAGTGTACGATGTGCGGACCCTATCCAACCCTGGGGTGTATGAACTGAGCGCCTGGGCGGTCGATGCAGATACCCTGCGGGTGCCAGCCTTCAGCGTGGCGCAGGAATTGGTCTCCGAGATGAATGCTTTTGATCCACAAGGAAATTGGACCCTCATCGGGAACTTCATTCAGGGAGGTGTTTCTGGAAGGGCCTACGGCCCGTTGGTCTTGGAGATCAATGGCAATACTGTTCAACTGGATGCTCGCCCACTGCGCGTTCCCAACGGCGTAGCCATCGATCTGATTCGAGGGCCACATGAGGTTGTGGTACAAGACACCATCTCGGGCTGCACAGAGATCATTGATATTTTGGTGGACTGTAATGACATTGGCGCCGGGGCTGATACCCTGTTGGTGATCCCGGTTGGAGAGCTGGACACCTTCTGTGTTGATCTGAGTAATTTCGACTCTTTGCCTGTGATTCGAAATATCTGCCCGACCGATTCGGATGGCAATGCCTTGTTCAGTGTTTTACCGACGCTTGGCTGTGTCGAATTTGATGCGCGACTGCTGGGCGTAGACAGTTTCTGTTTGGAAGTATGCGATCGGATGGGGATGTGTGATACGATAGATGTGGTGGTTCAAGTGGTGCCGGTCGACTCTACGATCCGAGATACGATTGTTGTCAACCAGATGGATACGATTTGCCTGGATTCGACGATCTTCCAAGGCAATATCGATACGCTCTTCAACAGTTGTCCATCTTTATCCGGAACGAATGCGCGTTTTGAGCCGATTGTAGGAACGAACTGTTTGGTGGTTACCGGGCTGGAACCCGGTACGGATACCGCCTGCATGGTGCTTTGCGACGATCTGGGGAACTGTGCAACGACGACTGTGATATTCGATGTAATCAGGCCACAAACGGATACGATTCGACGAACCGTCTTGATCGATGAAAATGGTTCTTACTGTCTGGATACAACCGAATTGAGCAGTCCGATAGACACCGTCTTTAACATTTGTCCGGGCTCATCGGGTGTCTTTGTGGATTTCACATTGGAAAGCGATTCGCTCTGCGTAACCTATACAGGTTTGGACATTGGGCAGGATACGGCCTGCCTAGTGGTTTGCGATACCAGTGGCTTGTGCGATACAAGCATTTTGATTGTTTTGGCGGAAGAACCAATGATTGATCCGCCGGTGGCTGTGGACGATGATACGCTGACGATTAAGAATATGCCCATTGTCATCAATGTTTTGAACAACGATACATTGAACGGCAGCCTGGTCGATGTGCGTCTGTTGGATGGACCATCGATTGGCTCTGTGATTGTGAACCCAGATGGAACGGTCACCTATGTACCGGACCAGGATATTTGTAGTGAAACCGATAGCTTCACCTATGTACTGGAAACAAGCAGCGGACTAGACACTGCAACGGTTCGCATCTTCATCGCCTGTGATGATCTGACGGTCTTCAATGGATTCTCACCCAATGGAGATGGGGTCAACGATACTTTTGTCATCCTTGGCATTGAGAACTTCCCGGACAATCGGGTCTTAATTTTCAATCGCTGGGGGAATGAAATTTTCAACCAGAGGGGATACACCAATGCGCTTGGTTGGAATGGTCAATGGAAAGGGAAAGATTTGCCGGATGGCACATACTTCTACCTCATCGATACTGGGGAAGGTAATACCGTCAGCGGATATGTACAAATACACCGCTAAAGATTAACAAAGGTCCTGCAATCTCACTTTTTGATGGATTTGAAAAGGGGAGTTTGTAGGACCTTCCTGTCGTTTTAGGACTCAAAGAACATTTGTGTTATATGTTAATGATCCCTTATTAGGGCGCTTATACATAGGAGGTTTTTGAATGTAAAAAGTACCCTTTTATTTCCGTCGAAAGGCATGGTTTTTGGACCCAAGGGGGCAAACACAATAACAAAGCAATTTTCCTCCCAGAAACGAACGCCCCACTCGAAATAAAATGATCGACTGTTAGGATGAAACCATTGTTTACCAACAAGCTAGTAAATGCCGGTTGTTTTTTCGGGTAATTATATGACTACTTTACAAGCTTTTCCTATATGAAAAGATTTATACTCTTTGCTTGTTTAAGCCTAGTTTCTTACTCCGCCTGGTCTCAACAGGACCCGATGTTTACCAAGTATATGTTTAATGGACTGGCCTACAATCCAGCCTTTGCAGGTAGCCCTGGTTACATGTCGGCCCGTATGATCTACCGCAACCAATGGTGGGCTTTCGAGGGAGCGCCAACGACGCAGTCTTTTACAATTCACACACCTTTTCGTGAAAGAGTGGGGCTTGGACTTTCGGTGATGAATGATAAGATTGGTTCGACAGGTTCGACTTCTGTTTTTGGTAGCTATGCCTACCACATCGACTTTGGAAGGGGAAGGCTGGCAATTGGTCTTCAGGCTGGCGTCATTAATTGGCGTGCTAATTGGAATGATTTAAAATACAAAGACCCACGTTCTCTCGATCCTTCTTTCGAGCAAAATCCTTCGAAGTGGTTGCCTAATTTTGGCGCTGGTGTTTTTTACTATGCACCCAAGTACTACATTGGATTTTCTGTTCCACGAATGTTGGAAAACGACCTAAACGAAACGGTCAATGAAAATGCCGTCAAGTGGGCAAAGCTTTACAGACATTTCTTTTTCACTGCAGGAGCTGCATTTCCGGTTAGCGGAGATGCAATGATTTTCAAGCCTTCTATTATGATCAAGAGTGTTGGTTTGTTGAGTAGCTTTTCGACTGATCCGAGCGATCCCAGTCGAGTAGGTGCACCTGCTGAATTTGACATCGACCTTTCCATGCTGTTTTACGAAGCTGTTTGGTTTGGCGTGTCCTTCCGATCGGCCTTTGCAGCCAGACAATTTGGAGGTAATAGCTCATTTGATTCGGCGGATGTTTGGGCGGCATACTATTTGCATAATGGCTTACGCGTCGGGTTGTCTTACGACTATACACTGACCCAACTTCAGGATTATGCCAGAGGGTCTTTTGAGATCATGGTAGGTTACGATATGACTTATAACCTGAAGAAGATAACGACGCCTCGTTATTTTTAACGCAATCTTCGATTTGAAATTCTTTTATCATAAAGCGAAAGAATGAATGTAAAATCTACTGGCTTTAACAAGCCACTTAACTGACAGCAATATCATATCCCATATGAGTAACGGGGGTTCAATGACTTGTCATTGGACCCTTTGTCATTTTCCTTCCTTCTATGTTTACTCTTCCATCTTTTTGATCGATCTTTGGGCTATGGAAGTGCGCAAGATCATACATGTGGATATGGACGCTTTTTTTGCTTCGATTGAGCAAAGAGACCATCCGGAGTTGCGCGGAAAGCCAGTTGCTGTCGGAGGTAGTAGCAAGCGGGGGGTGGTTGCTTCTGCCAGTTATGAAGCCCGCCAGTTCGGTGTGCGCTCCGCCATGCCCAGCATAACCGCGGCTCGTCTGTGTCCAGGCTTGATCTTCACCAAGCATCGTTTTGCTGTTTATCGGGAGGTTTCCCAGCAAATTCGGGAAATCTTTTTAGACTATACCGACCTGGTGGAACCTCTATCGTTGGATGAAGCTTATCTGGATGTGACAAACAACAAAAAAGAGATGGTATCTGCCGTAGCCATCGCCGAGGAAATCCGCCGCCGCATTTTTGAAAAAACTCAACTGACGGCCTCGGCCGGTGTATCTTTTAATAAGTTTCTCGCCAAGATTGCTTCGGACATCAACAAACCCAATGGACTAAAACTCATCCATCCCACCCAAGCTGAAAGTTTCCTACAAAGCCTACCGGTGCAAAAATTTCATGGCGTTGGAAAAGTAACGACGGAAAAAATGCAGCGCATGGGCATCTACACTGGTGGTGATTTGAAAAAGCTCAGCGAGATCGAATTGGTTCAGCACTTTGGCAAAGTGGGACGGCATTATTATCGCATTGCTCGTGCCATAGACGATCGGGCTGTTAACCCCAACCGAGTTCGGAAATCCATTGGAGCGGAGCGGACTTTTTCGGAAGACCTTTCCGATCCAGAAAAGATGCTGGAAAAACTTTTGCCGATTGCTCGCCAGGTTTTTCAGTACATGAAAAAAACGGATAACTATGGTCGGACCCTCAATTTGAAAATGAAGACCACAGACTTCCAAATCATCAATCGCAGTCGAACATTTGCCGGTGAGTTTCGGGATGAAAAACAATTCCTGGAATGGGTAGAAGCGTTGCTGCGGGAGCATTGGAAGCAAGCCGGCGCGGTAAGACTCCTGGGCGTTTCCGTATCCAACCTCAGCAAGGAAACCGCAGGTTATGGTATCCAATTGGAATTGGACTTTGATCTTTAATCCAATTCATTTTTTAAATCCTAAAGAAACTTATCCAGTCTTGTGTGCTGAGACCGAAGCCTCCTATATTTGCTCTAGATCAGAGATTGTATATCTAATCTTCAAGCCATTTAAGTAGTCTGTAAATTTAAATGAACGAATGCTGCGCGGACCTTTTGCGTAGAATTTGCTGTGCAGCTTAACTTTTTTTATTAAAAACCTCAAATATTACAAACTACTAAACAGTAAGGCTAA
>JBCCSZ010000336.1:0-8309 GCA_039199225.1 Bacteroidota bacterium
AGGCAGCGAATTAACATAGAGAAATTCCTCCTCAAATCGATCAATGGCCAGCCATATCTTTCCTTCCTTGGCATCCCACCAAAAGTCGAAATACCCCTCGTATGGCTGCATCGAAGCGGTTCGAATGTCGATGGAATCGATAGAGGTAGCACACTTCAGGAGGGGGTTTGCTTGCAGAGAAAGTGCCATCCAGAGGTATAAAAATAGAAAAGAGACTCGCATAAATGGTTGATTGGTTCGAAACAACAGACTTGCCTGACAAGCAGTCATTCCTAAAAATACAACAAATTTGCGCTTGGTCAAGCCTCTTTCAGCGAGGGTGGTTCAGATGTCTCCTCCTGGCGGTTGGACAGGTCGATGTTTACCAAAATAGCCAGATGGATGAAAAAGAAAGAGCCTACTTTATCGGTCTCGATCATATCATTGATGAGCAACAGGGCGTCGATCACAATCATGGAAAGCAGTATTGTCATCACAAGTCCTTTCTTAAAGTCGTTCTCGGTCTGGTGGTAGATGTTTTCTCCTCGAATGAGTCCATAAAAACAAATCAGCAGGAATATGACCAGCCCGGGATAGCCTTGCTCTGACAGGGTCATCAGATAATAACTGTGGATGCCTGACTTTTCGGGATTATCACTGACATAGGTTCGAAAGCTGGTGACGGTATAGGATCGGTAAAAGTTATAGAAGTTGCCAGGTCCAAAGCCTGTTAGGGGTTCTTCAAAGCTCATGTAGGCCCCGGCAATCCAGCGGTAAAAGCGCTCCATGGTAGAAATATCTTCCCCTTTGTAGGTAGCTGAAACGAGGTTGTCAAAATTGCGGTGGGTGATGGTCCGTTCGAAGTTGGGAGCGTACTCCAAATACTTGTTGTTAACCGTCATATAAATAGCCCCTACGACAGCTCCTACCAACACCAAACCAAGTACATACCGAATCAGTCGGAGGCGGATGATGAAATAAGCACCGGCTGCCAAAACCAAAGCCACGTAAGCGGCCCGCGTGTACGACAATTGAATGGCCACCAGATAAACCAGTCCGCCACCCAACAAAAACCACCAATTAAAACTGAATGTCTTAAACCAAGTGCGTGCATACCATAGAAAAGGGAAAAACAAAACGAGGATGCAAGCATAATTTACGTGGTTGCGATAAAAGGGGTCTAAGACTGCATTGACTTTATCAAAGGCAAAACCTTCCTGCGCATGCTTGAATAGCACACTGAATATGGTCAATAACATCGGGAGGAAGATGATCCAAAACATGTTGCGCCAGTCTTTTTCCTTCTTAAGGATGGACCCGGCCATGAAATAGAAAACGATGATGTACCAAGTTTTTGCCAACGAAAACTTAAAGGAGACAAAAAAGAGATTGGAGTAAATCGTAGTAGCATAAATCCAAAGCAGGTGCAGCAGTATCAATAAGCTGATTGGATGGCGGACGAAACGACTACTCATTTGCCCGGCATGCCGAAAGACGTACAATAGATAAACACCCATGAGGCCGACCATCAGTGGCTCGGTAGGTAAATCCGTCCCAAAGCCATTTGGCAGCGTAAACTCAGTAGAAAGTGGAATGCAAAACAGGAGGAGGAAATAGACTTTTTTAAAATCGACGACACACCAATAGACCAGCAAGAAGAAAAAGGGAATACCCATAAATAGGACTTCGTCCATCAAAATGGTACCGAAGATGCTCCCAAGTACCAAAGCCGTCAGTATGGCAAATAGCCAGTGTTCGTCCTCTTTGAAATCTAGGAAACGACTAAGGAAATGTTGTTTATCAGCCATTGATGATTTCTCGCCAGTTCACACCTTTATATGTATCGAATAGTAAAACGCCCATAATGCCGACGATGAAAGCGATGAAAACCGCTCCAATGACGATTAGACTTCGCTTGGGTCGCGACTTGATGACCGACACTCTACCTTTTTCCAGCAAGAAGATCACCACGAAATTGGAATTGTAGGTTCCTTTAATCTGTTTGTAGCGCTCTTTGTCCACACCGATTTGACGGCTGGCATTGTTGTAAATTTCGACCAACAATCTCACCTTTCCCATACCTATATTAAAGGTATCCAAGCGGTTGTTGAGGGTGCTAATCTGATTTTCAAAGCCTTTGACCTTGGATTCGAGGATGAGGACGGAGTCGCGAGGGATCGACCGAAAGGATTTCAAAGCTTCCAGACGGGCATTGGCGTTGGCGAGGTTGGTCTCCGCATTTTCGTACAGTTCCGATAGAATCTCACTCTGTGAGTAGGAATTGTAAATTTTGTATTTGGTACGTACCCGCTCTAAACTATCCGATAAAATGCTCAATTCTCTCTCCTTATCGGAAATCCGACTTTCATAATCACGGATTTGTTCTGCTTGGGATTGCTTGGCCAAGGAACGAGCAATGTCCTCCACCTTGTCGCGAGCAGCATTGACCATATCCGCTGCAATTCGAGGGTCTTTATCTTCCACCTTCAGCTCGATGGCATCGTACTTCGTCTTGGTAACCGTGTAAGCATTGTAAAACTTCTTGCGAACGAAAAAGGGAGCCTTTACATGGCTGGTATCGACACCGTAATGCTCATACAAATTGAACTTGTCAATTAAGTAGGCAGCAATTTCATCCGACTGAGCAATGGCCAACACCCGATCAATATCCCCTGTTTGACCATAGTAATTTCGATCTTTGATCTCACTTCCGACAGATGGTGGCTTGGCCAAATCGGGATTGGCAGCATAGAAGAGGGTTGTTGACTCGTAGTAGTTGGATAAAAACAACGATACCACCACCGTTCCGATGAGTGTGATTACACAGAGGCCGATGATTTGCTTTTTCCACTTGAATAGGGTCTGCAACACCGACAACAAATTATCTTTGTTTTCCATTACTATTTTTTTGATCGGGGCAAAAGTAGCAAAAATGCTTTCAAATCGATCAACTTTAATCCAAAGGCCAACAAAGCACAGAAGGATAAATTGAGTGCAAAATTAACTTTCCAACCCAAAGTTCCATAATTATACATCCCATAAGTAAGTCCTACTACCAAAAAAGTAAAACTCAACAAGCGCCATATCCACCCCTTGTCTCCACGGAGCGCCAACTCCCGATGCGCCAGTACAATCTGGGCAAACATGGAAAAAAACTGTGTCGCTATGGTCGCCACAGCGGCTCCTGCTGCCTTACTGCCTGGAATCAACCACAGATTCAGCAAAACGTTCAGCGCAATACTCAGCAAGAAAATAACATTCATCTTCATCAAGCTCCCATTCGCCGTCAGCAGAGCGCCGTAAATGTATATCCCACTCACAGCCACAAAGCTGAAAATCAAATAGCCCAGCACCTGCCCCCAGTAGGGCGTCGCTTCTGTATACAATAAATCCGCAATCTCCACCTGATACCAATAGGTGCAAACAGATAAAGTGATCGCCCCGGCCCAGATCATCCGCACGCTGAACTGCAACAAATCATCAATCGGTTCTTTCTCCTTGAGCATCCGCGAGAACATCGGCAATAGCAAACCCGCGAAAAGGAAACCGATCATATTGCTGGCATCCAATAAACGATAAGCAGACGCATAAATCCCCGCCTCCAACTGCCCATCCGGAAGCATCTTTTCCAGCATCACCCCATCGATCTTAGCATAGACAGTCATCAAAAAGACAACTAAAGCATAGGGATAACTCTCCTTGAGGATCAACAATAAAAAGGCAGGCTTAAAACGCAATCGAAACACCTGAATACGACGCCCCACCACCGCCAGTCCCGCCAAAATGGTCAGCGAAAAGGCCAGCGTTTGCGCATAAATGAAATACTCAATCTGGAAGGGCTGCCAACTGGATGTTCCCCACAGTAGATAGCTGCAAAACAGGATCATCAACAGCTTATCCATCGCCGACAACACACTGTCGATCCGGTACATCCCCAGCCCCGAAACATTGGAGCGCACATAAAAATTGAGAGAAATCAAAATGTGGTTCAAGGCAATCACCAATAATAGATGCGGATAAGCCTGAAAATAGCCCACAGCCGCCGCCAAGCTCAGCACCACCACCATATATATCAGTGCCAACAACAATTTCAGCATCAATATATTTGGAAAGTACTTATCTAAAAGCTGCCGATGGCGAGAAATGTTGCGATTGTTGAAATTCTGTATCCCAAAATCATTAATTATCTGAAAAAGAAAGGTGAAATTAAACAAGACAAAGTACAGACCATAGGTCTCCGCCCCCACAACATTCTGCACCGTCCGGTCGATCCCGAAGATATAAAATGGCTTGATCAGCAAATTGATCGACAGCAAAAAAGCGATATTGAGCAAAAACTCCCGATTCACCCACCAAAGGTAAGGCTTTCATCTAGTCTTCCACCCCCCAAGCACAATTATTGGAGCCGTCTACCCCTCCCCCGATCACCGATCACCCAATCACCAGCCAAAGGCAATCACCCAATCACCGACCACCCAATCACCCCTACCTCCTACTCATACCGCAAAGACTCAATCGGATCAAGACGCGAAGCCTTCAAAGCCGGATACAAACCCGAAGCAAGCCCCACAACCAGGCAAGTGATCACCCCAAGGGTAATCCATCCCCAGGGAATCAGAAAACTGCCGCCCATCAGCACAGTCACCACATTGCCCGCCAAAATACCCAGTAGAATACCAATGAAACCACCCAGTTGGCAAATGACAATGGCCTCTGTCAAAAATTGAAGAAGAATATTCCGACGAGTAGCCCCCAGCGCCTTGCAAATACCAATTTCCCGCGTGCGCTCCGTGACCGACACCAACATAATATTCATCAGTCCAATAGCAGCACCGAGCAAGGTAACCAGTGCAATCACCATAGCCCCAATTCGCATAGTAGCTGTATTTTCTTTGAGAAGATTGATCAAGCCATCACTGCGAAAAATATCAAAGTCGTTTTGTTGGTTGACACGCAGGTTGCGCACCTTTCGGAAAGTACCAATGGCCGCCGCCTCAGCCGCCGCCATATCTTCGGCATTCAAAATAGAAACATCTACATTGTAACTCTTTTTAGCATAGCCATAATAGCGCTTGACATTCAGCAGAGGTACCATCACGATCTTGTCAGCATTGCTGTTCATTGTCGACCCCTTGGATTCCAATATGCCAATGATCCGATATTTGACGTTTCCAACCAAGATCGCCTCACCAAGAGCTTTTTCTGCCTCTTCATCAAATAGCGTCTTGACCAAATCTGAACCGATGATCACCGTGTGGCTACCCGATGTAATTTCCGAGTTCGTGAAGCCTCGACCATAGGTAATAACGCGTCCTTTGACATCAAAGTAGTTTTCATCCACCCCTTGAATCTCAATATCTCCGTTGGTTTTTTCTTCATCGTATTTGACAACGGCCGTAGAAGTTCCTCTGGAAGAAACCGTAACAACAGCCGGAAAATCAAAGTCTTCTTTAAACTTTACCGCCTGTCGATAACTAATCGGATCGCCTTTCTTTTGCTTGCGCCCCTGCCGATTGCCTTGGACACGGGTGCCTTTGGGAAAGAGGCTGAAAGAGTTGACCCCCATGTCCGAAAAGTTGTCATTCAAAGAATAGATGGCCGTATCAATGGCTGTTAGAATGCCCACGAGTGCAGTAATCCCCACACCGATAATCAGCATGGTCAGAATAGAGCGCAGCAGATTCGACCTGACCGAATTGAGCGCTATCTTGATGTTCTCGCGGAAATTCATCTATTAAATTTGACACCCAAGTTAGACAATACCATTCTTTTACTGGTAATTCTTCGATGAAAGAAAAGATTTGCTAGACCGGCATTGGCCTACAAAGAGGCAGACTGCAGGTGCTGTTTCGTCAAATCGTGCAAAGCTACATGGACTGCCGGACTGCCACAGACCAACTCTCTACCAAAAATATAGTTTTTGCCGTTGCTGAAATCTGTCACTTTTCCTCCTGCCTCTTCCACCAAAAGTACACCCGCTGCTACATCCCAGGGGTTGAGGCCGTATTCAAAAAAAGCATCGAAGCGGCCGCAGGACACATACGCCAGATCGAGCGCAGCAGACCCTAAACGGCGTAGACCACGGGTCGCTTGGAACAATTTCCGTAGCAAAGCCATATAACCATCCAAGCGATCAAAGTCGTAATATGGAAAACCTGTAGCCACCAAGGCATCGGCGAGCTGCTCATTGCCACTCACCTTGATGGGCTGCCCATTGAGCCAGGCTCCACCCCCTTTCCATGCAGAAAAGTATTCCTCACGTACAACCTCTACAACGAGCCCCATCACCACTTCCTCCTCTTGCAGCAAGGCCACACTGATCGAGAAAAAGGGTATTTGATGCAAAAAGTTAGTCGTTCCATCCAACGGATCGATGATCCAGCGGTATTTACCCTCTGCTTGCTCAACGGTTCCTTCCTCTGTCAGAAAGGTTGCCTCCGGCAGCAGCGCACCCAATGATTTTACCAATTGCTCCTCAGCCGTCTTATCGACATAGCTCACCAAGCTGTTTAAATCTTTTACCTCTACTTGTGCCGCACCTACTTTTCCCAATTCGGCTCGGATGAAATCAGCGGTTGGACGAATGGCTTTCAGGCTATCCTGGCAAAGTTGTGCTAATTGCTGTGTTGTCATAATGTTTATAGGCTAATGGAGGAATATGGGCTCATCTGAATAAGCTTTGCAAAGAAAAGTAGAATGCCTCAGAGTTCAAAGGGCTGGAACAGACAGCTAAGTGCCTGGACAAAATTATGCGATTCTTCGTTTGAGAGGAGTTTCATCTGTACTTCGTTCAAAATAGGTCATTATTCAATTTGCCAGTCTCGTATAACTGACGTTGTCAGCTTTTGCTGGCAGTCGGCAGCTATTATTCGGTGCTGTGTTTAATTTTCAAATTTTAACACCTACCTCCTTTCGTAAACAAATCAATATCTTTTTTACCCCTTCAAGTAAATCTAAAATCTCTTTGTTAGGATTTCTACTATATTTTTTAATTAGATCATATTCTTGTTCTGGATTACACGAATATGCTTCAATGAATCTATCATCCAATTTGATTTTTATTGAATAACAAATTCCATCATCTATTCGAATTAGCTGTTCAGGAAATCCATATTTATTTTGTTCTTTAGGAACTAAGGAATTAAATAAACTATCATAGTTATTAAAATTTTTGAATTCCAGATTATCCGAAATCCTAATAAGTGAATCTACTACTTTTTTTATTTTCCTCTTTGTGATATTGATGTTTTCTAAATTACCATCTCTTTTCAAATTATAGATTGGCTTTTGTTTATCATAGCGATTTATTGTGAATTCAGTCTTCCCAAATCCATCGCAAATCTGACACTCAGCTGTAATTGAGAATTCAAATTCCTTTATATCCTTCAATTTAATTCCTTGACCACTAATTCTTGAGCTGTTTATAAGGATTACCAAAAAAGCAATTATATATTTTTTGTTTAAAATCAACTTTCAATGATTTTTTTATTTTAGAAATTAAATACTTCAAATATTTGATTTGAATTTTATTTTTTATTCATAGCACCGAACTAGGCGCCTAAACACTAATTTTAGCGAATAATCAAAAATCGATGGCTGTAAAATTGCTGGCCAGAAAGGTCTGTTATTTTCAGCAGATAGGCGCCTTCCGCAAGCCCGGACAACTGTAGTGTCACTTGTTGCTGAGCAGCCTGCGTTTTCCTGGACAGTTGCGATTGCCCTTGCAGATCGAATACTTCCAATTGAGTGGCTTTGTTGGGCAGACCAGTGATCGTGACTACCTCACTGGACGGATTGGGGTAAAGCGAAATAGAAACGGAAGACGCAAGCGTCGGTAAGCTCGTTGGCAGCTTTTGTAGGACAGATTGATAAATTTGACCAGCCCCACCCCTCTCAGACTGCCGTCCTCCAAGCACGAAGAGGTTTTGTTCTGCCTCAAAATACAGCAAGCGATTGGCAAAGGGCGATTGCCCAGAAGCTAAGGTGACAACCGTATCAAGCTGCCAATGCTCCCCTTGGTCAAAGGTTTCGTAGATTTTAATGTCTTGCAAAAAGCCTCCCTCCCAATCGACCAAGACTCCATAGGAATCGTCAAAAAAGCGGATGGCTTTGTGAGCGGTCAGCTTGGGGGCCTCAAAGTACATCCTTCGCCAGGATCGGCCGCTGTCATTGGTTTTGTAGATGGTATTTTCTTCGCCTGCAACCAAAAATGTTTCTGCATCAATGATGACGGCTGTATTGATCCGAATGGCTTTGTCAACCGATATGTTACGCCAGTTTTTTCCGCCATCTGTTGTCTTGTAAACGGCTCCTGCATAGCCAAAACAAAG
>JBCCSZ010000337.1:0-8284 GCA_039199225.1 Bacteroidota bacterium
TACCTCAAGCGGATTGGTGAATTGGAAGAATTGGCCATGGGGCATGAGGGGGTCCAGAAAGCCTATGCTATGCAGGCGGGCCGCGAACTCCGGGTCATTGTGGAGAGCGATAAGGTAACGGATCAGTATGCTGACGATTTATCCTTTATGATTTCTCAGAAAATACAGGACGAGATGCAATATCCTGGTCAAATTAAGGTGACAGTGATCCGTGAAAAGCGGGCAGTTTCCTTTGCCAGATAATCATTGCTGATTCAAATTGTCAGTCATGGTCTGCCAGGGCCATGTGGAGAGACTATCCGTTAGCGGGTAGTCTCTCTTGTTTTTTAAAGGATTCACTTATGTCTTTTTATTGTTGTATCTGCACTGCGTTTCAGCCCTTCTTTTGGTACAAATTTTGAAATTGATAATGCGATCTGAAAAGGTCGGGACATGTTTTGTCTGACTTTTTCTGTCTAATCCCCCTCCAAAGTTTCAATAGTTGATCTTTTGAGCGTAGCTATTGAAGCTTTTTCGTGCTTTGCATCCTTGCTTCCTACTGTGACTACAGAAGCTTTTGGGCTTGTGTGGCTAACCTGACAACATCAGTAAATAGGCCATTGGCCTCCAACAAATAAACTATGCTTAATGCCCCCCGCTCATTAAAGTATATCCGTAGAGTTGTAAGAAACTGGCGCGGCCTGAGAAAGGTTCCGCTGCTCCTGTCTGCTGTACTCCTCTTTTACACGCTTAACTTATCGGCTCAAGCACCTCGCGATACTTTGATCAAAGAGATCAGTATCGAGATCATGGATTTGATCACGGCCAATATCAATCAACATTGGGAGATGGAAGGTCGTGGCGGCCTATGGCAGTTGGATAGCTTGTTTAATCAGCGAAAGACCAATGTTCGCAAAGGAAGCCAATTACCCATCTTCGATAAGAAAATCAGCGAACTCAAAAAAGATGTTGGTCTGGACATCAAAGGGCAGTACTTCTACAACCACGATCCACTTTTCGATTTTACAGACGGAGACATCGGGCAGCAGTTTTACAGCTCTCGTTTGCGAGCTGGCGTAGAATGGCAGATTTTACGAGAAGGCTTTTTGGGTCACCGCAACTCTGCTAAACAGCTCCAACTTCGGAGACAAATAAAAGGGGTGGAGGAGATGATCGACTCCAATGACGATGATTTGTACTATCGTTACAACCTCTTCATCTACTTTTTCAATCGAGCTAAAATTGAGCTGCTTCGCCAACGTCGTTATCAATTGGAGACAGAGTTGGACTTACTGCACAAGGTGTATTACCTAAAGGGTATTCTCTACGAGGTTGTCATCAACGCCAGAAGTCGGCTGGAACAGATCAATGTGAAGGTTGAAAATTATGAATCGTACAACCGTTTGATCGATTCTACTTTGTTCGAGGAAGGACTGGGAATCCATTACGACGTTCGCGAATTACCAGTTTTGGAGATTGATCTGGATCGGTTGGTACAGGACAACCAGCGCCAGGAATTGGTCGACTCCCTCGATCGGATGTATCGCCAGGTGGAGGTGCTGAAGCAAAATCCGGTACACGATTTATCCTTGAAGGTTGGTTTTTACCACAACACGGGCTTTGAGCGAGACGACGGTGTGTCTGATCGGACATTTTCAACTTGGAATCTGTCCTTTTCCATACCAACCAATGCGCTGTTCCAGAAAAAGTCCCGGGAGGAGATGGTGGTCGCTAATACGGAGTACCGCGACCAGTTCAATCGATATGAACTGCTCAACAATAAGACAGAGGTCATCAACTACTATTATGAGTATCAGTACAAGCTGCAGCAATACATCGAGTTCATGCATAAAGAGATGCTCTACCGGGAAAAAATCCGGGTAGAGGCGGTCACGCAGCGGGATTATGTCGATATTTTTCGATCCTTACAGACGCTAAAGTATCTGGATGTACTTCGGCAGATACAATTGGAAATGCTTGATTTGAAGCAGCAGATGTATCTGCTGCTTTTGAAGATTTATGGAAAGTCGCATCGCCGCTCCATCCTGCCGTTTATCGCCAATGTCAATATTGCCGATTATTACGAACGCCTACCCGCCAATCGGACGTTGCTGCTGGCCCAAAAAGACCTACATAAGTACAACAGCTACTTCATCAAGAACTACATGCTATCGAATGACTTTGAGAAACTGATCATTCGGACTTCCTCCACAGCCATTCACCCGGATATTCAAAAACTGCGGACCTTGCTGGAGGAGAGCGCTGTGGAAGTACACGTAATGACCGATAACCGAAGGCTGGTTGCAGGGATGACCAAGGCATCGGACAACATCAATGGCTTTTTGAAACAGAAACAACTCGATGGCCTAGTGGTTAACCTGAACTCTGCGCGCATGGGGCTCGGGGCAGATAGCCTGCCGCAGTATTTGCAAAACCTCAAAAGCCAGACATTCGATATTCATGCCATCAGCGATGCTGCCAGAGCAAAGATCGCTGTTCAAGTACCCCTGGATTTTCCACATTTAGCGCAGCTGAATTGGTGTTCTATGGTATCGATCAGGCTAGAAACAGAGCAAGCACTAGATGCATTTGCTCCCCTGGTCCGCCAGCGGCTCATTGATCCAATGAAGATACATCTGGTCGTAGAGGCCAGCCGTTTCAAAGATCGGGTAGAGTTGGAGGGGTTCATAGACGAAGCAGTTAATCAATACAAGATAAAAAACATTGTCATAGAAGGGCTTTCCGAGTTCATCACTTTGGATGCAAAGGCCCTTGTAGCGCCCGAATGAAAAACTTCACAGGGTTTAAATATCAGAAATCTGTCCTCCGAACCGTGGAGGAGCCTGTAGTTAAAAAGAAATTTAACTGGGATCGGTTTCTGTTTGTCTTGACTCTGCTGGCCATTGTTGCTTATATGAGCTACAAATCCTATCATCGCTACGCTTTTGTGAGCGTCAACGGGCAGGTATTGGTCGAAAAGCTGCAGATTCACTTCACGGAGGATGTGCGTATTAGGGATATTTTTGTGGAAGAAGGTCAGCAAGTCCGCAAAGGAGATACGCTGTTCAGCTTCCGCTATGAAAACCGAGAACAGGTGGAAAGCCAACTGCGGATGACAATTTCCGCCAATCCAAATGGAGGCAATGACCTGCGAAACTGGTTTTTGCGGGAGAAGTTGAACGTCAAACGGCAAATGGCCATCAAGAAAAGTCAAATCGAGGGTGTCAAGTCTTCCATCGGTGTGAAAAAAGCGGAATTGGAAGAGCAGAAAAAACAAATACTACTGGGAGTGGATGTTGCCCACAAACTTCCCCCACTCATATCCGACATCTCTGACCTGGACAGCGACATCCTCATGTTGAAGCGAGAAATTCGCGTTCTGCGAAAGCATCTGAGTGCCTTGCGGCGGCAAGAAAAGAAGGCATTGAAAGAGCGAGAGGAAGAATTGAAAGAGCAACTGGCAGCAGAAAGCAAGGTCTACACCCACTTTGTTTATTACATATCGCCCATCGATGGCATCATTGGACGCATATTCAACAGCCCCAACGAAGTTTGCTACGAAACAGAGGATGTAATGACCATTCACCAAATGGACAAGCTGAAGATTAGAGCCTACTTCGATCAGGAGTCGCATCGGGAGATTAAGATTGGGGATGAAGTAACCATCAACTTTCCGGACGGCACCATCGGCAAGGGCATCATCCACAACTTCTATGTTTCAACCTATCCACTCCCACCAGAATTTCAGAGCAAGCACGAGCCTATGGAGCGGAGTATTGTCGCCGATGTCCTGCCCCTTGACGACGAGGAAGCCATGCACTGGACGGGCTATTACAAAATGGCTGTGAAGGTGGTGAAAAATAAGTTATAGCAAAAAGCGGGTCTACCTGAAATTTCACTTTAGCCTGTCACATTTGATCGATTCCTTTTTTTGCTCATGGTATAATTTTTGGCTTTAGTAAAGTTGATTTTCACAATGGAAAATACCACACGGATGCTATTCGGTGGATTACTGAACCATAAAGCGCAGGTAGCAGGTCGATTATGATAGCATTAAAAAGTATTGACAAGAGGTCGCTGATAGACTTTGAGGACTTGCTATTCATGCTTGTCGAAAAGGAAGGGGATGCCCAGCTGGATCAGTTTTACTATGTGGATGCCGTAATCATCAACAGCATCGACGGGGAGGTTTTTGATAAATTACTGACCGGAATTCGCAATCACCACAACCCAAACGTCTATTTGAAGCCGGTTTTTGCGGTCCAACAAAAAGAACTGTCTGCACTTTTTACGCAGTGTTGTGATGATACGACCGATTTGGTTCAGTATCAGCACATTGCCAAGAAAACCCGTGAAATTAACGGCCGGGTAGAGAAACTCTTTCAGTTGCAGCGTTTCCCCTCTCCGGAGATGGAATTCCTCTACAAGACGCTTCAATACATCTACACTCGGGATGAAAAGCTCCAACCGATCCCCCATCGTCATTCAAAAATAAATTACCACATTCCCTTTCTGAGTCGTCAGATCAAGGATAGAGATGCTCAGCAAGCTTTGAGAATACTCGACTTGGCCCAACGTCAAGGCTATCTCAGTCCAGAGCCAGTGGACAAGGTACATCTTTGTAGCAATTGCAGCAGTGCACATCATACCATCAGGGAGGCTTGTACCTCTTGTGGTAGTATTGATTTGAGTACAGAGGATTTGATTCATCATTTTCAATGTGCTTATGTAGGGCCGGAGAGCGACTTCTACGAAAATAAGTACACGGATCAAATGACTTGTCCGAAGTGTTCCAAGCACGTACGCCACATTGGAATCGACTACGATAAACCGTCACAAATATATACCTGCAATACCTGTAACCACCACTTTCAGGAGGCCCGATTTACGTATCACTGCATCGACTGTGGGGAGGTGAAGGAAGTTCAACACTTGCAGGAGCGGGCAATCAACCAGATGACGCTGACGTCGAAAGGCACGCAACTGGTTTTGAAGGGATTGCCTCGCGCCAATCGATCGACCTCATCGGGTGCAGATGCCACGGATATTGAAGGTTTTTACATCTACGATGTCTTTAAGCATCTGATTAAGCAGGAGGCGTTGCGCAGCCAGCGGAATGGCAATCCGAGTGTTTTAGGTGCTGTTAATCTGCCAGAGGAAAAGATCAATCGTCTGAGTTCGCATGAATTGGTAAACGTGCAGGATGAGCTGTGTCGCGTCTTGAAAAGTTATGTTCGTGAAACAGATATGATCAGCTCTAGTTCGCCCTCGCACTATCACTTTTTGTTGACGGATACGGATATTCAACGAGCCAGAGAGCTAAAGCAAACGATAGAATACAATTTTAAACAGTTATTGGACGGCAACTTCGAGGATGTCACCTTCGAGGTAGAGGTTGTCCTTCAAGTATTAGGAGAAAACCAAGCAAATCTCCCAGAGCAGGAGATGAACTAAACCAAGCCTACAGGGCTAAAGACAATCGTAGATGGACCCCTTTGAAGTATATGACTATTGGAGTGCCTGGGGCTTTGGCAAGCTGGTCCGTGTCTTTTGGTATTTTATCATCTTCGAATTGTCTCGCTACGTACTCATCGATTTTTTCATCCTTTGTATTTTTAAGCTGACCGCCAGAAGTCGGAAAGCTCGCTGGGACGACGCCAAGCAGGCTTTTTGGAACGAGCGTCCGCTGATTTCCATCATTGCTCCAGGAAAAAATGAGGGGAAGAACATCTACAAGCTGGTGAAGTCACTCAACGAGCAGACCTACCAAAACGTCGAAATCATCATTGTAGACGATGGGTCGGACGACGACTCGGCGGTGATTGGCCGCAGCTTGGAAAAGCACGGTTTGATCGATGTGTTCATACGGAATGAAAAGCGGGGAGGCAAAGCTTCTGCCGCCAATTTGGCCCTGCGCTATTGCACTGGTAAGTACCTACTCCACCTGGATGCAGACAGCTCTTTTGATCGCGATGCTGTGGAACGTATCATTATTCCCTTTTATATGGACGAGCGCATAGGAGGGGTGGGAGGAAACGTGAAAGTCCGGAATTACAACGAAAGTCTATGTGCCAAACTTCAGGCAATTGAATACTTGAAAAGTATCTCCTCTGGTCGGATTGTTACTTCTTTTTTGGGCATCTACCGAATCATCTCGGGTGCCTTCGGAGCCTTTCGAATGGATGCTGTCCGGCAGGTGGGCGGCTGGGACATCGGCCCTGGCTTGGATGGAGACATCACGGTCAAGTTGCGAAAGGCAGGTTACAATATCCACTTCGAACATACGGCGGTATGCCTAACCGCAGCGCCTACAAAATTTCGCAAGCTTTGGAACCAGCGCATGCGTTGGAGCCGTTCCCTGGTGCGCTTCCGCCTACGCAAGCACCTCGACGTTTTTGTGCCGCACAAAGGATTTCGCTTTACCAACTTCCTGGGGTTTGTTGAAAACATCATGTACAACTTCGTTCTCGACCTCAAGTGGTATGTTTACATCATCGATATGGTTTTTAATTATGGCGATTGGATCAAATACATCTTGCCCATCAACATACTGCTGTATATTGTCGCCGGCTTTGCTCAGCAATTTACGATCTCTCAATTCTCTGAGCGGGCCAAAGAGGAGCGGGTTTTGTGGTTGTATGTGCCTTTGATGGTTTTTTATGTGGCAGTCTTTCTGCGCTTATGCCGGACGTTCGCCTACATTCGGGAGCTGTTCTTTAAGTCATCTTACCGAGACCCTTGGAACCCACAGAAATCTTCCTACCAAGCGGTCAAAGAGGGGTATTAAGCTTGAGGTGATGTAACTAATTTGGGGTGCAACTAAAAATGGCTATCTATAAATATACAGCACCGTATGAACTTCCCGGTCATCCTCCAACTCCGGCGCAAAGTCAAAAAATACTTCGTGCAAATCATATGCTTGTTGTAGTGCCTCATTGAAGAGTTCCAGTCCCTCTTGGCGACGATTCATCAATAGGAGGCAGGCCGCACGACAGTAGAGTAGTTCGACACCACCGGCAAAGGCACTGGCATCTTCCAAGGTTAACAGCGCTTCTTCATCCCGGCCATTTTCAATTAAGAAGTTCGCATACTGAATCCAGTACTTGCTTTGTTCCGGGGCCGTCTCTGTGGTTTGCTTAAACCAATGAGCTGCTTTTAAGTTATCTTCTATTTGGTGGTAAGCTTCTGCGAGTGCAGCCATATATTCTTCAAAGAAGGGATTGCATTCAATGGCTTTGCTGAAATATTCGATGGCTTTGATCCACTGGCGTTGGCGGGCAAGGTTTTGTCCCAAGCGGTAGTAAGCCGCATCATCTCCGGGATTTACCGCAATGGCTTTCAGGTAGAAGGCGTGGGCCATCCCCATATCGTTGATTTGCTCGTAGCAAAATCCGAGGCTGGTGTAGATGTTGCTATCTGCTTCGATCTGTTCCAAGGCATCCTCGTAGCAGGACAATGCCTTTTCATAGTCTCCCAAAGCAATGAAGGATTCTGCACAGTCTTTATAGGCCGAACTGAAGGAAGGATCGATTAAGTAGGCATATTCAAAAGATTCGGCAGCTTGTTCGAAGTGGCCTAGACAGAAATAGGCATGCCCTAGATTGTACCAGCAAATGTGGCAATAAGGATCGTTGTCCAGTAGAAATTGGTGGAGGGCGACGCTCTCATGGTAGAGTTTACTGAGTTCGACGCTGTACCAGAGCCGCTTGAGGACCGATTTGTTGTTGGGACTCAAATAGAGGGCTTCTCGAAGAGCGAAAAACATTTGATCGAATTCTTCGAGGTATTCAAAAATACAAGCTTCGCAAAAGAAAACTTCGCTTTGTTCTGCTTTGGTGGAGGCGATGAGCTTGAGCCTTTCAAGGAGGCTGAAAGCATCCTCTGTTTGGCCCAAGGAAGTCATGATCTCGGCGCGAAGCAAAAGAACCTCCAGTTGGTTGGGCGCATACAATTCTGCTTGGCGCAAACAATCCAATGCCAGCTGTTGGCATCCCTTTTCGAGTAAAATTTGGGCCTTTAAGAGGTAGAAGTCTGCAAAAGAAGGATGTTGGCTCAATGCAAGGTCCACTGCGTGGATCGCCTGGTCGGGTCGATTGTCCTGGCGATAGTGGCTGATGATTCGTTGAAATGCCGTTTCCTCAAAAAATACTACCGTTCCCTTTTGTGACATCGCCTCATACTCAGAAATGAGCACATTTAAAGTATTGGGGTGGTTAGAATCGTATGCTTTCATGGTTTGAAATGGCTTCGTTTCGGGTAAATATAAATAAAAAACGACCAAAAGAATCTGAAAATTTGATGGAAA
>JBCCSZ010000338.1:0-8239 GCA_039199225.1 Bacteroidota bacterium
CCAATCTGCCTCACTCAAATTGACCATGGCTATTTCATCTCGAAGGCGCGTAAAATCTGCTGCCAAAATGGAAGGAGCGATCAAATGTTTCATCTTCTTTCGTTTTGCGCAAAGGTAGTATTTATTTGGGAAAGACATGAGTGGTCACAGCAAAGCCGCTTGTCATTTGGTGATCTGGTGTCACTCTACAAATTTAATCTGCTCCTCTGTCAACAAAGGCAGGCGGAGGTATCGAAGAAGCAGTTGAACGACTGCCAAAACATCTTTTTCACAGTAGACACTGATTCTTTGCAAGTCGCCTTCTTCCCAAAAGACCCGACCGACCATACTACCATCTATATCATCCTTTGGAGAAGGGAAACCAAATACGGCGGCGAGCAACTTCAGAGAGGTGTAATTCTTATAATCGCCAAATTTCCACATTTCCAGGGTATCGAGAAAATACTTGGTTTCCCAGGGCTTTTTGCCACTGATGTTGAGCATAGCAGGCAGGGGAAGCTGATTGATGAGCAACCGACGACAGATGTAAGGGATGTCAAATTCCCGGATATTGTGACCACAGAAGTAGTGCTTATTTGGGTTGCTGTAGTACTTATCAACCAACTCACTGAAGGCTTTCAGCAGCTCGGCTTCGTCCTCATCGGCGTAGGATTTGAGGCGGAGCGCCAATTGACCACTGGAAGCGTCTTTGACGACAATGCCCACAGATATGCAGACAATTTTGCCAAATTCTGCAAAGATACCTGCCTTTTCCGGATAGAGTTCGGCAGCTTGTTCCAAGGGAATTTCTTCGTCATATTGGCGCAAAATGCTTTTGCACTTGATTTGCCAAAGCTCTTGGAGAGGTTCTGAGAGCTGTTCGAAACTGGACTCACCGGAGACCGTTTCCACATCGAAGAATAAAATATTGGAGATTTCCAGGCGATCCAGCATAAAGGTGTGAGGGTTTGTATAAAATAAAGACTGTTTGGTATAATCCGAGGGCGCCCAATGTATAACTTGCCCTCCTAGTGTGCGTTATTAGGCTACATTTGTAATCGACACGAGGATGAAAACACAAGCAAGTTCCACGAATTTAGAAAAAGGTGGGAATTTTAACAAAGTCTCATTTGCGAATTGTCATCCTTTTGTTTTAGCATATAAAAAACACTGGATTTACAGATACACAATTTAGCGGTCTTTAGGCTCAAAAATTGTATCTTTGAAGAAGGTTTATCGTAGGATTAAGATTTTAAACTAATTAACCAACTAACTCATTGACAATAGTTTTAATATTATATTTTTTGTCAATGCATTTTCACACTTAAAATTGTTATCATGAGCTTTTCAAAAGATTCCAAGCAGAAACTTATTGCCTTTGCAGCAGTTTTCATCGTAGCACTCCTGGGAATCAATGCCTACCTGTTGTACAACAAATACAACCAGGATAAAATCATTGAGCAAACCAGCATGGATTTGGATGAGGCCCAAAAGCTGAACACCGAACTCGAAAAGCAGTACTACGAAGCATTGGCAGAGCTGGAAGAGATGCGTGGCAACAACGAGGAACTCAACGCTCTCATCGATCAGCAAAAGTCGGAATTGAAGGATCAGAAGGAGAAAATCGCTCGTTCTATCCGCAGTGGCAAAGCTTCTAAGAAAGAATTGGCTTCTGCTCGCCAGCAAATCAGCCAATTGCGTACACAGGTAGACCAATACCTAGCTGAGATCAATACGCTCAAAGAAGAAAAAGAATTGCTTACAGCTCAAAATTCACAGCTAACAGACGAACGCAACCAACTTCAAACGGCCGTTTCTCAGGAACGTTCACTCAATGAAGAGTTGACCACTGCCAGAGCGGCTTTGGTTAGCGAAAAGGAGAACCTGCTTCAAGAAAAGAGCGCACTGAGCAAAAAAGTCAACATCGCTTCTGTTATCAAGGTAGAAAACCTCAATGTGACCGGTGAGAAAATCCGCAAGAGCGGCAAGCCAGTCAGAAAGAAATCTGCCAGAAACATCGACAGATTGAAGATTTGTTTCAACGCCAGCCAGAATAACGTTACGGACGCCGGAGTAGAGCGTTTCTACATCCGCGTACTCAATCCGCTTGGAGAGACCTTGGCTGTAGAAGATTTGGGTTCTGGTGTAATGACCAACTCGTCTACCAATGAGGAGGTTCGCTACACACAGGTCAAAGAAGTTGAATACAACAATGAAGAAATGGCGACTTGCCTGTTCTGGGAGCCTAATACTTCCTTTTCCAAAGGAAAGTACGATGTAGAAATCTACAACAAAGGCCATCTTGCCGGAACGAGCTCTTTCACGCTAAAGTAGTTTCAGTTGTAATCTTCCGGATGATTCCCCCTCCGAAGATTTAGTTTGCAAGTATCTTTTTAAGTCAAATGGTGATCGGTCCCAACTGGTCACCATTTGTTTTGTTGTAGGAATACAGGTTTTTACCGAACTTTATAGCCCAAATCAAGTTATACCCTTGTAAATATCAATTCATGGAAAAAGAGTCGACCGAACAGTTGGATTACAATCCCATCGATAAAGATCAAATCGCCGAATCACCGCACATCCTACCCTATGCCAGCAATGTTGGCAGTGCCATCATCAAGCCCATCGATAAAGGCCGCGTCAAAGGCATGGCTATGGAGGCGATGTACGAGCAGACTGATGTGCAACTCACTCAAATTCGCAAGCAGGTCGAACTATTGATCGAGCAGGCAAAGGCCATCCACGACCGCGTCGATGTATCCGAAAAAATATACCAGGCCGATATGGGCTTTGCTCCTCGCGTCGGACATACCTACCACCTCTACGAACGTAAAAACGGAAAGTTTGTCGTCTCCCTGGTATCACCAGAAGAATGGGGTAAGAATCCACCATACACCTACGTCTCCTCCGTCCGCCTGCTATCCGACCATACCTGGGAGGTGATGGAGCAATAGAGACCGACCGACCATAGTACCCAAACTGTTTCTGAACCAAAGGGCTGAACAGGCATAAAGCTCACTCCTCTTTGCGCTGTACCTTAACCACTCGCTTGGTTAAGCGCTGGTTGTTCATCTCTAGCTGACAAAAGTAAACGCCTGCAGACACGTCCTGACGAAAAATATGCTGGTAAATACCCGGTAGCAATGGCTCGCCAGTGTGATAGGTCTGTAGTAAGCGCCCTTTGAAGTCGTAAAGCCGAAGGCGGACCTTTTGCTCCTCTTGCAAGCGAAATAAGATGGTTAGGCTATCGGTAAATGGGTTTGGGAAGCAGCGAAAGCTCAATGCCTCCTCAGCAGCTTCTATGCGCTGGCTGGCCAGTTCATCCGGAGCCATCTCGACAAATACCGGGCTGCCGTCGAGCTGTAAACGCGCGCCTTTAACAATCAGACTGTCGCCACTCCGGGAGTGATCCCACGCCCTTACAATCAAAGCGCCCACGTTCATCACAGCCGGAAAGGCGTAGGAAGCTGTTGCCAACTCGCTTTGGTCATTGGGCGTTTTGGCCCAAAGCGCATAGGTCGTTGTGCCATCGATGGCCGTAAATGCTGCGCCACCAATGCCGCTTGGCAGCAACATTTCTTTGGTTTTACGTTCATCAAAATACTTCCCGCCTAATTGCTCGGAAATGGTTCGAAAGGCAATCCCCTGCTCCGTAGGCTTTTGGCTGTAAGGTGGGTTGTCTTGTAACTGCTCGTACAATCCCATCATTTGAAATTCATTGTCTGCCTTTTGAAAAGTATTGAGTTCGCTGAGTTGATAGACGTGTAGCTGACGCACCTTCTCTTTTTGGATCTCTATCAGTGTCTTGAGGATGAAATTGCGCTGCGCCTCATTCGAACCGATGTAGTCACCAAAGGCTTTTCGGGGAATGTTGCATTCTGTGATGATGAATTCCTTCTCGGGATGGTTGCGGCCGTTGTAATTGTAGCGATGGAGGACTTTTTCAAAAGCTTTTTTCCCTTTGACTACACCAGCGGCAGCGGCATCTGAATGCCGAAAATAGTCGAAAGCTTGTCGGTCGTTGTTCCAGCGGCGAAGACTTCCGTCGATATGGGGATAGGAATGAAAGCTCAGAACGTCGAAGTAAGCACCGCCGCCCAGGGGATATGCTGCTGTTGGGCTACCATCCTCCGGATTGTCCGTATTGCGCAAAATGGCGTCCAAATAACTGGGAAAACCCAGCCCCCCCGTTGCAATCAAGGCATCCGAATCAAAAGTTTTAATGACTTCATAGCTGATCCGCAGCAGTCGAACGTAGTGGAAAATGGGCGCTCGAAGTGCATGGCCACAAGGCTCTGGATTGTTTTTCCACCAGCTACCTGGCATATCGGCTGTCTTCCAAGCATTTCCGGAATAATCAAAGTCTGGCTCGTTCCAAACCTCCCAGATGCGGATGTAGGGACCATACTTGCGGACCATCTTATACAAATACAAAGCATAGGTATTGTCATCATTGATGGGAGTACCATCGCGGCCATCGTCCCAGATGGGTTCATACATATTGGCAAAAAGCTCGGATTGGTGTGCCGGACAATGGCGTGTCGTATCCCGCTGCTCAGGCGAAGGATAACCGATGAAAGCTGTAATATCAATTCCAAGGTTTTTGTAATGCTGAAAAGCGTCGGTGCGAATGTCGTAGCCCCATTGTTCCAAAAAGTGTGCAAATAAGGCAGGGCGGAGGCTGGTCACCCCTAGCCCCTGTACATCCATGGCTGGATTTCCCTTGGCAATATCGGCCAGTTGTTCATCTTGCCAGGGCGGATAATACCCCATGTTGGAACCATAAGCAAAGGAGGCACCATAGGGGGGGACAGTATCGTTGGCGGTGTAATCAGGCTGAGCATCCAGGGGCTTCAGATAAACCACTAGGCTGATGACAAACAAGACTCTGTAAATCATTAGAAACGAATTTTATAGCAAGCACATTTCTGCGATTACATTGCGACTAAAGATTTAGGCAGTTCGTAGCGATTAGTTCGTTTAATGCTACAACTGCTTAAGCAACGGTTTTGGGAATCTTGTAGGTATAGGTGGTTGTCTGTTTGTCAAATGCCATTCTTTTCGATCTCCATGATGGATGCAACATGCGCATCGGCAATTTTCTGGCGGACATTGTGTTTGAGCAATTCCAGGCATTGCGCTTTGTTGTTGTAAAATCCATTCTCCGTCAAAACAGCTGGCATCGAAGTATGCTGCAAAACGTAAAACTGGTTTTTGGGTCGGGATTTAATGTGCCGATTGGTCCAGTCAGTTACTTCGATCAGATGTTTTTGAAAGATAGCGGCTAATTTTCGTCCCTTACGGCTGTTGTGAAAGTACCAGGTTTCAATACCACTAATGTGCGGCGCACTCCATTTGCCAGAGGGAGCAGGGGCGGCGTTGGCATGAATGGAAAGATACAGTTTGGGCAATTCCGATTGCTTGCGATTGGCCCGACCAACTCGTCCAGCCAAAAAATTATCGATGTCTACTTCTGGTACTACATTGAAATACTGAACCCCTTTTTCATCCAGGGATTGCATGATTCGCTTGACGATGTCGCGGTTGAACTCATATTCCAACAGCTGCCTGCCATCCGGTAATTTAGGTGAGCGCTTTCCCTTTGTTTGCTTGCCATGACCATTGTCCAGACACCATAAAAATCGCGCTTTGTGCGGTGGTTGAGATGGCCCTACTTCCGTCGGCTCCGTATCCTCTTCATCGGGCTCAGGGGCCGGCTCCTCTACGCCAGTATTGGGTTCAGGCTCTGAGATCATAATCTGCGGATCATCCTCCATGGTGACAAGGACCGTCGTATCTTCTGTTATCTCGGAGCCATCTTGAGCAACTTCAGCGTCCGGCTCAGGCAGTGGTGTTTCAGGTGGCGTCTCAAGTCTGGGTTTAGGGGCTGGTTCGGATCGTCCGAATAAGCGTCTAAAAAATTCGATGATCTTTTGCCACATGATGCTTCAGGTGCTTGGGTAATTACATTTTATTGGCAGAAGTAAACATGCGCCCCCAGTTGATGCCGTTTAGGATGCTCCCATTCGCAGTAGAGAACCAAATGAATAATGGTTTTCCGACGATGTGGTCTTCTGGAACGAATCCCCAGAAGCGCGAATCCTCTGAATTGTGGCGGTTGTCCCCCATCATCCAGAAGTAATCTTGTTTGAACGTATATTCAGAGGTTTGTTCTCCATTGATGTAAATGCGACCATTGCGAACTTCGAGTTGGTTTCCCTCATAAACAGAAATAATCCGCTGATACAAAGCCAAATTATTAGGCGTAATAACCATTTTCTGCCCTTTGGCCGGAATGTTGATCGGACCATAATTGTCGACGGTCCAACTGCCAAAGTTTTTATCATCGTGTGGAAAAATAGAGTTTGGGCGAGGCGCCGGGCTGTATCTCTCAACAGAAATACCCGTCATAGCTTTTAGTTTTTCTACCTGCTTACTGTTCAGGTGAAACAACTTGGCAGCTGATTTTTGATTGTTCAAAATGTCTTGCTGATTGATGCCCAAGTCTACAAACTTCTGCTCGTTAAAAGCTACTCCATCTGCTATTCGAACGACGTAGCTGAATTGAATGTTTGTAGGATTTTCCGCCACTTTTTCGTCTATGTATACCTGCCCATCCTTAATTTCCAACTTATCACCCGGCAAACCAATGCAACGCTTAATGTAGTGGTCTTTCTTATCAATAGGTCTAGTTCGCAGCTTATAGCCTCTAAACTGTGATTGGCTTTTCGCACGCTTCACATCGTAATAACTGTAGTTGCGGGCAGGCGTCACATACACGCTGTCTCCTTCGGGATAATTGAACACCACAGGCGCATTGTGCTTGATTTTTTCTATAGCTGGCAAACGGCGATAGGGCAGCTTGGGATTTTTCAAGTAGGATTCTGACCCAAGGTAAGGTAAAGTGTTGTGTATGAGCGGAAACTGTAAAACCGTCATGGGCGTACGGATACCATAATGCGCCTTGCTTACGAATAAGAAATCACCTACCAAAAGCGAACTTTCCATGGAAGGTGTAGGAATAACATAGGCTTCTATGAGAAACATCCGGATAAAAGCTGCTGCAAAAACAGCGAATACGACCGCCTCGATCCATTCGCGACCAGCCGATTTCTTATAGGGATTTTCCTGTGCCAATCGCGTCAATGCCAACTTGTCATTACTGGTTTCAGCCTCCTTAATCTGCTCTGCATAAGCCTGTTCCAACTTCAGCGTTGGTCCCAAGTATTTGCTGTCCTTATTCAGACCGATCTGAAAAAATGGAATGGGTGCATAAATGACGGCCAAGGCAGCACTTGTGAAGTCGTATTTTCCAAACGAACGAACCATGTCCACACACAAGCCTACTAAAATAAAGATGTTGACAATTGGTACCAATAACCACAAAGCCCAAAGGCTGGATCGGCCTACGATTTTGCACCAAACAACAAAATTATACCCTGGTACAAGTGCCTTCCAACTCTCCTCTCCTGCCTTCTCAAATAGTTTGTATAGGCTGATACTGAGTAGGATATAGTAGATAATCAGAAAAATTAAAACACTCACGGATCGTCTTATTTTAATGTGTATACGAAGGTCTGCTTTAACGCTGCAAATATAATCGAATTTGCGAACATGAAACCGTTAAGCCCAACATTAATAAGAAAAGCCCCCAGCCGAATGGCCAGAGGCTTTCCCTATTTTTGATCCGAATATGGAAGCAATACTTCCTTATTCGAGAATGATCATCTTCTTAGTCGCACTGTGGTCTGTTGTTTCCAGCGTGTAGTACAGTACACCTGCTCCACTCAAATCTGAGCGGTTGATGCTCACTTCGTTGTATCCTTTGACATACTCGCCTTCGATCAGGCGTAGTACTTTTCCTGATACATCGTAGATCGTAATGCTGGCAGAGGCTGCCTGTGGCAATACAAATCCTACTACTGTTTCATCCTTGAATGGGTTTGGTACGTTCTGGTACAAGGCAAACTCGTTGCTTGTCTCTCCGTTGAACGTCAACGCTACATTCAAGAAGTCCGCAGCGGCTGTGTAAGCTTCTGCTGATGTGTAGTCAGAGCTGATGCTCAGTACATCACTCAAGCGAGCTGCACGCTTCACACGCAAGGTCACTTTGAAGATCGTGCCTTCTGCATCTACTCCTTTCTCAGCATTCCAGCTTGTGGTCAGAGCTCCTTGGCTCAACAAGCTTGTTCCGAAGCTCTTGTCGTTCAAGCCGGCCAACTGACCTGCCTCAACACCTGCAAATTCTACTGCTTCCTCG
>JBCCSZ010000339.1:0-8200 GCA_039199225.1 Bacteroidota bacterium
AGGTTGCGGCTCGGCCGTGCTAAAGGTCAGGTCCAGACCCGTTGGCTCACCAATTTGATAGACGCTGAAGAAAGTACATCCATTGACATCACTCAGAGAAAGAGAATAGTTTCCAGGGGCCAGACTTTCAATCATGGAGGAGGTATCTCCGGTGTTCCACGAAAATACAAAGGGTGCTGTTCCTTGGGTCACAGTGATTTCGATGGAACCATCGTTCGCCCCCTTACAGCTCGCGTCCACCATCTCAGATTCTGTTTCCAAACCAGAATTGTCCAAAATCACATCGGCAGAGCCGGTCAAGGTACATTGGTTGGCATCCGATACCGTCACGCTGTAATTTCCAGCATCTAAGTTCAAAATCTCTGACTCGATGCGGTCATTACTCCATATGTAGGAATAGGGAGCTACGCCCCCACCGACGGTCGTACCAACGCTGGCTTTCTTACCACACAGTCCGTCGACTCCGTCCACAGAAAGCGTCATGGCCGGCGGATGAATCAACTCCACACTTGTTGTTTGTGTACAATCATTGGCATCGGTCACCGTAACGGAATAAGTTCCTGCGATGAGGCCCGTCAAGTCTGAGATGATGGCGCCATTGGACCAACTAAAGGCGTAAGGCAGTTGCCCCCCGCTCGGATTGACGCTCAAGATGCCATCGGCACTACCAAAGCAAAGCGGATTTTCTTTCGAAACGGACAATTCAAAATTGTCACAAGTTACGATGACTGTTTCAATGACTACGTTGCCGATGGTCCTACAGCCATTGGCATCTGTAATGGTCACGTAGTAGGTACCCGGCGCCAAAGCTTGCAAGTTCTTAGTCGTCATGCCATTCGACCAACGATAAGTGTAGGGAGTTGTCCCGCCGCTCACATCTGCAACAGCGCTGCCATTGTCTCCATTTTCCATATCGTCATCGGTCCCATCGATAGAGACCATCAAATCTTCAGGTTGGCTCAACTCATAGCTGTCCATTGCTTCACAACCACGGCTGTCGGTCAGTGTCAAAATGTATTCACCTGCTGCCAAGTTGCCTCGGCTGGAAGCGGTCGAGCCATCGGCCCAGCTGTAGGTATACGGCCCTACCCCTCCTTGTGGATCAACCGATACGGCCCCACTCCTATCTTGATGACATTTCAGATCAGTGCCGCTTAATAAGACACCAAAGTTGCTACAATCTACCGGCCCAGCCTCAATTTCTACCTCTGCAGTAGCTGTACAATTATTGGCATCGCTGACAGTGAGTGTGTACACCCCAGGAGTCAACATGCTCTGCTGAGAAGTATTGGTATTATTAGACCAATTGTAGGCATAAGGCGGCGTCCCGCCAGAAGTCGAAGCGGTTGCCCTTCCGTCGTTTTTGCCTTCAAGAGTTTCATCTATTTTTGAAATACCGACCGACAAGGGGTCGGGTTGATCGATGGTCCGATTGCCAGACTGGGTGCATCCATTGCTGTCTGTTACCGTGACGCTGTAGTTTCCTGCCGCTAAGTTGCCAATACTCCCGCTCGTCGCACCGGTGGACCATGCATAGGTGTAGGGCGCCGTTCCGCCCGCAGGGTCTACGCCGACTGAGCCGCTTTGATCTTCGTGGCAATTCAAATCACTGCTACTGAACTGCAAGCTCAGTCCAGAGCAATCAACGGGTCCAGCTGCAATATTGGCGGTTGCCGTTGCGCTACAATCATTGGCATCGGTGATGGTTACTGTATAGGCTGCGGGAACCAGATCGGAGATGTTTTGGGTGGTGGCGCCATTGGACCAGAGGTAGGTGTAGGGGCTCGTTCCACCAGATGGAGTGGCAGAGGCTTGGCCGTCTCCAGCGCCCAGGACTGATTCGTCCGTTTTGCTAGTGGAGGCCGTCAATTGGTTCGGTTGTGTGATGTCTACTTGCCTGGTTTGGCTGCATCCAAGTGCATCGGTTACAGTTACGGAGTAGGTATCTGCCTTGAGATTGCTGGCGGTCACCTGGGTACTGCCGGTCGACCAACTGATGGAATAGGGAATGCTGCCCCCTTGAGGTACAACAGTCGCTGCGCCATCACTGCCATCAAAACAGCTGACGTTCTGCTGGATCACATCCAAACTGAAGCCATTGCAATCAGCTGAGTTGGCTTCGACCTCTACCATCGCTACCGAAATACAGTTATTGGCATCCGTTACGGTTAGGTCATAATTTCCGGGTAGCAATCCAGAGATGGCAGCAGTTGTCGCTCCGTTGCTCCACAGATAACTATAGCCGGCTGTTCCTCCAACAACGGAAGAGGTGATCGCCCCATCGCTGGTCAAGGCATTCGTTGCATTCGTTGGTGTTAAGGTGATATTGATGGGTGCTGGCTCAGAAATGACAACCGTTTCCTCACTGGAACAAGACCGACTGTCGGTGATGGTCACACCGTAACTGCCTGGGCTTAATCTACTCAAAGCAGATTGATTGCTGCCTGTAGACCAGGAGATGACGAAAGGGCCAACCCCATTGACAGGATCGGCAGAAGCTGTACCATCGCTGCCATTCGGACAACGAACATCGGTATGATTGGTCGTCAGACTGTAAGTACTACAATCCACCGAACTACTCGTCACGGCAATATTATCGAGAAAGAGGCGATTTCCCCAGCCAGACTTATTGACCAGGGCGATGGTCAGGTTGGGAACATTGTTGTAGGCACTTAGGTCAACAGTTTGCGTCCGCCACTCGCTGGCTGTCGGGCTGTAAGCCTGCGGCGTGGCCGTTCCCGTCTCCAAGCCCTCCGCACCATTGCGATATATGACCTTATCGAAAAGGGAACCACAGTTGGTCGAAACGATGATCAGCAAGCTATCGGAAAAAACCTGCGATCCATCGGAATATCGAGCATAGGCATAGTCAAACGTCAGTTGACCACCAACTACGCTGCTGAAATCGTAGGTAGGAGTGATGATGGCATCGAGCGTACCAGCAATATCATTGTTGGCATCAAAATTATCGATCATCACACTGGCAGAACCTCCGGAGGCCGAAAAGGCATTGGTTCGTTCCCAGGCGTAATTGTCATTATCGGGATTGAAGACGGCCACACCAGATGTCGTCGGATTGAAGGCAGCCATTTCAAAATCTTCGGACAGAGGCAAGGAACCAAAGGTTACACTGCTGACCTGCACATCCATGGTATCATTGGTCAATTGTTCGTCTAGTACACCATTGGGATTGGAAGTATAGACTTGAAAGCTAAAACTTCCATTGGGAGATGTGAAACTCTGTAAGTCCACAGTCGCCGAGCCACCCGACACGAGACTACCCGACCAATTCATCGCCACAGGCGCACCACCATCTACCTGATAATTCAATACAGCTGAAGTCAAATCAGAAGACCCCATATTGGTCAGCACAACTTGTGGTATGACAGTATTGCTGCCACAAAGTTGGCTACCAGGATTGTTGATCGCTGTTATTGCTGCGTCATTGCTTTGGAAAGCACAAGCCGTTACGGCATTGCCAGCCAAATTGGCCCGACTGCCAAAGCCAATGGCCGCTGCCGTTCCATCTAGCACGGCCCGCATGACATTGTTTTGTCCTTGTGTAAAAGAAGTATAACAGCTACTCGAAGCATAATCCATGTAGTTGACATACATATGTTCATTGCCGCAACTCTCTGGTCCTGCAGGAAAACCACTGTTACAACCAAACCAGCCAGAGGCCGAGGTTGCATCTCCAATGTTTGGCGTATCCGCAATACCATCGTCATCGCCACAACTTCTGCCATTGAAAGTGTGAAAAAGCCCCAAATAGTGACCTGTTTCGTGGGTCAGGGTCTTGAAGCCCGACTGGCTGAAACCAGGGCCACCAAACCAGCGATAATCCACCACCGAACCATCGATGGAGCGATTGCCGATGGAGCCAGCATAAGGCAAATAGGCATAGCCTGTCACCCCTCCTCCGGCTGTCGTTCCGGGAATACCCAGTACATATATGTTGTAGTATTTGTTGGGGTCCCAAGCAATGGCCGGCTTGATTTCCGATTCAATATTGGTATCGTCGGAATCCGTACCCGTTACCGTAATGTTGTTGCGCGTGATGCCATTGGACGGATTGCCATTGGGATCGATATTGGCCAGGCAAAACTGAATATTTGGGTTGCCGATGACACTCTTCCAGCGGTCGGGTGTAGTGTTGTAGCTTTCATTGGTAGCTGAGAAATCCTCATTCAACACGTCAATCTGTGCCTGTATCTGAGCGGTCGACAAGTTGGCACCGCTGCCAGGCGATTCGCCATTGTGAATGATGTGTACAACGATGGGAACATATATGGTGTTGTTGCTCCTGGAAGAAGCACTATTTTGCTGAATGATGGGTAGTACCCGACTGCGATAATGCTCGAATTCTTGCCGCAAGTCCGGAAATTTTTCCAGCAGCTTTTCGTGCTTATGATCAAAACTACAACCGGGATGATGGGTAGTTTGTCTTTGGGCAAAAAGGTCTTGAAAAGACAAAAGAGTGAGTAAGAGCCACATGGCTCTCAAGGACGTAGCGAAACATCTCATAGGTGTGGTATTCTCCGGGTGTTTATTAATTAAGAAACAAACATATTCACATTTCACTCAAGTATCATGCCGCCACCCTTGCCGATGTGACATGGCTGAGCATTTGTTGGTGAACATTTGCTGTGAATACGTCAATTGAAAACGCAGAAAAAGATGTGGGCAATTAATCTGAGGTAAGAACCGCAAAATGGCGGTTGGGAGATGCGACGGTGATCTTTGTCGCTTGACATTGAACTAAACGAAGTAAAAAAGTATATGTTTTATATTTCTCTATATTTTTTAAAAATCCATTCGCAAACGCAGATTGATTCTTCGGGAGGTCAAGAAGTTGGGAACGGAGTATTGGACATTGTTGATGGCCTTGATCCAGGTAGTAGAAGCGACATTGGCTACTTGGAGGAGGTTGAAGATTTCCAAGCTCAGCCAGGTATTTCGGGTAAAACGCAGTGGGTGATGGGGCTTTCTTGTGCGGCGATCGTGTTCCCACAGCTGAACAGCAAATCCGATGTCTACCCGATGATAAGCTTTGAAACGATAGGTATTGCGATAAACCTGGTTGTTGCCCAGAATCCCGTATGGCAATCCGGTCCCTACGGTTAGGTTGAGGTGCATTTTGATGTCCTCATTCTTGGGGAGGTAGTCCTGGAAGAACATGGAAAGATTCATAAAGCGGTCGGTTGGCCGCGGTACGTCGTTGACCTCCTGCCCTTCCGTGTCGCCAATCTCCCGACGCAGGTGCTGAATGCCATTCAAGCTCTCTCGGGCGCGCAGGAAGGAAAGGTTGATCCAGGATTCTGCACCAGGAACAAATTCCCCATTGATCCGCATGTCCAAACCGGCCACATAACCCGTCGCATCATTGTCGCCGGAGTAGCGTATCCGAACGTTGTCGATGTCATAGCTGACCATGTCCCAAAGCCTTTTGTAGTAAGCCTCCATGATCAGTCGGAATTTCTTGGCATTGGTTCTTCCCAAGAAAAAATCATAGCTCAGCCCACCGACGATGTGTAGGGACTTTTGGGCTTGCAAATCTCGGTTGACTGTTCCGTTGAGTCGCCGCAATTCGCGATAGAAAGGCGGCTGGAAGTAAAGTCCGGCAGCCAGTTTGTATGAAATGTCTTTGTCGGTCGCCACGGGCTTGTAGAGCAACTGCGCTCGGGGAGAGATGATCAGCTCGTTGTTCAAATCCCAGTAGTTGGCGCGAACACCGGCCGACAGCTTGATTTCTTTGTAGCCATCGCGATACGACCAAGTATCCTGAAAATAGGCGCTGAATCGATTGGAGGATAAGTTATTCCGAGTTTTCAAGACTGTCCGGATCAAGACCTGCGAGGTATCATAACTGAGGGAATAACCAGCTGAATCCAGGCGCTCCCATTCATTGATCTCATCGTCGATGGCCTCGTGCTGAAATTTTACGCCCCACTGTAGAAAGTGGCTTTTTTCCGTCTCTTCATCCCCTCCGGCCTGCAGCTCCAATCCTCCCTTGTGTTCGATATTGGTTACATTGGAGTTCAAGTAGTTTCGGACAAACTGCTGCTGGGTTCCCGTTCCAAGGACCCCAACGATTTCACCAAAGTTGTCACTACCCAAATCGGATTCTACCTGTCCCAGCAAATAGTCACCAATGATGTCAAAACGTTCGTTTTCATTGATTTGAAAGGTGGAAGTCAAAAACTTGAGGTAGAATGGATTGTTCGAACGATCGGGCAGGTAGGTCAGCGAAGCCCCTCCCATGTAAGTTGTAAAGTCGTCCACTTCCTGTCCGTCAAAGACGGTGAACAGTTGCAAAGCAAAATCGATCAATCCCAGTCCGGTAGTGCGCTCGGTTGGAATAAATTGATACTCACTTCGGTTGTAATTGCCGATCAGTCCCAATTGCCAATCGCGGTTGATGTCGTAAGTAATATAGGTCTGTATATCGGCAAAGTTGGGGATGTATTCCCCTTTGGTATCCAGCGATCCCAGTAAGTAGCGGGTAGTTTTGTATCTAGCCCCCAGCAGGTAGCGAACCTTTTGATTGCTGCTTTTACGAGGTCGAAAGCTGCCTTCCAGGTGGGCGGAGCCTCCCAGGAAGCTCATACCGACGGAGGCGCGGGTGGAGTCTGGCCTTTTGTAGCGGATGTCCAAAACAGAGGATAGTTTATCGCCATATTTGGCTTGAAATCCTCCGGAGGAAAAGGACAAGTCACGCACCAAATCGATGTTGGGAAAGGTCAACCCCTCCTGTTGGCCAGCTCGGATGAGTTGAGGGCGATAGATTTCAAAGTCGTTGACATAAACGAGGTTTTCGTCGTAGTTGCCTCCCCGCACTTGGTATTGAGAACTGAGCTCGCCGCCCGTTCCACTGTTGGTCCCTAGGGCAATGGATGGTAAAACACTTTCCAGATTACCCGTTGTCGTCGGTATCAATTTTAGTTCGGTCATTTCTTCCCGTATGATACCCGCATCCTCGATTCTACTATCGGTCACCTCCACTTCGATCTCTGCCTCCGATGGTGCCAAGCTGACGTTGATCCGGCGTCTGACCCCATTGCTCATAGGCTTCACCTTGGCAATCGCTTCCTTGTAGCCAATACGGGTAAAAACCAATTGGATGCGTTCATAGGTCGGCACATCGATACTGTATTCCCCTTTGGCATTGGTTTCGGCGGCCTTACTGGTTCCTTTGATATATACGGTAACAAATTCGACGGTCTCGCCAGTAGCGATGTCTGTTACTTTGCCGAAGATGGTCGCTTTATCACTGGATTGTGCAAAAAGAATGGATGCAATTAAGCAGAAGAATAAAGTGGTAGAGGTTAATCTCATCAGCTTCTGGTTTTTCAAGGCAGCCTGGTGCTCTGTTCGTGTTTTGTCCATGTTCAATCACTCATGCGAAGATCGAACCATAAATCACTAAATCACTAAATCACTAAATCACTAAATCACTAAATCACTAAATCGAGAACGGCCATTAGATCATTAAAGTGTCCTTGCCAATGCTTTTCATGCGCGAAATGACGTCCAGCGGATCTTCTGCCCGGAAAACAGCGCTTCCTGCGACCAATACACTGGCCCCGGCTTGCAGTAGTTTTTCGGCATTTTGAAGGCCCACTCCCCCATCGATTTCAATATGTACAGAAAGATTGCGCTCATCGATCATACCTTTGAGCTTGCGGACTTTATCCAAGGTGCGGTAAATAAACTTCTGGCCACCAAAACCAGGATTGACCGACATCAGGAGTACTAGGTCTAGCTCATCCAGCACATCGGCCACTGCCTCCACGGGCGTATGTGGGTTCAGGGCCAGTCCGGCCCGCGCCCCGGTATCCCGAATTTGCCCCAATACCCGATGCAGGTGGGTACAAGCCTCGTAGTGTACCGTAATGACATCTGCCCCAGCTTCCCGAAAGCGCTCGATGTACTGCCCTGGATTTTCAATCATCAAATGAACATCCAAGGGTTTTTCGCACAGTTTATTGATGGCTTCGATGATGAACATTCCAAAGCTGATGTTCGGTACAAATTGCCCATCCATCACATCGAGGTGCAACCAATCTGCCTCACTCAAATTGACCATGGCTATTTCATCTCGAAGGCGCGTAAAATCTGCTGCCAAAATGGAAGGAGCGATCAAATGTTTCATCTTCTTTCGTTTTGCGCAAAGGTAGTATTTATTTGGGAAAGACATGAG
>JBCCSZ010000340.1:0-8164 GCA_039199225.1 Bacteroidota bacterium
CCCTCTTTGGCGGGCATGTTCATAATCTTCGAGGATAAGGGCTCCGGCTCCCTCGCCGAGGACAAAACCGTCGCGGTCGAGATCAAACGGACGGGAGGCCGTCTGTGGATCGTCGTTGCGGGTCGAAAGCGCCTTCATGGCGTTAAAGCCACCTATGCCAGTATGCGTCACCGCTGCTTCGGAGCCTCCACTGATGATGATGTCGGCTCGTCCCAAACGGATGTAATCGCAAGCTGTTGCTATAGCGTGAGAGGAAGAAGCGCAGGCAGAGACCGTACAGAAATTGACGCCTCTAAAACCATACTTGATAGAGATGAGACCAGCGGCAATATCGGAAATCATTTTGACAATCATAAAGGGATTGTACCTTGGCGTGCCATTGCCTTGGGCGAATACTTCTATTTCTTGCTCCAAAGAACCCAGACCTCCAATGCCTGATCCCCAAATGACACCTGCCCGATCCAGATCGACTTTTTCAACATCGATACCGGCATCTTCCATTGCCTGGGTTGCAGCTACCATAGCGTATTGCGTAAACTTGTCCATGCGTCTTGCCTCGCGGCGGTCCACATAGGGCGACAAGTCCAGCTCTTTTACCTCACAGGCAAAAGTCGTCTTAAATTTGGAGGGATCGAAATGGGTAACAGTAGCAGCACCACTCGTACCCTTTTGCAGACCTTCCAGATAGGCAGAGACAGAGTTTCCAATTGGTGTTAGTGCTCCTATCCCAGTAATGACAACCCTTTTCATAATTTGGCTTTTGGCAAACAGCAGGTGCCTCTCTCTAATTGATGTTTCTAGCTAAAAAACACGAATTGGAATCTTTTGAAGCCCCAATTCGTGTCTAAAAAATCAAGTCAATGCTACTTTGGAAGCAGTCAAATTCTTGATTTTAGGAATCACTCTTGTAGTTGTGATTCGAGATATTCGACGGCCTGACCGACAGTCTGAATTTTTTCTGCCTCCTCGTCAGGAATAGAAATATCAAACTCTTTTTCAAACTCCATGATGAGTTCAACTGTGTCCAGAGAATCCGCTCCCAAATCGTTGGTAAAGCTGGCCTCCATGGTCACTTCTGATTTATCAACACCTAATTTATCGATGATGATTTTGCTTACTTTTTCAGCAGTCTTTGACATATTCAGTTGCTTTTGTAGTTTGCAAATTGCAGTGCAAAATAAATGATAAGTCCCCTGATAACCAAAGTTTTTTAACAGTTTTTTGCACCACTCAAGCCTAAGCTTTTGATGATTAATAATTTATATGATAGAAAAATTCTCTATACTTAACCCTCACAATTCCCTCCCAACAGCATTTTTTCGCAATTTTATATCGATCTTCTCATTTCTCTTGCCAATTCCCACGTTTAAGTGTACTTTAGAGCCTATATATTGTCATACTGACACTAAGTGGTATTTTCTTCAGTTTATCTGACGACGCGCACCGCCATAGGTAACATTATTAAGAGTTTTTTAACGCAAATCATCAAACAGCCGAGTAGAATGAAAATCGTCGACCACCAGAACACCAAAATCGTGGCCACTGTAGGCCCTGCCTGTAGTTCTTATGCCAAGCTTTTGGAACTAGTCCAAGCCGGAGTGAATATCTTTCGACTCAATTTCTCCCACGGCACCCATGAAGACCACCTGCAGGTCATCAATCACATCAACTACATCAATGAAAAGTACAATCTTTACGTAGGCATACTGGCCGATTTGCAAGGTCCTAAACTGCGCGTCGGAAAAATACAAGACAATGCCCTCCAATTGGAAACAGGCGACATTCTCACCTTCACCAACGAGCAGTGTATCGGCACCATGGAAAAGATTTACATGAGTTATGAACGCTTTGCCAAGGATGTAAAAGTCGGTGAGCGCGTTTTGGTAGACGATGGCAAGCTGATGTTCGAGGTGATCGAAACCGATAAAGAAAGCATCGTAAAGCTCAAAGTATTATACGGTGGCGTCCTTTCCTCTAACAAGGGCGTTAACCTTCCCAATACAAACATCTCCCTTCCCTCTTTGACAGAAAAAGACGAGAAGGATTTGGCCTTCATGCTCACCATCCCTTCCATTAATTGGATTGCACTTTCTTTTGTCCGCACGGCAAAAGACATGAAAGACCTCCAAAAACGGGTAGAGGCAGCCGGACACAGTGCGAAGATTATGGCGAAGATCGAAAAGCCCGAAGCAATCGAAAGAATAGATAAGATCATTAAAGCTTCCAATGGTATCATGGTTGCGCGCGGTGACCTCGGGATTGAAATCCCCATCCAACGTCTGCCGCTGGTGCAAAAAACCATCATCAACAAATGCATTCAATGGGCCAGACCCGTCATCGTAGCTACGCACATGATGGACAGCATGATCACACAGCCCATTCCAACCCGTGCCGAAATCACCGATGTGGCCAACGCAGTTTTGGATGGCGCCGATGCCGTTATGCTCAGTGGTGAAACTTCCGTTGGAAAACATCCAGTGAAGGTGGTCGAAATGATGAATCAGGTGATCGAAGAGGCAGAAAAAGGTTATTCCATCCGCGACCGCCGACCCAAGCCGTCCAAGAAATCGCGGACTTTCTTCTCCGACGCCGTCTGCTTCAATGCCGCCAAAGTTGCCGAAGATGTCTCTGCCAAAGCAATCATCGGCATGACCAGCTCTGGTTACACAGCCTTTAAGGTATCTTCTTACCGGCCAGCATCCAAGATTTATATTTTCTCGGACAGCATGCACATGCTCTCTACGCTCAACCTCGTTTGGGGCGTTCATTGCTTTTACTATGATAAGTTTACAACGACCGACGAAACGATTGCCGATGTCACCGAAATTCTAAAGATCGCAGGCAATGTTCTGACGGGCGATGTCATTGTCAATACAGGCAGTATGCCACTGCATCGTCGTCACCGAACCAATATGCTGAAAGTGACAATCATCGAATAGGTTGGTGGTTTGGCTTTGTCTGAGCGCCTTTAGCCATAATATTTGTTGTAAAACAGAGGGTTTCTTCCAAAATTCTACTTAAAACCTTTTTTTCATCACAACTTGGGTTTTAACTTAGCAGTGTTTCCTCTTGTCTTGACAGGCATGGAACGCTAATTGATAGCTGTAAGTGGACAGACCGGTACCTGAGCGTTCCATTCCAACTCGAATCAAAACTAAAACCAATTAAATCACCCTACCTTAAGATTCAATGAAAATCATTATCCCCATGGCTGGTCGCGGCTCTCGTCTAAGACCCCATACACTAACCATCCCCAAACCTTTACTTCCCATAGCCGGTAAACCCATCGTACAACGAATTGTCGAAGACCTGGCCGCCAATGTAGACGGCGGCGTCGAAGAAGTCGCCTTCATCATCGGCGATTTTGGGGAGGAAGCAGAGAAGCAACTCCACAGCATCGCAAAGTCCGTCGGCGCCAAAGGTTCGATCTATTATCAGGACCGTCCGCTGGGACCAGCGCATGCCATATCTTGTGCCAGCCAGAGCCTGAGTGGCCCCTGCGTGGTGGCCTTTGCCGATACCCTCTTCCAGGCCAGCTTTTCCTTTGAAACAGTCGGAGACGGAATCATCTGGGTACAAAAAGTCGACGATCCGTCCAGTTTTGGCGTCGTCAAAACCAATGCAGATGGCATCATCACTGATTTTGTAGAAAAGTCTCCCGTCTTTGTTTCCGATCTGGCCATCGTCGGCATCTACTATATAAAAGAGGGCCATCTACTCAGAGATAAGATTCAACACATGCTGGATCACAATATTACAGACAAAGGTGAATTTCAAATCACAACGGCACTAGAATTGCTCAAGCAAGACGGGCTGCGTTTTGAAGCGGGCCAAATCAACGAGTGGCTGGATTGTGGTAACAAGGACAACGTTATCCATACGCACAAGCGAATCCTGGAAATCAATAAAGATCGACCACTGATCGCTGAAACGGCGGTCATTGAGAATTCTGTTGTTATTCCACCCTGTTATATCGGAGAGCATTCCGTTATTCGCAACACGATCATAGGTCCATGCGTTTCAGTAGGAAACAACTCCAAAATCGAGCATTCTGTTATCGAGAACAGCCTCATCCAAAACAACAGCCAACTGTCAAATGCCCTTCTCGAAAACTCAATGATCGGTAACCTTGTTGAATATAAAGGCCGAAAGGTCGACATCAGCTTGGGAGATTACTCAAATCATAGTTTATGATGCAATACAGTGTTCGGCAAATTTTGTTCTTGGTACTTTGGACTGCTTACTTGCTTCCACTCGGTGCGCAACAAATTGTGCGTACCACAGAGGAAGAGGTCAATACCCAAAAGGTATTCATCGATGCCAACAGAGAGAAAATTCTGGGAAACTTTGAAAATGCTGTCTACCTATACAAAGAGGTACTGAAAAGAGACAAGAGCAATCATGCGGCAGCTTATGAGTTGGCCAGGGTATACGATGTCCTCGGCAATGATGAAAAGGCCATTGGCTCCATCAAGCTGGCCATTTCTCTTGACAAAGCCAACCCTTGGTATCAAATGTTTCAGGCCGATCTGTACGATAAAAACGAGAAATTTAAAGAGGCCGCCAAAATTTATGAAGGTCTGGCCAAATCCGAACCCAATAACGAGTTCTACTATTCCAAGTGGGCTTTCTTCCTGGTGAAGGCCAAAGACGTTAATAAGGCTATAAAGGTTTACAATCAGTTGGAAGAAAAAGTCGGCATCACCGAAGACATCATCCGCAAGAAGCAAAGCCTTTACATTGGCGTAGGGAATATCAAAAAGGCCATTGGTGAATTGCAAAGTCTCATCGATGCCTACCCCAGCCGCACAGAGTTTCGCCACGACCTGGCCGAGTTTTACATTCGGATGGGCGAACCCAAAAAAGCCAAGGCTGTTTACGAACAGATACTGGCCGTAGACCCCAGCGATGGCAAAGCAGCCATTGTGCTGGCCGGTAAATCCAATGTTGGTAATTCGGACCTCAGTCATTTAGAGTCGCTGAAACCTATTTTCAGAAAGTCTGAAGTGGACATCGACTTAAAAATCAAAGAACTCATCCCATTCATTCAAAAGGTGGCCAATAGCGGCGACCGAGAGCTCGCTTCTGCCAGCATCGAATTGACAAAAATTCTGGCCAATGTACACCCCAACGACGCCAAGAGCTATTCGGCCTATGGCGATCTACTGTACTACTCCGGCCAAACCGATCAGGCATTGGAAAAATACCAAAAGGCCATCGACCTCAACAGCAATGTCTTCACCATTTGGGAACAAGTAATGTACATCCAAACGGAATTGAAAGATTACGACGGCTTGCTGAAGACCACCGAAAAGGCCACGGACTTTTTCCCTAATCAAGCCAAATCCTACTACTTTGCAGGTATTGCCAGCAGTGAGTTGAGCGAACACAGTGAAGCCATCCAAAGCTTTCAACAAGCCATGATGATGTCGCGCAAAAACCAATCTCTGCAAAGCGACATCCTCAAGCGCATGGGCGTCGAGTATTTTTTCCTCAAAAAGTACGAACGCTCCGATAAGGCTTTTACCCAAGCCCTTGAGATCAATCCCAACGATTACATTGCTCTGGCCAACTATGGATTTTACCTCGCCCAGCGCGGTGATCGATTGGAAGATGCCAAGAAAATGACCGCCAAGGCCAATAAACTGCTGCCCAATCAAGCTAGTTTTCAGGATGCCCACGCTTGGGTACTGTACAAAATGAAGGACTACAAAAATGCTCGGGATTGGATGAGTAAGGCACTGCAAAATGGCGGTGATAAGTCAGCAGATATTTTGGAGCATTTTGGCGACATCCTATTTCAGCTAGACGAAACAGATGAAGCCATCCGCTATTGGCAATTGGCAATGGACAAAGGCAGTCGCTCCAAGAACCTGGAGAAAAAAATCACCGATCGGCAATTGTACGAGTAAAGAACACGGGGCTACTCCCCTCTCAAGACTTCCAGCATTTCATTCAGGGCTTTGGCTTGCTCATCGCTTAGGCTGTTGGTAATGCCGTCCAATTGACCTTTGTGCTTTTCGATGCGGCTCAGCAGTGCCAGGGCGGACTCCTGAATCAAAATGCGCGTTGCACGTTTGTCCATCGTACAAGGTTTTTTCCGAATCAGCCCTTTCTTTTCCAGGCGATCGATGATGCGGGAAGCATCCGACATTTTATCGATCATCCGCTCTCGAATGTCCAATACAGAAGGAGGAATTTCGCCTTTAAATCCTTTGAGGATGCGGAGAATATTAAATTGTTTTTGGGTAAGACCGAAGGGGTCGAGAAATTCTTTGATCTCGTTGGACAACCAGCTGGCCGTAAAAAGAAGGTTGACCCGGAGCTTGTGGTGCTCATTACTGAAATGTTGCTGCCGAATTTCCTTTTCGATTTTCATTGAAACCTCCATTGATTCAGCGTTTAAGTTAAGCAATTTGTCCGGAAGATCAACAGTAGACAGGCAACGATCCGCTGATGCATCAGCCGCTACCCGCCTACTGGCTTTCAAAAAGGATATTGGCTTAAATAGCCGCACTCTCTGAGAGAGACTTTGCAGCTGGAAAATCTACAGGTACTCCGGTAATATTGTGGACATAATTGGCCAGCGTCTTATCCGCTACCAATGTCACCAAATCAACCAGTCCTTTCTCATCATAGCCCAAGCCAAAAAATTCATCGAGCAGCGATTTGGATGGGCGCCCGTGCGAACGCGTAATATCGGCGGCCAAGCGAGTGATGATGTTCAGCCGATTGTCGGCATGTGTGCCTTCGCGCAGTTGGACGGTCTCCTCTTCGGTAAAGCCATTCATTTTGCCGATCGCCGTATGAGCCGCCAAGCAGTAATCACAACCATTGACTTGAGATACAGCCAGAAAAATTGCCTCGCGCTCCTTGGCTTTGAAGCTGCCTTTTGCCTGCGCTCCTTGGAAGGCCAGATAGCTTTCAAGAGCGTTGGAAGAATAACCAATGGTGGCGAACAGATTGGGAACAAAACCGATGTTCTTCTCCAAATGGTCGAAAATGGCCTGTGCCTTGGAATCTACTTGTTCTCTGGAAGGGACTTTGAAAGTTGACATGATAAGTATTTTAATTTGGTGAATTTGATAATGATTTCTTACAATGCAAATATAAGTGTTCAAACATACATGTTGCAACATTTATATTACACAACCATTGTCTGTTGTCCCAGCCGCGACAGTTAGTAGTTGGCAATACTGTACAAAATAAAAACACAAATAGCTTATAATCAGACACTTACACACTAAATACAAATTCTAACTCGTCAACGAATAATTTTCAATTGTGGCTATTTAGGCGATAGCGTCAAAAAAAACTTCACCTTTTCTATTGCGTGATAAGTCCAAAGTATTTAACTTTGAAAAACAAAGTACTTTTTATTCAACTGCTTATGGTAATGAACGAACGCAACGAACATCTGGAAACACTCCAAGAGATTCGTTCCTTGATGGAGCGCTCTTCTCGCTTTATATCGCTGAGTGGTTTGTCGGGTGTAGCAGCGGGTGTCTTTGCGCTCGCAGGGGCCGCCATGGTGTACGTATACTTGGGTACGACGCCTTTTGAACACAAGCAACTCTATTACGTCATCGCACAAACCACTTCAAAGTGGGGCTTGGATTACATCTCTTTTTTCTTGCTGGATGCAATTCTTATTTTGGTTGGTGCGCTGAGTTGTGGCATTTTCTTTACGACGAGAAAAGCTCGACGGAAGGGGCAAAAAACCTGGGATGCGCTAGCCCAGCGACTGGTTATCAATATGGCCATTCCACTGAGCACGGGCGCTGCGGTTTGTCTGGCAATGCTCTACCACGGTCAGATAGAATTCATCATTCCGAGCACCTTAGTGTTCTACGGCCTAGCGCTGGTGAACGCCAGTAAGTATACGCTTACAGATATTCGTTACCTTGGATTTTTGGAGATTGCCTTGGGCATCATCGGATTGTTCAATATCGGTTATGGCTTGGAGATATGGGCCATCGGGTTTGGAATCCTGCACATTGTGTACGGCATTATTATGTACTTCAAATATGAATAAGCGCTGGATATGGTTTAACACAAATGCAGCCCTTTACCTTTAAGAAATGAAAAAGATCATTGACAAGCTGAATAAAAGCTTTGACAATCGTGTCCGACTCGGCATGATGTCCATTTTAATGGTCAATGA
>JBCCSZ010000341.1:0-8159 GCA_039199225.1 Bacteroidota bacterium
AGGCCGGTTTGGAACGGGCCGCATTAAGGCCAACATAAATGGTGGTGGCGGTACGCTAATCGCTAAGGCAACCTATAACAATGTATACCTAAGAGCTAGGTAAGGTAAATGACAATTGGCTGTTTGTAAAGCTGTCGGAAGTATGCTCGGAGGATCAACCCACTAGTTCTTCCTCGCGTTCTTGACTGGCGGCTCTTTTCTTTTTCTTTTGACGTACTTCTTGGAGCAAGCTGCTTGTGGCGCGTTTGACCTGTAGGCGGTGAAATAGGTCACCGCCAATGAGTGTGGTGATGCCTAGGCTGAAAAAGAGGTTGCGCAAGCGCTCGATGGTTTGGATGTACTCCGGCCAAAAATTGCGAATGACCAAAATTTCTACGGCGATGACTAGGGTCGTCAACATAAAAATGAGGACGCTTCCTGCCCGGGAATGGCGTACATAGGCTGGTTTCTTACTGGCCAGAACTTTTCGCAGTGTTCTGATGTAGAGTTCATTTTGCGGCGCCATTTTGATTAACTCATGCAGGATGTGGCGCGCTTGGACGTGTTCGTGCAGATGAAAATGCGAACAAGCCTTCTTGAAGAGCAATTCCTGAAAAATGTCCCTGCCATGAAAAATCTTGACGTTGAAGCAAATACTGTCTTCGATGACGCGGTCTACCTGGCGAATGTAGGCATTGTAGGAACCCGTTTGAAAAAGCGAGACGATGTAGGCCACTTTCAATTCAAAATACTCTTGAAATTCCAGCTCGTTGATCTGCCGCTCGTGCATTTCAAAGAATCGAATGATACTACGATATTCGTCTGATCTGATTTCTTTGAAATGAAGGTACAAGTCAGACTGGTATTTTGAATCCGAAAGTTGCATTACGCATGTATTTTCTTTAAGTCATACAATACAGCCTTACTTGGGCTGACATCTATCTCGAAACTGGCGATTTGTATGTTTAACAAAAAAAGCCCATCATTGATTTCATTTGGCACATATATTAACTCGCTGATGGTACAATTTTTTCGAACATCGTCGGGATACTGCCAAAAAGCTCGATGCGACAGTAAATGTCCACCATCCTCCTCGCGGTCTACCGACGGCAAGTCAATCAAAAGATGTTGAACGCCGCAGGCTACCAGGTATTGAACAGCTTCGTGGTGCAGAAAAGGTGGATTGGTGCCTGAATAATTCATCCGCAGCTTGAAATCGTCGTTGGGCATTGTGCGAATGACGATGGCCGATGCTTCTCCTGGGCTGAAAACCTGGGTCATTTGCTCCCTAAAAATAACCCGATCGCCCTCCTTTGTCTTAGTTGGATAAACGCTTACCAATTTCGCTAAAAAATGATACTTTTTCAAGCATTGGTTCAAAGAAAATGATTCTTTTGCGATGTGTCCTACACATTCCGTGTGGGTGCCATTGCCGTGTGGATTGAGGCGCACGTTGAGAAAGTTTACCGGACCGCCCTGCTGGGTCGAACCGACGAAGTCTCCCGCCCTGACCGGGGCCGTCTCCATCAAAGGTGCGTAGAAGCAATTGACCGTGTCCGAACCTTCCCGTAATGGAATAGAAATGTCCATTGGCCGATCCAATTCTGCCCGATAGGGAATATCCTGGATGTGGACAACAGCATGCATTTTAATTGTTTTTGGTGACCAAGTTGCTTGCACATCGGACTGTTCAAAGCTACTTTTCACAAGCGACAGTTCAGCCAACTAAGAAATAGAAAAAATTTATACGCATCAACATAACTGTTAATACTTATAGTTGTTGAAATAATATCTGTTAATATTTTAGCTTCTGCTTAAAAATTACAGTGATAAGACATTGTCAATCGTTCTAAAAACAGCCAGAAAATGGTCGAAGTAGCATAAACTATTGCTATTTTATTTGATGGAAGGGTGACTTTTTCCATCTTTCGTTATCTTAATACACAAAATCACCTTTAGCATGAAATATCAGATCTTTTCGAATCTTGCCAGATATGTATTCTTGGGTCTTTGCTGCATGGGGCTGTTGACCTGTTCCCGCAATCCGGTAACCGGCAAAAAGGAACTTATGTTGTTGAGCGAATCTCAGGAGATTTCCATGGGAGCCGAATACGACCCGAGTGTAGTCAGCCAATTCGGTCTCTACGAAGATCCCAAAATGCAGGCTTTTATCAACGAAAAGGGGCAGGAAATGGCCAGAATTTCCCATCGCCCCAACTTGAACTACGAATTCAAGATTTTGGACTCGCCCGTCATCAATGCCTTTGCCGTACCAGGAGGCTATGTTTACTTTACCCGGGGCATCATGGCCCACTTCAACAATGAAGCAGAGTTTGCTGGCGTGCTGGGCCACGAAATAGGTCACATTACCGCGCGGCACTCTGCCAAGCAGTACAGCAAACAAATGCTGGCACAGGTCGGTCTGATCGCAGGCGTTGTCGCCTCCTCTGATTTTCGTCAGTTTGCCGGCGTAGCACAGCAGGGGCTGGGGCTGTTGTTTCTAAAATTTGGACGCGACAATGAAAGTCAATCTGATAAACTAGGTGTGGAATACTCGACCAAAATCGGCTATGATGCCAGCCACATGGCGCAGTTTTTTACGACGCTCAAGCGCATGCGCAACCAGCAAGGTGGCCAGCAAATTCCGACTTTTATGTCAACGCATCCCGATCCAGCCGACCGCGAGCGCAATGTCGAACGCCTGGCCGACAAATGGCAGGCCGATTTGAACAAGAGGAACCTGAACGTCAACCGAGAAAGCTATCTGCGCATGATCGACGGATTGGTCTTCGGAGAAGACCCTCGCCAGGGATATGTCGAAAACGATTATTTCTATCATCCGGAGATGAAATTTCAGTTTCCCGTTCCACGAGGTTGGCAGACCGCCAATTCTCCTGCTCAATTTCAAATGGCAGAAAGAAATGGTAAGGCAGCCATGATCCTGACCTTATCGCCACAAAAGGAATTGAACGCCGCCAGCCAAGCAATGATTGAAAAGTACAATATGACTGTTATCAGCAGTCGCCGCATCACCGTCAATGGCCTCAATGCATTGGAGGTTTTGGGGGATATAAAAAATGAGCAAGACCCTACGAGGAATGTTCGCTTATTCACCTATCTGATCGACCACAACAACCTGATTTTCCTTTTGCACGGCATGGCACTGGTTACCGATTATCCCAACTTTGGGTTTACATTTGAGCAAACCATGAAAAACTTCCGCAGGCTCACCGATCCGGCCAAGCTCAACGCTCAGCCCAGCAGGATTCGCATCAAAACGGTCAAAAGTAGCGGCACATTGGCCAACGTGCTGAAGTCGTTCCGAGTACCTCAAGACAAAATGGAGGAACATTCCCTTCTCAATGGGATGGAACTGAGCAAGAATGTGAGCCGAGGCAGCCTCATTAAAATTGTAGAATACGGTCTGCATGCAAATTGACTATAGCTTGGCAAGGGAATTTACAGACAGTTAATACTCACTTAACATAAGCCAGTTATTTTTGGCCTCCATAAAGGGGACAGAGGGTAGGAAGCAATTGTTTTCTACCCTCTGTTTTTTAAAACCCGGCCCACTCACGGATTTTACTACCTTTACGCTCGGGCTATAGCGACAAAGCCTACTTTCATTTAGTTCATGTTGCGGCGAATGAATAGTACTTTTCAAAACATTTTAAGCAACCTCAAAACAACACGATAAAACAGACTTTTTATGGATCTTTCTTTGATCGTAATGTGGCTAGGGTTCGGATTGGCGGCCTACTCAGTTGTGGGCAATGATGTGATTCAAACGCTTGGTACATTCCTTACCTCGAATGAAAAACGCATGAAATGGTGGGTTCTTTGGCTTTTCGCTGCATCCATCCTATCCTTCGCACTTATCAATGGCTACCTGCAAGACGACATTTCTTACGGCCGACTCGACAAATACCAGGAGTCGCTCAGTCAACTGAATTATCATTGGTATTACCTTCTTCCTCCGATCGTGCTGCTGATGATTACGCGCTCGGGAATACCTGTGAGTACGACCTTTATGATTCTCACCCTCTTCTCGCTCAGTGGCATTCCCAGTGAGATCGGACCGATGGTGACGAGTTTATTCGACACAAGCTCGAAGCTGGGAGGAATGATTCAAAAATCGATCTTGGGCTACATCGTCGCTTTCACAGCTGCCAGTATAATTTATGTGGCCGTAACCCGTTTGACTGAAAAGAGATTCATCGACCATCCCTTATCGGAATCCAGTCGCCCGCTTTGGATCGCTTTGCAGTGGCTGTCTACCGGGTTTCTGTGGTACCAATGGTTGACACAAGATTTGGCCAATATTTACGTGTATCTTCGAGGTGGCAACGATTTATCAGTTGTACAGTTTAGCATTACACTGGCGATTTTTCTGGGTCTGTTGGCATACATCTTCTATCGCCGAGGAGGGGCTGTACAGGAGGTCGTTCGCGTCAAGACCAATACGGCCGATATTAGAGCTGCAACCTTTATTGATTTTATCTACGGGATTATCTTATATGTGTTTAAGTACGATAGTTTTATGGGATTCGAATACCAATTCCCTTGGACGGGCAATTTACCCATGAGTACCACCTGGGTATTTATCGGATTGTTGGCTGGCCGCGAGATTGGTGTACATCTGAACTTGGAAAGAAAGCTCAGCAAGAAAACCCTCAGTATGGTTTTCTCCGATCTGGGTAAAGTGTTCTTTGGATTGCTGGTGAGCGTCATTCTTGTATTCATTATCAAATTGATGGCAGCTTAGTGCAAATAAGTTTACTCAACATATTGAATATACTGGGCTCTTTGGCCTTGTTCATCTTTGGCATGAAGCTGATGAGTGAGGGCATTCAGCGCGCAGCTGGTTCGCAAATCCGCAACATCCTTCGGCGGATGACTCGCAACCGATATTTAGGTTTGTTGACAGGTTTTTTAATCACGGCTTTGGTGCAATCTTCATCGGCTACGACGGTCATGACGGTCAGTTTTGTCAATGCGGGTTTGCTATCCTTGGTTGAGTCGGCGGGGATTATGATGGGGGCCAATATCGGAACGACTGTCACGGGCTGGTTGATATCAATTCTCGGCTTCAACATTAAGCTTCATCAGTTGTCGCTTCCCATCTTGGTGGTTGCCGTTCCTTTGTTGTTCATACGCCGCAGTCGCAGCCGTAGTCGGTACTGGGGAGAATTTCTCACCGGCTTTGCTTTGCTGTTTATGGGGTTGGACTTGCTGCAAAATTATGTTCCCGACCTTGGGCAGAACCCGGAGGTACTCAGTTTCCTAAAGGATTACGCCAACTCAGGTTTTTTGTCCAACCTGCTTTTTGTCATGGTCGGCGCCTTTTTGACCATCATCGTCCAATCGTCTAGTGCGGCCATGGCCCTCACCCTTGTGATGTGCAACAAGGGGTGGATTCCCTTCGATGTGGCAGCAGCCATGATTCTTGGCGAAAACATTGGAACAACCATTACGGCTGAGGTAGCCTCCCTAGTGGGCAATACCCAGGCAAAACGCTCGGCTCGCATTCACTCCATGTTCAATATCATCGGCACCACTTGGATGCTTTTTTTGCTGCCCTTTTTTCTCAGAGCCATCGATTGGGCGCTACAAAAATCCTTTGTCTACACCAGTTCTGCCTTCGACGATCCGGTGTCCATACCCATTGCACTTTCTGCCTTCCACACAGTATTCAACATCACCAATGCTCTTTTGCTGATTTGGCTGGTCACTTGGTTGGTAAAACTGGCCATTCGGATGGTCCCTTCCCGAGGCGATGCCGAGCAGAGCCATTACCTACACTACATTTCTGCTCCAGGAAAAACACCAGAGCTTTCCATCTTGGAGGTCCAAAAGGAAGTGGCCAGATTTGGAGAAATCACCAGCCGCATGTCTTCCTTTGCCAATCAAATGCTGTTGTCTACCGATCAGAAAGAGCAGCGGTTTTTATCCAAAAAGTTGAAAAAGTACGAGGAAATCACCGATCGAATAGAAATAGAATTAACGGAATACCTCACCAAATTGTCCAGAGAAGAAATGGCCGACCGGACCTCTGTCCGTATTCGAAGCATTATGAACATCTGTAATGATTTGGAGCGAATCGGTGATTTGTTTTTCCAATTTTCCAAGTCTGTCGAGTACAAAGCCAGTGAAAACATTTGGTTCAACGAGTACCAGCGCCAGCGAATGAAGGAGATGTTTACGCTCATCAATCAGGCTTTCCAGATCATGCAAGACAATCTTTCAGCAGCTCATTACGATGCTGTCGACATCAGCTTTGCTCGCGAGATTGAAAAAAAGATCAATGAAAAGCGGGATTTGCTGCGGAAAGAAAACCTGGTCAATATTGAATCCAAAAAGCGCGACTACAACCTTCAGAGCGCTATGATCTACAATACGCTTTTTTCCAGCCTGGAAAAGATCGGCGACCACATTATGAACATCTCCCGAGCTATTATTGGGGAGATTTAGTTTACTCAATTCCTAGAATCCATTCCCCAGGTCAATTTCTCTCGCATCGTCCGCATAAAGCTCATATCCCGCAATTGGACCAGCTTGATGGTGAAATCGGCTTTTCGAACCGCCAGTTGGTGTTCGGAGGATATGGTCTCGAATCGAGAGTCCAAGGTGCAAAGGAAATTATCAGAACGGCCTTCTATATCGAAAGAAATAACGGAATTGTCGGAAATGACAATGGGGCGGATGTTGAGATTGTGTGGTGCAACCGGCGTAATGACAAAATTACCCGAATTGGGAAAAATGATGGGTCCTCCACAGCTCAGCGAATAGCCAGTCGAGCCAGTAGGGGTAGAAATAATGATGCCATCGGCCCAATACGAACTCAGATATTCTCCATTGATATAGGTGTGAATGACGATCATGGAGGAGGTATCGCGCTTGAGCAGGGTACAGTCATTGAGTGCAAATCGGGTTTCTCCAAACACAGAGATATTCGATTCTAGATAAAGCAGCGACCGTTCGTCCAGGGAATACATACCTTTTTTGAGTAGCGAGATGGCTTCGACAATCATTTTTTTCTCAATACTGGCCAAAAAGCCAAGCCGCCCTAGGTTGATGCCCATGATGGGTACATTGCTATCTCGAATGACAGTTGTTGCCTGCAAGATGGTACCATCGCCTCCCAGCGTGATGACAAAGTCAATTTTTCGGGTTTTGAAGTCTAGATAACTTTGGAAGGTACCTACATCCTTGGTAAAAGAAACCTTGTCTTTGATTTGATTGAGATAAGGCTCATATACATAGGTATTTATTTTTGCATCATGCAATGCATCGAAAAGAACCTTGATGTAGGGTTCGTCTTTGTCTCTGAATACTTTACCGAATACAACAACTTGCATTAAAAGATAAACTTGTAGTGTATGAATAGGCCTTTTTCGCCCAGATGGTTAAAGGTATATTGAATTTGCCAAACCTTATCATTATAGGTGATTAAATCCAGCCCTAAACCTCGGCCCCACAGCCAACGGTTGGCCATGGAGTTGCCTTCGTTGTAGAAAGGATTGTACACATACCCTAGATCATTGTTGAAAGATATGTACACCCGCAGGGGCATAATGCGCATTTTTTTGAGCGGCATGTAGCGCCCAAAGTCGATTTCATTGTTGAACAGTTCGTAGCGGAAGCTGCTTTTGAGGTATCCATAATCCTGGCCATCGACGATGTAGTATTCGTAGCCTCGAAGGTAGTCGGGGACAAAGCCGAGCGCTCTGCTGTTGTAATAGGGTTGTTGTATGCGGATGAGGGAAAATTGGCCTTTCAAAATGGTTTCGAGGCTGAATCGCTTCCCAATTTTTGCGTAATTGCTGTAGGTCGTGGCTAAGGTCAGTGCCTCTCGGTCATCAAAGGCGCCCAATCCATCTTTGCGGAGGACAGACTTTAGGTGGAAGCCCTTCAGGGGATAGGGCCGAAAGTCGCGACGGTCAATAGAGAGGGCATAGCGAAGCGAGAAATAGCGCTGTCGCGTACGGCCATCCAGAAAAAAATCGGGATTCAGCTCAGTGGCTACATAGTCGGATGTGCGATTGTCGTGGTATTCAATGCCACCTTCATGCTGAATAAAGATACCTGGTCGATAGGTCAGCGACAAAGAAATCCGCCGGCGTTTCAGTTGAAAGTTGTCGACTCTTTCAAAAACTTGGCGGTTATTTTTGGTGGTATAG
>JBCCSZ010000342.1:0-8055 GCA_039199225.1 Bacteroidota bacterium
AAGGCTCAAATGCACTCTTGTGGAACAAGTATCCAAACACAGCAAGAGGCGCTGGAAAGACTCAGCCACAATCGCGCTGCCTTTGCCCATATCGCTACTCCTCGTGATGAGATTACATACGTGCCAGTCCAAGTACACGTAGTAACCGAGTCTGATGGAGATGGAGCGGCACCGCTATCGGAAGTTATCGAAATGATGTGTCTGCTCAATGACGAATTCATTCCTGTCGATGTACAGTTTTACATGGTCGGTCCCATCCGGACCTTTGCAAACGATCAGGTATACAGCTCACCCAATACCAGTGCTGGTACTTCTGCCATCCTTTCCCGGAAGGTCAACAATGCCATGAACATCTTTATTTGTGGAAACATTGGCTCCGGCCCGCAAGGAACAGTCATCCAGGCTTATTACCAGGGACCGGCTTTTCTCAATGATTTCATTGTTGTGAATCAGACCTTCTTGACGGATGAGGGAGTTGTACCTCACGAAGCTGGTCACTTTTTTACTTTAGCGCATCCATTTTTTGGTTGGGAGTCCAGCAGTTGGACAGATGCTGAATTTGGTGGGAAGCCAGTTGGGCGACTGGCGCCGGACCGTCGGACCTTGAATGAAAAGGCGGACAGTAGCAATTGCGCCCTTGCGGCTGACCGCATTTGTGATACGCCACCGGACTATCTTTTCGCAAGAGTTCCCGGACAAGGGTGTGGCGAGTTTCGAGGCGATGCGCTTGATCCGGATAGCATGGCTGTCGATCCGATGGAAGTCAACATGATGAGTTATTTTGACAATTGCCGAGATTGGATATTTACCGATGACCAAATTGAGGCGATGCGTTCGGATTTACTGTTTAGCAATACGCGTGCTTACCTGCGTACGAACTACATTCCCAAAATGGATGAGATTCCAAATAAGGTGGAACTGATTTCACCTGCTGAGGATGAGGTGACGGAAGGATACAACATCATTCCATTCAAATGGCGTTCGGTTCCCGGTGCTGATTTGTACATACTCGAAGTCAGCGAAGTTGTGAACTTTCTGACGCGTACTCGTCAATACGTCACCAGTGATACCAGTTTTGTAATTGAGGAGGATTTTCGCAGAAGAAGACCACACTACTGGCGTGTGACCCCTTACCACGAGGGCAATTTTTGTGTTGGACCATCCGAAACCGTTTCTTTTCGAACAGGCTCTGGCTTGGTTAATGTCAACGAAATCGACGAGGTCAATACCTGGTCCGTCAGACCGAATCCTCTGAGGAGTGGCCAGGAGTTATTGTTGCAGTTGCATGCAGACCGAGCTTTTACTGCCGACGTTCAACTGTACAGTCTCGATGGGCGCTTGATTCATGCGGTCAATGGCCTGCGCTTCAATGCTGGCAACAACCAGCAAAACCTTTCTTTCGGGGCGCTCAGTGGTGGACTCTACATGCTCAGTGTCCGCTCGGTAGATGGTGTGTTGAACAAGCGGGTGGTGGTCCTGGGCCGATAGCTACTGGCCTATTTGAAACCTGACATTTGCTTAGATGGGGGCTTTCATATTTGTTTTTATTACATTAAATTGTAAAGTAAAAACTAAGTATGAATACAAAACGTCTACCCACCACTCTGTTGTTTCTTTCATTGGCCTTTTTTCAACTGACTGCTCAAACCCTCAATAGTGGCTTGATTGGGCATTATCCATGCACTCAAGAGGACGCTTCCAAGATGACTTTGGAAGATATTTCCCTTTGGAAAAACCACGGTACGCTCTATGGTAACATAGAACCAGAATTTGACAACAAACGACCAGATCAGGAAATCCTTGGAGCCGGGCAAAATGCTTGCTTGTTTATTAATGAAGACTATGACCACGGTAAGTTTGATGATCTACAGACTTTTTCGATGTCTTTTTGGTTCATGGAAATAACGAATAGCAATCTTTGTGTGGATGATTGTACCAGCCTGATGAACATGGAAGATGAAGAGGGGAATCGGTATAATCTGTTTTTTAAGCGGCACAGAGAATTGTTTTTGACCAACAAAAGCGATGGCATCACCTTGTTCACAGTAGAATCTGAACGCTACAGACGGAATCCTCCGCGTCAGTGGAATCACATTGCATTTACGATCGACGCCGTCAGTCAGTTTGCTGAAATTTATGTCAATGGTCGATTGACAGGCCGGGTGGACAATCGCGTCATGTTTGTACCGAAGCAGCCTCGCATTGGCTTTGGGCTAGACCACGACGGCCAGTATTTCGTAGAGCGATTCTGCATCGACGACATTCGCCTATACGATCGCGTCTTGGCGGCCAGAGAGATCGCTGAGCTGGCTGGTAATCCGTTGAGTAATACCTCCTCCCCGGTGGTAGATGACAATAAATTGCAGCTTTACCCCAATCCGAGTACTTCGCACGAGATTCAATGGGAGGGAATACAGTTATCGGATGTTGCGCGTCTGCAAGTGATGGATTTTTCTGGTCGAGTCATCCTTTCCGTAGATAAGCCGACCGATAATCGTTTGCAATTGCCTGCTCAAGCCAGTGGCAATTTGCTGCTGCATGTGATTCAGAAAGACGGCCTTCGCCACAGCCGTACCTTTTTGCAACTCAAATAAACAATCCTTATAAATAAAGGCAAGAAAACGGTTTGAATTCACCATTGTCTTGCTAAAAATAACCCACTTGAACCTGCTTCTGGAATTATGTAATTTCGGGGGCAGGCCATTTTTATTTCCCTCAAAAATGCTGTACATTTGGCCACTGAAAATTGACACACTTTCATTCGTCCATTTAAAGCATCTTTTAATATGAATTTACACGAATATCAGGGAAAAGAACTCCTGAAAAGCTACGGAGTCGCCATCCAAGAAGGCATCGTTGCTACTACGCTCGACGAAGCGGTAGAAGCCTGGCAACAGATGAAGGAAAAATCTGGTTCCGAAGTGGTTATCGTCAAGGCACAAATACATGCCGGTGGACGTGGTAAAGGCGGTGGCGTAAAGCTTGCCAAGAATTTGGAAGGTGTAAAAGAACATGCTGGAAACATCTTGGGTATGATGCTCAAAACGCCTCAAACACCCGGAGGTCTGGAAGGTCCTGGCAAATTGGTGCGCAAAGTATTGATCGCCGAAGATGCTTATGCACCTGATTTTGACGCCTGCAAAGAGTATTACGTTTCCATACTTATGGATCGCGAAAGAAAGTGCAATGTCATTATCTACTCCACCCAGGGCGGAATGGACATTGAGGCGGTGGCCGAAGAGACGCCAGAACTGGTACACAAAGAATACATCGATCCACAATTGGGTATGCAGCCTTACCAAACCCGGAAAATTGCTTTTAACCTGGGCTTGAGTGGGCAGGCTTTCAAGGAGATGACAAAGTTCATCAGCAAGCTGTATCAGGCATTCCTAGGGTCAGATGCCAGCCTTTTTGAAATCAACCCTTGTTTACATACTGGCGACGACCGCATCATCGCTGTCGATTGCAAAGTTTCTCTGGATGACAACGCCCTCTTCCGCCACAAAGCGCTGGCTGAAATGCGCGATACAGACGAAGAGGACCCCATTGAAGTAGAAGCCAAAAGCTACGGTCTCAACTTTGTGAACCTCGACGGAAATGTTGGTTGCATGGTCAACGGAGCTGGCTTGGCCATGGCTACCATGGACATCATCAAACTGTCTGGCGGCGACCCTGCCAACTTCCTGGACGTAGGAGGTACGGCCGATGCCGAGCGGGTCGAAAAAGCTTTCCGCATCATCCTTCGCGACGACCGTGTCAAAGCCATCCTCATCAACATCTTTGGAGGAATCGTCCGCTGCGATCGCGTCGCACAAGGGGTCGTAGACGCCTACAAAAATATGGGCAACATCAATGTTCCAATCATTGTCCGCCTACAAGGCACCAATGCCGACATCGCCAAGAAAATCATCGACGAATCCGGCCTAGAGGTACACTCTGCCATCTTGCTACAAGAGGCTGCCGATTTGGTCAAAAAAGTACTTAGTTGAGGTTTTGTGGTCTTATGATTTAGTGATTCAGTGGTTTGGTGATTTTGTGATTTTCCCTTGGGACGTATTATTGCACTATCACCAAACCACCCAATCACCAAGGAGCTTTGCTCCAATCACTCAACCACAAGGAGCTCCGCTCCAATCACCAGCGGCCCTGCCGCCATCACCCAATCACCCACGGCTCCGCCGCCATCACCCTTGCAGACCTTTACCCTACACCAGCTCAACGAATACATCCGCAGAACCATCGCGCTGAACTTGCCCGAGTCGGTGTGGATTCGCTGTGAGATTGTGCAATGTCAATATTCTCAGGGAGGGCATTACTTTTTGAGCTTGATTGAAAAGGGGGAAGGGGAGACCATCCTGGCCCAGGCCAATGCCATCCTTTGGGCGACTGCTTACCGTCGGGTCCGGCGTATGCGGGGACGGCAAATCGATCAGTTGTTGAAAGAGGGATTGGAAGTGCTGTTGCGGATCAAGATCGACTACCACGAGCGCTTTGGATTTAGAATGTTGATTGACGACATTGATCCGGCTTATACCTTGGGTAAATTGGAACAGAGGCGGCAGGAAATCCTGACCAAGTTGGAGGCAGAGGACCTGTTGGAACGCAATGCTTCTTTGGCTTTGCCCAGTGTTTTGCAGCGAGTCGCCGTCATCAGTTCCGGACAGGCGGCGGGGTACCATGATTTCCAGGAGCAACTGCGCAACAATCCTTACAATTATCAATTCGAGACAACGCTTTTTCCGGCTGCTATGCAAGGCGAGCGCACCAGCGAGGAGGTCGTCTTGCGGCTGCGCCAAATTGCGGGAAGGGCTGCTGCCTTCGATGCGCTCGTTATTATCCGCGGTGGTGGCGCACGTCTAGACCTCATCGCCTTTGACGATTTGGAGATTTGCCGAGCGGTGGCTAAGTGTCCGTTACCTGTATTGACGGGGATTGGTCACGAGGTTGACGAAACGGTCATGGATATGGTGGCTCATGCTTCTTTGAAAACGCCGACGGCTGTAGCCGACTTTGTGTTGCAGCACAACGTTCAATTTGAGGGTCGGTTGATGCAGATTGGTCAATTTATCCAGCAATACAGCACCCAGCGTTTTTATGAACACCATCGGCGTTTGGATGGCGCCGAGCAAGTTCTCCGGATGAGTGGCCGCCATTTGGTTCAGCAGGCCGAACGGCAATTGGATCGTTTGGAGAGCCTGGTAGCTCCACTGAGTCAGCGCCGCCTAAGCGATGCGGCCAGGCAGTTGGATCACTTGGAGCAACTGGTAGAATGGATCGGTCCCGAGGCGACGCTCAAAAGGGGATACAGCATCCTGGAATCGGACGGAGAGATCATCCGTTCTGCAGCGCAATTGGCAAAAGGCCGTCGATTCAAGGCGCGCTTGCAGGATGGCGAAATCGAAGGGGAGGTATTATAAGTTTTGTTTGTTCCGGCACTTGCCTATCTTTGCCCTCCAAATATTTTTTACATGGCCAAACGCAAAAGTGATCCTGCCTCTTATGAAAATGCGCTTTCTGAGCTGGAAGCGATCGTCTACTCTCTACAAGAATCCAATGTACAAATCGATGTATTAAGTGCTAAGGCCAAGCGGGCGGCGATGCTGATTAAGTATTGCCGTCAAAAGCTTCGCTCCACCGAAAAAGAGCTGAACGATTTGTTTGAGGAGGACGACTAGGGGAATGCTCAATCAAAGAACCACGACTAAGTAAACGACAATTGCTGCTCGCAATGACCACAGAAAAGTGCGAATCCAGTTGGTGTTGACCAAGCGTTTGATCTTGTGGCGATCGTACGCTTGGCTGAGACTTTGGTGCAGTGGGACTTGAATCAAAAAGGTAGACAACCAAACACCGGCCAGTGCTGCCAGTGAGACAATCAGCAGTTGAAATCCGAGACCTGCCCAGATAGGGGTCAACAGCAGACCTACACCCGAGCCCAATTCTGCCAGCATTACCGGAGCTACGACCCATCCGGTGCGTAGGGTATGTTGTCGTTCGTATGAAATAAAATTGGTCGGCTCAATTTCTGCCATCAAGGGATAGTGGACAACCTGCACAAACCAGATCAAACCGAACATATAAAGACTAGACAGTAAATGAACGATGAGTAGGATCGTTGCCATAAGAGGGTATTGGATTATTCAAACCAGAAATGCCTTGGAAAAACCCCTGCCTGAAACCTGGATATTTCCTGCGCCTGAGCGTCAAAGATAAGCACTTCGCCTGCAACCGTCAAATTGCGTGGGTCGGCAACGACCAGATGGTTGGTGAGTGGATCGATGGCCAACGAAGTGTAAGAGCGTGCCAGAAATGGGACTGCGGGTAGGCTCGTCTCTGTAATGCCCAAGCGATAAATCCAACCGTCGTTGAGAAAGTACAGTTGATCCTTTGTTCGGTTGATGACCAGATCGCTGGCGCCTGCCTCCAAGTCGAGCGAAAAGCGAATGGCATCACCGCTGATGCGCACCAGCTTGGCAGGGCGGGAGTTGGCTGGATTCGCACGATCTATGACACCTCGGCTCAACACCCAGAGGTGGTTGTTTTGATCCACCTGCAAGCTGTGGGGGGCTGCACCCACTGCGATGGTCTTGACAATCCTGTCGGTGCTGATGTCGATTTTGCTGATGACAGAATCCAATACAAAGCCTCCTTGGTTGACGAGGTAGACGAAGTTGCCCTTGCGGACCATTTGTCCCGGCCCGCTACGCGTAGGAATCTCCTTTACCACGACTTTGTTGATCAAGTCCAACACCTTAATGCTGCCGTTGACACCGTCGGCACCCCATTGGCTGATGTAGGCTTTGGTATTGTCTAGAGCCAGGAAGCATTGGGGGCGCTCAAAGCCACCGACAGCTCCTCTAGATTGGAAATTGGATGTCTGAACAATTTCGATCTTCTCTGCATCTTCCACCAGAATGTAAGCTTGTTGTTCGACCACGCTTATTTGTCGGACATTTGAGCCCAAGACTTTGTTGTTATTGGCTTTTTGGAAAATGTCATTGACTACCTGTTGACGAGTCCGTTCGTAAAAACTGATGGTTCCGGAAGTTCCGTCTTTAGGGTTGCCGTTGTTAGCGATGAAAATACCACTGTCATTATATGAGGTGATTTCTGGTAAATCAGGTGCATCATCATCTGAAGATACATCGATCTGGCAGCCACAAATGATCAACAACAGGCATAGACCATATGCAAGGAGATAAGACTGGGTAGCACGCATTTCCGTGTTTTTTACAAATCCAAATAAGGCAAACAGTGTTCTGTGTGCATGCTTTGAAATCGAAAGTAGGTAGTGTAAAATATCGGTTGGGATGGGAGACCACACAAGATAGCAAAAAATGCAAAAACCTCTCAGTCCACAAATAAAAGCTCGGAGGGTCCAATGCCTACAGAGAAATCTGACAATGGATTGCCATCAGCATCGTAAATAAAGACTTTACCGCTGGAAGAAAAATCCAGATAATCGGTGGCGTAGAGTTCTCCACTGCTGGGATCGATTCCCAGATTGTAAAATTGACCATTGGCAATGGGCGTTGGATCGAGCTGTGGAGCGTCGATCGGGTGGCGGGCAATGCCCCCTTGCTCAAGCACAAAATAGAGGGTCGAACCATCCGGGCTGATCTTCAATCGGCGACTGAAGTTGGGAACGGTAAAGCTTTTAACGACTTGATCATCTTGTAACTTCAGCAAAGCCCCTGCCTCCGTCCGACCATTGTCCCAATCTGTAAATCCGCGGCACAATACCCACAGATCACCATTCTGGTCGGTCTGCAAGCTGTGCGGATTGTAAAAAGGCAGCGCAATACGTTGGACGATTTCATCCCGCTGTGGGTCCAAAACGAGGAGCAATGAATCGTTGAGCAAAGCCCCTTCGTTGACCGCATAGACCTTGTCGCCCTGGCGCAAGAGGTTTTCAGTGCCGGCACCGGTCGGAATGGTTTTGAGGACCTTGCGCTCCACCAAGTCAACAACAGCAATGTTGGCCTTGTCGCGCAGCCCTTCCCCCCATTGACTGACATAAGCCTTTTGATCATCGATGGCCAGGAAAAAGCGCGG
>JBCCSZ010000343.1:0-8048 GCA_039199225.1 Bacteroidota bacterium
GGACGGCTCATCGAAAGGCGGAAAGAACCGACGGGCTCTTGCACATCGTGATTGAGGACATCATCTTCTGCCAGTAGGCCCAACAGCTGCTTGTTGTTGACGATCGGCAGATGTTTGACGTAAAAGTCATTCATGATACTGAGGGCCTCTTCTCCGGTATCCGAAGTTTTTAAAGGGACAATGTCTTGCGATAATAAATTTCCAGCGATCATCCGGGATGCAATTTTCTCGTTAAACGGATCAGCCTCCTGTTGAGTTGGTTGATTGAATGTTAAAGTATCGTTATATGTTAGTAAGTGCAATCGCCGTACCAAAAATCCAGGTTTTGCGGCGAGGGGCTTGCTACTGGCTTATTTCAGTAACTTCTTTTTTTGCATTAGAAATTCTTCCTCTGTCAGTAGGCCCTTCTCTCTTAATTCGGCCAGTTGTTTGAGTTGTTCCAACAGGTTGCTGTTATCAGATATATTGTTTTCAACGACGGTAGAAGAACTGGGCCTCCACCGGAAACCATTTTGTTCAAAAGATTCATATTCGTCTTGGATGCGCAAAAAAGCCAGTGCATCGTGGGTGCGAATTTTATCGAAATCTTTAAATCCATGCTTTACCGCCTCACTGAGGTGATAAAAAGCTTTGTCTTTTTCTTCTGTCAAAGAGTAGGTACAAGCAATATTGAAATGCACTGCGATGTCTTCAGAATCTATATCCAGTGCTTTTTTGAAATCTTCGATGGCTCCGTTGTAATCGTAATCTTTAAATTTACTAACACCGCTGGCCTTGAAAGGGTTGTTCCGTTTGGGCTTTCGGACGGGCGCTTTCCTTCTGGGCGGCTCTCGACGAGGTGCTTCGCGGCGAGCAGAAGGCTCCCGATATTCCCTGCGGCGATATTCCCTACTACTGCGACGATCGTCATAACGGCGTCTCCCTCCTCTACGTTCATCCCGTTCGTCGCTCCTTTGACGGCTGATTTTATACACCACATATCCAATAGCCGCTACCATGAGGAATGGCATCTTTGTGAAGCCAGCAATTGCAAAAACAGCAAATAGAACAAAAATTATAGATGGATCAATTTTTTTCATATCCAGGTCGTTATTGCCTCAACAAGCTTGGCAAAAAAATGATTTCACAAGTTTTCAAAATTAGAAAATATAGCTGGAAGGATCAGCGATTAAGTATTTTTTTCTTTTGAATTTCAAATTCTTCAAGGGTCAGCAAGCCTTTGTCGCGAAGTTCTCCCAATTGCCGCAGTTGATCCAGCAGATCGACATTCGAAACAGACGCCTCATTTTGGCTTTTTTTCCTTCCCTCCGCCCTTTGCAAGCGATAGCCTCTTTTGACAAATCCATCCCACTCATCTTGAATACGCAGGAAGGCCAACGCATCATGGGTGCGAATTCGGTCGAAATCTACAAAACCATGCTCAACAGCTTTACTTAAGTGGAAAAATGCTTCATCGGGGGATTCGTTGAGCGAATAAGCACAAGCTATATTGAAATGGGAAGCCTTATCCCCTGGGTCGATGGCTATTGCCTTTTTAAAATCGTTGATGGCACCCTCGTAGTCGTAGTCTTTGTACTTTTCTATGCCGCTGCGTCTATAAGGATTGCTCTTTTTCTTGGGTTTTGGTGCAGGGCGAGGGGCTGGTTCTGGCGGCCGGCGGCGTTCTTCCCTTCTGTACTCGGGATCACGGTAGTTGCGGACTTGCTCGCGACGAAAGCGATCCGAGCGCTCGCGACGGCGGTAGTCCGGCCGGTCGTAGCTGGAATATCGATCATCGGAAAGGTAGTCCTTGTTGTATTTCTCATCGAAGGTACGTCGGTCCATCGATAAGAAGACGATAAAGTCGATGATACTCAGGAAAAAGCTGATTGTAGTAACCGACAGAAAAAAGTATAAAATCCCCAGTCCCGTTTGCCTTAGATAGAAACGGTGTATGCCAAAAATGCCAAGAAAAAATGCCAATAAGGCTGCTGCTCCTTTGTCTTTCATCTATGATATAACGAAATTATTTGATGCTATGTTTATGTACTCCAAGGGTGTCGAGTAATCTAAATGTCATTCTACTTCCTTTAATCTTAATCCAACCAGCCTGGCTCATTGACCAAAAAGCGTTCAGGCTGAAATCTACTGCAAGATTGTTATTTCTACCCACTGGCAGGCCAGATTTGTCGGTAAAAACTTTGATTCACTGGCAAGCAGGCCACTTACTTGAATATCTTGCAAGTCAAGACCGTAAAATCGTCCGGATAATTGCGCTGTCCCATAAAGTCTTGAATATGCGACATCAACTGCTGGTTAAAGCGATTGGCAGAGTGCGTATAGTTGGACTTTAAAAATGCCTTCAACAACTGTTCCTCAAAATACTGGCCGGATTCATTTTGGATGTCCGTCAAACCATCGGTAAACATCAATAGCAAGCTTTCTTCTTTCAACTCAATTTGTCCTACCTCCACTTCTCCTGGCAAGTCTTTGAACGAACCCAGTATCGTACAGCCTTTATTTAGGGGGTAGACGACCTGTTCCATCACCAACAAGGGTGGGTTGTGTCCGGCATTGATGTATTTCAACTCTCGGGTTGCACCGTCGAACTCAGCAATGAAAAAGGTCATAAACTTATCGCCTTGCGTAATTCTGTACAACGAGCGATTGAGTTCGAGTACAAAGTGATCAAGGGTACTTCTCTGCTGGATGAGGCTGTGGAAATTCGCCTGAAAGTTGGCCATCAACAGTGCTGCCGCCACTCCCTTGCCAGAAATATCGGCAATGCAAAAATAAACCTTTCCATCATCGAACTCCAAAAAGTCGAAATAATCTCCACCGACCCCCATATGTGGCTTGTAGATACTGGCCAACTCGTAGGCATTTGATTGCGGCAACTTAGAGGGGATGAGCATATGCTGCATTTCAGCTGCCAATTCCATTTCCCGCTTCAGTCGCTCCTGCTCCAATTGCCTTTTGAAGAGTCGCTTATTTTCAATTGCTACAGCTATCACATTGGTAATCGTGGTGATGAATTGCACCTTGCTGTACATATCTTCGTCTTCGTCAAACCCACCAATAAAAGTGTAGGCAATAGGCATTTGCTTGTGTAGTACCGGGATAACGATGTCGAAGGTGCGAATCAAGGGATGGGTTTCATCTTCGTCAATGTTTTGCAATCGCTGGAACTTTTCCAGTTCCTCCTTGATGCTCAGTTTCAGCAAATCTTCTCCCAGGCCAATGGAACTGGCGCAATCCCACTGATCGTTCTTGCGCACGAACAAGGCCATTTTCTTCACGCCCATCTCCCAACTCAAAAAGGAGTTGTACATATTGTAGAGACCACTGGCGGATACATTGTCATTAATCGCCTGTGTAATGGTCAGCAGTCGGTTGATCTGCAATTGTTTGAGATGTAACTCCCTTTCCAGACTTGAGGAGTCGTAAGCGTTCATACTTATTTTTTGTAAGCGTTTTTGTCAATCTTTGGAGCGTACGTCCAGCGCATCGCGCAAGCCATTGCCTACCAGATTGAAGGCCAGCACCATAATCATAATGGCTAAGGCCGGTATTAAGGCCAAAAAGGGCTTTCCACTAATGGCATAGCCATAATTTTCATTCAGCATTGTTCCCCAGGATGGTGTCGGCGGTTTTATACCAAAGCCCAAGTAACTCAAGCCAGCCTCGATCAGTATCGCCGTCGCAAAATTAGCAGCTGCAATAACCATTACTGGTCCCAAAATATTGGGTAAGATGTGCTTGCGAATGATCCGGGCTGTTGAGAACCCCATACTTTGAGCAGCTTCCACAAAGGGCATATTTCGCAACCCCATTACCTGTCCTCTAACGATCCGTGCCACATCCACCCACATGGTCAGTCCCACTGCCAGGAAAATGATACCAATCCCGCGTCCTAGTGCCAAGACGATTGCAAAGACCAATATCAGCGTAGGAATCGACCAAATAGTATTGATCAATAACATCACCAGATCGTCTAGCCATCCTCCAAAATATCCAGCCAATGCCCCTAGGAAGATTCCGATGGTCAACGAAATGACAACGGCAATCAGGCCGACGGTCAAAGAAATGCGTACGCCCAGTATTAGGCGACTCAAGACGGAACGACCAAATCGATCTGCCCCCAGATAATAGGTTTTGGCTACAATATGCTCTGATTCAATCAGATGTTGCAAATCCGATATACGAACATTTTGTTTTTGCTGACCAATCTTTGTTACGACCAGTTCACCCTCCACCGTTTTGCGGATCGCATCTTTTGCCACTAGTGGAAAGACAACATCTCCCAGGTGGAAGCCCAGAGATACACCTTTGTAAAGGGTCTGGTTTTCCCGATCTCTACCTGCAAATTTTTCTACGATGATGGAATCATTGCGGAATGTGTAGGCATTGATGGGGATCATTTTGAAAACGTTGGGCGAACCGGCCCAGCATTTCTCAAACCAACTTTGGGTAGGGAACTTCCGGTTTTGGCGCACCTTTAGTAGACGGATGTGGAAACCCGGCTCTTCGAGGGCGATTTCCGGTATTTGGTCGTTGGCATCCGGGCTATTGTCCGGGGCTAATAGATAGGCCAACAAGGCAATCAATACAGCTAAAGCAATGATGATCAAACCTCCCGCTGCCGGTTTGTTTTTCATAAGACGACGCCAGGCTCTTTGATTGGGCGAAAGTGTCTCAAGTTCGTTTTTCCTTGCGCTCCTCATTGCTTCGATTGCTAAGATAGAAAAAAGGATGGCTTTCCCTTAGCACTGAATAATTATATTTGATTTATTTTTAAAGTAAGCGTCAAGGCTAAAAAATGCATCTGTATGCCCAAAATCGCTCTGATTGAACCCTTTTTTTCCGGGAGCCATCGCCAATGGGCTGAGACTTATCAACAACTTTCTCAACAGTCTGTGGTTATCTTTTCGCTTCCCGGGCGGCATTGGAAATGGCGCATGCACGGTGGTGCGCTGAGCTTAGCCAGGCAGTTTTTGGCCTCCGATCAAACATTCGACCTGCTGTTGGTCAGTGATATGTTGGACCTGACAACCTTTTTGGCCCTCACCCGGCACAAGAGTCACGCCATCCCTGTCGCCTTGTATTTTCACGAGAATCAATTGACCTATCCTTGGTCGCCCGACGACAAAGACCCATCCAAGGGGCAGGATTTACATTATGCTTTTATCAATTACAGTAGCGCATTGGCAGCCGATCGGGTCTTTTTCAATTCCCAGTACCATTTCGACTCCTTTCTTGGGTCACTGCCTCCTTTTTTGAAGCGTTATCCCGATTTCAAGGAGTTGTCGACGGTGGAGGAGATTCGGCGTAAAAGCCAAGTGCTTCCGCTCGGTATGTCTCTGGAGCGCTTTCTGCCCTACCGTCAGGTAAAAAGAAGTGGACCACCGGTCGTCTTGTGGAATCATCGGTGGGAGTATGACAAGGCACCCGAAGCTTTCTTTGAGGCACTTTTTCGGCTGGCAGAAGAGAAATTGGATTTTCGGCTGATTGTTTTGGGGGAGTCCTTCAAATCGTCGCCGCCTATTTTTGAGGAGGCAAGGCAAAGGCTTTCTGAGCAAATCCTCCATTTTGGCTATGCAGAGGATTTTGCTAGCTACGCGCGCTACTTGTGGCAATCAGACATAGTGTATGTTAGCAGCCGACAAGACTTTTTTGGTGGCAGCGTGGTCGAAGCCATATACTGTCAATGCCACCCTATATTGCCAAATCGGTTGGCTTATGTCGAACATTTACCCGCCGGAGAAAGGCAAAGGTATTTGTACGATCAACCCAAAGAAGGGATTGAAAAACTCCGTCGGGCCTTCCAGGGAATCGACCACATTCGGCAAGCAAGGCACTATCAAAATTTTGTAGCCCGCTACGATTGGAGTAATTTAGCCCAAGATTACGACGCCATTTTTGCCAAAATCATTCACCAGACAGCATAGCCCATGGAAATCCTGTTATTGTTGGTTGCCATTCTTCCAGGCTTGCTGATTAGTTTTTTCAGCTTTCGCTACGACTCTGACCGGCCGGAGCCCAAATTCCTGCTCGTCATCTGCTTTCTTTTGGGGATGTTCATCACCTTGCCAGCCATGAAGCTTGAATCTTATGGGGAAGCATTGGGCTGGGAAAATCCGACACAATTCTGGCCACTATTCCTTTCCTCTTTCGTTTTGGTTGCTTTTACAGAAGAATTCGTAAAGTTCGCTTGCCTACTATTGGTTCCTTATCAGCACAAGGCATTCGACGAACCCCTCGACGGCATTGTATACGCTGTGATGATCGGTATGGGCTTTGCCACGCTCGAAAATATTCTCTATGCCAAGCAGTATGGGTTGGAAACCATTTTGTTTCGGGCCTTCACAGCGGTTCCGGCGCATGGCGTTTTTGCAGTCCTTACCGGCTACTATGCTGGCCTGGCCAAATTTGATCGGCCGCGCCAAATTCGTTTATTGGCCATTGGCTTTGGATTAGCAGTATTTATGCATGGGCTGTATGATTTTTTCATACTACAAGAATACTACGAATGGATGATGGTCCTTTCGACCCTGACGCTTGCCATTGGTATTTTTTACGCCATCAAAATGATTCGCATGCACCGGGAGCGGAGGTCTCAATTTCCACTGGCTTTTGAGGAAGGCCAGCCTCCCCTGGTAGATGAGCCAATCATTCTACCAGAAGAGGAACTTCCGTACAACGACATCAAGGATGACATCTTCGATGAATTGGAAAAGGACGATGAAGATCAACCGTAGATGACCGACCTGGTTTTGTCTCCACTTTGAAGTTTCTCGACAAACTCTTGCTCGGACAATATCTTGTTTCTGTTTTCTACAAAACCCAAAGATTTGAGCTTTGGACGAGTGAGTAAGTGCTCCAAAGAATTCTTGATGAAAAATTCTGAATTCACTTCAAATATTTCAAATTCGTTTTTGCCGCTGTTGACATCGTAATAGTAGACAACAGGATTTATTTCCTGTGGCAGTGTTTCGATTTGGATGGCATAGCGAGGATTGTCGGAGGTGTTACGGCCGGAATAATGAATCAGACTATCGTCGAAAATCAGTCCTTCACCTGCTTTCATGGGAATGACTTCCAGGTATTTCCCGATGAGTTCATCCTCAAAATCACAGAAATAATGTGGGACGGTTGCTGCAGCAATGTCCGGTACAATTTTGTGGCTGCCTTCCACGACTTGAATGGCGCCGTTTTGACGATCGACGTCTACGAGAGGCGTCCAAATGGTCAAGGTTGTATCGTTGATGTTTTCTGTTGTCGGCCAGTTTTGGTGAATTTGAAAAGTTCCTTTGCCCGGAGGTTTGACGTAGAAATTACTGGTCAATATCTTGTAGTCGATCAGGTATTGGTGCATGACCTTGGTAAAAATAGAATTGATCAACTCAGAGACTTTTCTCTTGTACTCGACATTCGAATCCAGAAAAGTACAGTGGTAGGTAGACCGACTGAGTCCTTTGCCATCTGGATCAAATTTATCGTCAGGTCGCATTTGCTGCAATTGGTTCAGTAAAGTGGTAACTGTTTCCTGGGGAATCAGATCGACTTTTACATACCCTTTCTTTTTGAATTCTGCTTCTTGCAAATCGTCTTTGAATATTCTTCTCATGGCATTTTATTTTTGATTTATGGAAACTTCTTGCTTAATATTTTTTTGAATATCCTGTGTTAATCTATCAATGACCAATCGATTGGCTTCGGCATTGGGATGGTGATCGGCGCCTACTTTTATTCGATGTTGATTTCTGGTAAAGAACTGAGAATAGTCGAGCAAATTGATTTGTGGATCTTCGATGTAAGACAGGATTTTATTGTCCTCACCCGGATAGACCAACATGTAAAAACTGGATTCTGGAAATTGCTCTTTAAATAACCGATGTGACTCTTCGATGATTTTTGCTGTTAGTTTGTAGTGCTTATCCTGAAGCCTAATCGGATAGTCCATATGGAGATTTTTCAACCACTTAATTTTCTCATATCGCTCGACAAATCCCGCTGACTCAAAGCTGCCTTTTCGCACCAATTTGTCGCCCTCAAAATCGTAATAAGGA
>JBCCSZ010000344.1:0-7858 GCA_039199225.1 Bacteroidota bacterium
ATACGGCCAGCGCGTGTTGGCGGGACCTTATCCGATCAGTGGTGGCGTAGTGGAATTGACGATTGTGGATGTTGCGGACGCGTCCTGTAGGACTATTGTTCGTGTGGGAGCTCCGGCCAGTTGTTCGGACGCTTGTGAGATTCGGGCATTGGTGGATAATGTATTGTGTGATGACAATGGAACGCCAAGTGATGGGAGTGATGATACGTTCAGTTTTGATTTGTTGGTGACGGGGGGGAATACGGGAGCTTCTTGGGAATCTGGGACTTTGTCGGGAGCATACGGCCAGCGCGTGTTGGCGGGACCTTATCCGATCAGTGGTGGCGTAGTGGAATTGACGATTGTGGATGTTGCGGATGTGTCCTGTAGGGCTATTGTTCGCGTGGGTGCGCCGGCCAGTTGTTCGGATGCTTGTGAAATACGAGCATTGGTAGACAATGTATTGTGTGATGACAATGGAACGCCAAGTGATGGGAGTGACGATACGTTCAGCTTTGAGCTGTTGGTGACGGGGGTGAATACGGGAGCGTCTTGGGAATCTGGGACTTTGTCGGGAGCATATGGTCAGCGCGTGTTGGCAGGACCTTATCCGATCAGTGGTGGAGTAGTGGAATTGACGATTGTGGATGTTGCGGATGGAACTTGTGCATCAAGGGTTGTTGTGCCGCCGCCGCCCGTTTGCTCCACCGAATGTCCATTTATTCCACCCAGTTTCAATCAAGTGCTGGTTTGCGACGCATTGGCCAATGAGCAAACGACGGATACCCTCTTTCTGCAAAATGATCAAGGCTGTGATAGTTTGATAATTGTAGAAACGACCTTTGTGGCAAGGATAGAAGAGTTGCTTGCGTTAGAGCTGTGCGAAGGAGAAAGCATTGAGATCAATGGCATTCGCTACGACGAACAAACGCCACTGGGTGAACAAGTCTTCACAAGTCAGACCGGTTGCGATTCTGTGTTGAATATTGAGCTTGACTTCCAAAAGCTCGATTTGGATTGGTCGGTGGATGATCCGATTTGTGATGAAGCGACCGGGCGTTTACGCTTGCAAAATATCCGCGGAGGAACGGCCCCCTATGAATTGCTTGTAGGTGATGCGACGCCTGTTCTCTTGAGCGGCGATGCATTTGAATGGCCCAACCTAGAGCCTGGCCGTTATACTTTTTCATTGACGGATCGGGAGGGATGTCGCTTTGAAGAAACCTTTGAGGTGCGTCCGGCAGTAGGCGTCGTTGTTGCTTTGGGTAGGGATCAGCGCATTATATTGGGAGACAGCATTGGTTTGTTTGCGAATACCAATGGAGCATCCGCTCAGTTCCAATGGAGCAGTGTAGATACCCTATCCTGCGATGATTGTCAGCGTATTCAAGTAGCTCCTACGCAAAATACTGTTTATGAGGTTGTTGTTACCGATGCCAATGGATGTACGGCCCGCGATGCCATTCGGATAGAAGTTGATCGAGACTTGGAAGTCTTCATTCCAAATGTTTTCAGTCCGAATGGAGATGGGGTCAATGATTTGTTGACTGTTTTTGGGAAGGCAGCTGCCATTCAAGAGATCGAGATTTTTCAGGTATTTGATCGCTGGGGAAATCTGGTCTTTGAAAACCGCTCGATGGCACCCAATCAGGAATTTCTTGGCTGGGATGGCCGATTCAAGGGCGAAGAATTACCAGCTGCCGTCTTTGTTTATTATGCGACCGTCGTTTTCATCGATGGGCGACAGGAGACTTTTTCCGGAGATGTTACCCTGTTGCGTTAAGTACTGCAATACCCTATGACCTTTTGATATAAAAAAGACAGCCTGTCCATTACTTTGCTTTTGGACGGGCTGCTTTAAATAGAGCCTTTGTTTTAAAATTTGTTCGTTTGGCTCACTATGAAAATCTTAAAAACGCTTTAGAAGCGTGTATTTTGAACACTGACCTTACTCGTACTAATGAGCTTGTCGTTGACTCGCACACTCATCAGATAAAGGCCATTGGCTTGGTCAGACATATCGGTTTGAATGTGGTACAAAGAAACCGGAACATCAGCGTATGCCTTTTGGCGGATGGTTTTACCCGACAAATCAGAGATGGTCATGACAACCTTGCTGTCCGGAACAGCTACATTTAGTTTGAGGTGTAAGATGCCCGATGTTGGATTGGGGTATACCTTATGTATGCTGGCGGGGGCTTTTAACAGCTCCAATTCGTGGAACTCAACATAAGATACTTTGGGTCCGTTGGCATCAAGCCCCGTTCTTCTTTCTGGCTCAGGCTCCTCTGATGGGACATCCTTGTCCTTCGTACGAATGCGTGTACAGGGGGTACATTTCCACTCGATGGTGACATTGTCGAAGAAACACCAGTTGGTGCTATCCTGAGAGGCGGTCGGTCTTTGGAGGACCTTTATCAGCACTGCTTCGCAATCAAAGCGATCGGGAATGGAGCAATTGCTGTTGTCACATTTTACTGTAGAGAGAACATCTTGGTAGAACTGTTCAGCAGCCTGTGCAGAGGTTGGGTAATCCGCTTTGGGATAGCAAAGCCTGGCGGTCGAACTGATTCTATGGGTGTGTTCTGCCGGGCCTTCTCCACATTTTTGAGTGTCTTGAGCCAGCAAGGCCGTGTTGGTCAGACCTAAGCATAACAAAAAAGAAAGGATGAAAATGGACTTTTTCATAATGGATGAATTGATACCATGTCCGTACCACACTGGGGTGACTGTGGGTACTTAGGTTAGTTAATAAATGGGTGAAGTCTGTAAGGCCCTACAACAATTTCATGGTATCAAAAGTAGGGTAGGAAAAGGGAAAAACTGATTACAAATCAACCGGTTATGTCAAGGCTGTTTGGCTTCAAAGAATGTTCTTATCGACAATGAGAATCTCGACGCGGCCGATGCTGAATTGTGCAGATGCACTACTGGAAGTCGCTCCGCCAAGTGGGCAGAGCGTACCCACAAGAATCACATGACCACTGTAATCGCTGGGCAGAAAAGAACCGCCACTGAAGATTTGATCTGCAAAAACGACATTTTCGACCATCATGCTGCCGTCGCCATATTTTAGAGAGGCCACAAACAGCAACTGTCCTTGGCCTTGATTGTTGGCCAGGTTTCGGAACTGAAAATTATAATTGCCCGCGTTTTGATACACCTCTAAACCTGGTGTACTGCAACCAAATTCATCGTAGCTCAATAGGGGAGTGGTGAAAGGTGTCGATAGAAAATTGTTCAAGGTGCTTGCAGATGGAATATTGGATGCAGCAACCCTTTGAGTTTGCATCAGGTTGATTACATCTTGTGCTACCTGTTGGATGTTGTTGTCGCGAAGCTCAAAGAGACTGACCTCCATTTGGCCACTACTCGACTGGCCAGAAAGGGAAAATGAAGACAAAAAGAGGAGTAAACCAAAGAGGGTACAAAGGCTTTTCATAGTGACCGGATTTTTTTACATTAGAGAGTAAAGATCGGGTATCCAACTAAAAATTCTGATTACAACTTTGAGGTAAAATACACAAATTCTCCCTTTTTATGCATCAAACCAAGCTGATTGGCCTGCTAAAAGTATTGGACAAAGGCGAATTGATCCGCTTTACTCACTTTCTGAAATCGCCCTTTTTCTTTCAGGGGCGCCAGCTGGCTGATGTTCAAAAGCTGATGCAATACCTCATGCGCTATCATCCCACCTACGACCATCCCAAGATTGCCAAGGAAAAGGTGTTTGCCAAGGTATTTGAAGGGGAAGCTTTTCAAGAGCGCCGGTTCAAACATCTGATGACAAAGGCCAATAAGGCATTGGAACAGTTTATCACCCTGACTTATCGCGATCCCTATTTCGATCGACTGCCAGAAACATTAAGCTGGGTAACTTTTTACCGTCGGAAAAAACGATCTGCTTCTTTTTTGAAGGCCCACCAAAAGGCTGTCAATGTGCAGGCTGCTCAAAGTCAAAAGGACGATGTTCACTTTTGGGTGGATTATCTACTAGCCAGGGAGTTGGCCGAGCACGACAGCATGTTCAACATGCGCAAGACGGATGTCAATCTACCGCAGACGCTGGCCCGGCTCGACTACTTTTTCATCGTTGCTAAGTTGGAGGCAGCTTGCGTCTTGCTGAGTCAAAAGAAGCATCAAATTCCTTTGGGGACCAATGGCGAGTTGGATGCGCTCAAGGCTCTGATGCCGCTTTTGCAACATGGGCGTTATCGGGAGGAGCCATTGATTGATTTGTTGTTTCAAACTTATGAATTGTTACAATCATCAGAAGGTACTACCCACTACAAGAAGCTCAAGGCATGCTACAATGAAAAGGCGATGTCGATTGCACTCAACCAGCGACAGATTGTGCATGGCGTATTGCGAAACTTTTGCACCCAACAACTCAACAAGGGACAGAAAGACTATCTGGCAGAGTTGTTCGACCTCTATCAAGAGGGTTTGGCGCAGGGGGTGCTGGACTCCGGTGGCGGCCTATTGCCTTCGACCTTTCAAAATTTGGCGACCCTGGGTATTCGCTTGGGTAAGTACGATTGGGTTGAGCAATTCTTGGAAGCGCAGCGGATGCGCATCATTGGCATGGAGGAGCCCGAATCCCTCTACACACTCAATCGGGCCAACCTGCTCTTTGCTAAGGCCCAATATGAGGAAGCCCTTGAGTATTTGACTTATAATTTTGCAGATACCTACCTCAAATTGATTGCTCGGCGCTTGGAAGTACAAATTTATTACGAACTGGCTTCTCCGCTCTTGGCATCAAAAATTCAAGCGTTCAAAATCTTTGTATTTCGGACAGCTAAAATTCATCTGACCCCTCTACAGCGAGAGGGCTACACCAACTTTATCGATTTACTCAAGCAAATCATCCATCCATCTACTCCCCACAAGCCCCAACGCATCAAGTCGCTGACAGCCAAATTGGAAGGTAAGGAAACAGTGGCCGAAAAGCAGTGGCTGTTGGACAAGCTCAAACAAGTAGCGTTGAAGGAGCGCTTTTAGCATTTATCGGGGCAGAAAAGCACTGTAAAAAATGGCTAAACTTAGGTGTTCATGGTAAAATTTGGTCCGTTCATAGAACTAAATCTATCGGGATTTGCCTTTTCTGTACTTTTGTTTAGTGACAAAGCAGGAAAATCGGCCCTTACTTTTATGTAGCAAAAAATTTATTAACCCAAGTTGTAATGATCGACTGCAACTTGCATCAACACCATCTATAGCCCATGTTTAATGAGTGGTTGACAGCAAAAAGATACCGTTGGTGGCGGCATTTGGTCTTTTGGGTTTTGTTGCATATCGTCTTTGCTTGGACCTATTACCTACGAGGGTATTTACATAGATTTTGGTATGATGCAGCCTTATTGACCCCCTTCGATCTGTGTGCAGCCTATTTGAGTGCCTACTGGTTGGTTCCCCGATTCTTGCTTCGCCGCCGCTATGTTACCTTTGGTATTGGCTTTGTGAGCATCCTCCTGGTGTTTGCCATTATTACGCGGGTTATTCAAGTGTACCTCATTTATCCAGAATATTTTCCGAAAGGCTACAACGGACGCTTTTGGGATATGGGCAATATTATTAATTACAGTATTGCCTCCTATGCCCTCGTTTTTTTGTTCATCGGTGTCCAGTTGTTTAAGCGTTGGTTCAGCAACGAGCGCCAGCGGCAGGAATTGGTTCAGCAAAACCTCAAGAGTGAGTTGGCTTTATTGCGCTCGCAGATCAACCCGCACTTTTTGTTCAATACGCTCAACAACATCGATACCCTGATATTTAAAAATCCGGTAGCAGCTTCTGAATCGATAGAGCAGTTGTCGAGTATTATGCGCTACATGTTGTATGAAACGAATACGGAGATTGTAACTGTGAAAAAGGAATTGGCTTACTTAGAGGGAATGATCTCGCTGATTCGTCTGCGCATGAAAGAGCCTGATGCCATTGATTTTAAGTACAGTGGTTGTAGTATTGATAAGTTTCTTCCGCCGATGTTGCTGGTCCCATTGGTGGAAAATGCCTACAAGCATGGCCTGAAAAAGGGCGACTCCCCTTTGATTCGGATACGCTTGGATATGGAATCGGAGCATTGCGTGTTTTTTGTTGAAAATTTGATTCCGGAATTGGCCATCAGAAGAAAAGACGATGTTGGAGGAATCGGCCTGGTGAATGTGCGTCGGCGCCTGGACTTAATCTTTCCCAAACGCTATCAACTACGTATTAGTAACAATAAAAATGTTTTTACTGTAAAGCTGCGCTTTCCCTGGCTGCCAACACCTGAGCCTGCGGAAGACTCACAAAGAGAGGTTTTTGTGGAAAAAGACAGTGTATAAGCAATTCAAGAGATCACTACTGCCCGATCAATTAGAAAAGCAATTGGTAAAAAAGTCGTTGATGTGAACATTTTTGGTGAAACCATTGGGATTTTTCCAAGTTCTCCTCTATACCTGTCGTTGCGATGCAGCTTCCTGGCCTGGATGGGACATTGATCGGAGGAGTATTCATCGGTTCACATAAGTCATTGTTTATATGTCTAGGCACTTATAATAACCAGAAATCAAAATTAGGAATATGATTCTTAGCTGTGTAGTTGTTGATGATGAGCCTTTGGCTATTGAGAAAATGACGGGCTTCCTGGAACAGATTAATTATTTGGATTTACGTGCCAGCTTTGACAATGGAATGAATGCTTTAAGCTATTTGAAAAAGCATCCGGTCGATTTAGTATTTCTAGATATTCAGATGGATGAATTAGATGGTCTACAACTGTTGGGCCTCCTCGATCCTCGGCCCTATGTCATTATGATTACAGCCTACGATCAGTTTGCATTAAAGGGTTTTGAATTGGAGGTAGATGATTATTTGCTAAAGCCGGTGGGTTTTCAACGTCTTTTGAAGGCAACCGATTGGGTCTATCACAAGGCCCTGGTTAGGCAGCAGAAAAGTCTTGTGCCGAAGCCAAAGCACATCGACCCTATGGTTGACTATTTTTTTGTACGTTCAGATTATCAGTTGTTGAAAATTCGATTGGAAGAGATTTGCTATTTGGAGGCCAAGAAAGAATCTGTATTGATTCATTGTGTGAAGCGCACCATTAAAACCATTAAGACGCTAAAGGAATTTGAGTTAAAGCTTCCTTCGCCTCCTTTCTTTCGGATTCACAAATCCTTCATCATCTCCTTTCGTTTTCTGCAAAGTGTGAGTAATCAGGAAGTAAACGTTCGCAATAAAAGGTTGCCGTTGGGTAATTTCTACAAGAAGAATTTGCTGCAATACATGAGTGAAATATAGAAAAGAACTGCCTTTTCAGACAGTTCTCTCCCTCAATTCCTAAGGATAAAAAATTAAAGATCTGTAATGTTGGGGTGATTTTCCAAATGTCCAAGTAGTAGGTCAAAAAAGCGAATGACATCGAATTTTTGATTTTCCTACCGGTCATAATGCTTTGAATAAAAGTCAGTTATAGGTAACTGTGATACGCGGTTTTCATAGCTTTGTGCCTTATCTTTTAGCTTTTTGGGAGCAGAATTAATTGTGCGTTCAATTGTATATTCCACTTTTGGCAAAAAGGTAATCACTGCTATAGAAATTTTTTTGAAAAGCTGTCTGATGCCATACACTAGCTCTCTCTCACTTTGTGGATGAGTGGTGTATGAAAACGCGAAAACGCTATTCTTATGGGACGGTTGTGGAGAAGAGGTGTGTGGGAATTTATGCAGCCATTTATGGGCTTTTCGTAGGAAAGAAAAACAAGAAGGGGGCCGGTCCTGATTGAACCAAAAAATGTCTATCGACGATCAGACCGACAACCCTACTTTCAAATTCATATAAGAACGTGTTAACAAAATCCATATTTAAAGGGCTCAATCTCTAAGAGCGGCTCGAT
>JBCCSZ010000345.1:0-7841 GCA_039199225.1 Bacteroidota bacterium
CCTGTATCCAAAGGTGAGCAACTCGTCTGGGCCAGATAGGTCGTATCCGTACGCAACAGGCGGGTATAGGTTTGTATTAGGCTGTCGCAGCCGTAGCGGTTGGAAAAGTGTTCCATGCGCCAACCCGTATCTACAGGATAGCAGCTTTCGCTGAATAACTGGATGGTATCTCCCATTTGATACGTAACATCTGTCCATACGAGGCTGTCGCAGCCAAATCGATTGGTCAGGCGCTGTAGGGACACGCCCGCATCAGAGGGATCGCAGCTGGTAGCTGTGGTCCAAGTACTATCTGGTGGTCGAACGATTAAGTCGGTTTGAACGATGGAGTCGCAGCCCAGGCTCGACGCGAGGGTGTCCAGAAAGGTTCCGGGCATGCTTTGCCAATCGCCTCCCAGCCGAATGCTTTCTCCCGCACAAATGGCGGCTTGTACTTCCACAGGTTGGGCGGTCAAGACTGTAACTTGAATGGCGACATCCAAGGAATTGGTGCAGCGCGGTGCATTGGTCCGACTGATGGAAGTGAGCTGGAATTCAGTTGTTTCTGTCAGTAAAATGGATAGGGTGTGGCCATCTTGGATATTATCGAGCACAAATTGTTGCTGTCCATCCGTGTAGCTAAGGTTGTATGATCCTGGCTCTAGCTGAAAGCTCAAGGTGGCGGGATCGCCCAGGCATACGGCACTCGGCGCACTGATTCCTGCAGAAGGACGGGCATAAAAACGCAGCGGCATGGACGGGGATAAGGACAAACATTGATCCGACCATTCGATGTTGTCAAACCCATCGTTGTTGGCTACAACAGCAGAAACGTAGTAGGTGGTCTCAAAGGCCAAGGCTGGAAAATGGTTGAAGAGCGGCTGGTCACTGACGGCTAGAATGTTTCCCAAGGTAGGCGTGGGTTGGTCGTGTAAAACGTAGCGCAGGAGGTCATTCCCATCGAGGTAAAAATCTCCATTGTGGCTAAACGAGACGGCTTCGTCCTCACATAGATCCAAAGAGGCATTTTGCAATGTTCCAGCCTCTGACAAACAGGGGCAGCTGTGCGTTCCCTGAAAATTGGCCAGGCCGCAGCCCAGTGGATCAGCTATTTGGAAGGCGTAAGGCGTATTGATGGGCAGCGGATCACTGGTGAAGGTATCGCCATTCCAGCTACCACCGATGCCGTTGATCAAATACCCTGCTGAGGCGCCGCCAGCCAAATCAAAGCTCAGTTGGTACGAGAGATTATCTGGCAGACAAGTCAGCTGCAAGTTTTGTACATCAGGTTGCGACAGCACATGGATTGTTACATCATCCCTTACGACGCATGCCTTGCTGAAGGACAGATCGTCGATGGCAAAATCGTTACCCCAGGAGTCAGTATTCCGATTGATGATGCATACATCAGCCGTTGTGCTACCGCCCGAGAACCAGGCACTGCAGTTTTGTTCCCATTGGCAGGTGGTGGGACTGGCGGTAAAGGGCGGGCCGATGACCTCACCATTGATCCGAAATTCCAATCGCGCCGGGCTGGCCGGATGAAGGGTCACCAACCAAAGGGAGAAGATGTAATCTGTGTTGGGCTCCACATCCACCGTTTGGCACCAAACCTCGACATTGCCCAAGGTAGAAGCATTCACACACATCATGTTCACTCCATTGGGTGTATGATCTGTACAGCGGTCCCAATCCCATTTGGCCAGATCGCCGCGGGTAGTAATCACATAGGCTTCTTCGTTGAGGACTCCCGAATCATCCCAAAAGTAGTTGGATCGAAAGCCAACATCCCCCTGTTCAAAGTCGGGATTGAATAGTAAGTTGGGCGAACCGGGGTTTTCTCCAACGCTGGTCAAGGTATAAGTCGTTGTTTGGGTGACCCAAGCTTGAGGATTGAGGCTCCAAGGGTCTGACAAGCCTGCAGCAGGCGTCCAATAATGAGCGCAATAACTTCCTGTGGCGGAACCATTCAGCTGCACACTTCCTCCGGTACTACACAGCGACTCATCCGGACCAGCGCTTGTTGTAAGGTCACAATTCAATAGCTTCACCTCCTGGTTTTCTGGCAAGGGTTTTTGTGTCTCCATATGGGCCAGATCAGGGAAAATTGTCAGAAAACTAAGCAACCAAAGAAAATGTAGGGGTATAGTTTTCACCATATATCTAGCATTATAAAAGTCTAAGTTGACCAGCGTTGTAGCAGATCAAGGCGGGATATGGGTACCGTCCGGATGATCCGAGCTGTCAACAAACAATACAATGCAAAGAAATCGGTGGTGGCAGCAGGCTCTTATAATATATCCTGCTTATATGAAGTCAGAAATTAATTTTTTGCTTTATATGTCTTTACTAATTTAATATAAATAATCTTCAAATTTTAATTTCAATCTCTAAATTTAGCTTGGATGTCGTCTTTTGTAGGGTCTTGTACGATGGATTGAGCTGGGTGATAGAGTCAACCATCTTTAGGTAAGTTTTCTTTATTGTGCTCTACCAATCTATTGTAAATGGGTTCCATTGCGTTTTTGATGGTTTTCATAACTATTGAAAAATCTAAGTCGGCTTGTACATTGGCCTTGCTGAGGAATGCTTTCCATTGAATTATCCGATCTCGATCCCTGTAAAAAAAAGGGTATGGTCACCTATCGTTTTAGTATTTCTCTTTTCAAAGGTTTTGATAACAGCTTCTTCTAAATTTTTCAAACTGCTACCATATTTTACTAAAATGGTATATACATCATAGAAGTCTTTCATTCTACTATTATACTCTGCTAAGTCAATCATAGCCTGAAACTTTTCTGACACCAAAGATTCAATAGAATATGCCAATAATTTAGGACTGTCCATGTCAATAAGAGTAGGATATTCCATCTCCACTGGACCTGGTATCACAATGTCTCCAAAACCAATATCTACTTGCATGGACTGCTTTACATTACCTAATCTAGCGACGACCTTAGCTCTAATCCCTGAATAATTTCCTTCCTTAACAATCTCTGAGATAGATATATCCTGCGAATCAAATGTAACTCCATCAAAAAACTTTAAATCGCAAATTTCCTCAAATGCATTTCTTATTGCCTCTTGATCAGCTTTCATCCCTTTTGCTAACAAATCAATATCAAGTGTAGGTCTACTTTCTTCCCTTTCCAAGGAGAAAACTAATGCACCACCTTTGAGTAAAAACTTATTTCTATATCTGGATTTCGATAACCTATACAGCAATCTCTCTTGAAAATATCTTATCAATGTAGCTTGGTGTATTTTGTTATATCGCCTAGAATAGTTTCTAAGTTTGTCCTTTATTGACTTCACATGGTCTTTCATATCAGTATCTTAAGATATTGATCTACAATTGAATAGACTCTCAATTCTCTAGCATATCCAATAAGTTTATCGATGTTTCTGTCCTTTCGACTCAAATATGCTTTGAGTACTTCTTTTGCATCACTAAATCCAACTCTATTCTTGAATTTTAAGAAGTCGCAAACTGTTTTTTCTCGATCGTAAACGGGTATTGATTGACCGTTCTTTTTAACCATGCTGACTCCTCGAAGATATTGTTTGGTATCCCAATAATACAATTGTACGGGAGGATAATCAGGCAATCTGATCTTGTCCTTTTTAGGGATAGCTACATGATATTTGAAAGGTATATTCGTGCTAAGTTCATGCATCGATGCAGCAGTAAACATACAAAATACACCTTTTGGAACCATGGAGGACACCTCAATAGATTCGTCTACATCTCGACCAACCAACTTGTAAACACCTCGCTTTGAAGATTCAATGAAATTTTCGTCCAACATCTTTTTTATGAAATAGTGGCTCACACCTATTCCAATGAGTGCTTTTGTTGTCATAACACCACCTGACTCTATAAACACCTGCTCAATCTCTTGTTTATCCTTCATAAAAACGGCTATAAAAATTAATAGCCGTAATTTACATAAATATTGACTAAATTCCTAAACCCTTTTATCAAGCCCCAAACAAAAGAGGGTTGAGCGAATCAGGAGACTTACTCAACCCATGGTTTGGAATTATGAAAACAACTCTTGGTATATACAATTAGGGGTACATGTTAGCGTGTGCTTAAGAGGGTAACATCCCCCTTGTACATCTTCCGGAAACCGTCTACAAACTCTACCTCGGCTAGGTAGACGAAGACACCTGGATTCAGCATTTCTCCTCTGAAGGAACCGTCCCAACCCGATGAAGGATCATTTGGCTGTAGGTCATCGCCTTGATAGACCTTACCACCCCATCGGTCAAATACTTCCAAACGGGTTATTCGACGAACCGAGTAGGGATCGCTGAACAGATTGAAATGGTCGTTGATGCCGTCTTGATTGGGCGTAAAAGCATTTGGGATGTATACCCGCCGCTCTTTATCCACTGTCAGCAACAACTCGTCTTGAGCCGTACAACCATCTTCATCGGTGATCTCTATTTGATATAAGGTAGTGTTGAGAGGACGAGCCAGCGGACGCATACAATCTGAGCAATCCAGGGAATCGGAAGGTGTCCAGCGAATGGTACGAAGGCGACTTTCCGGTACATTTGACTGAGCAATGATGGGATGACTTTGCCCAAGAGAAAGCGTGACATCACTGCCTGCCTCAACAATCAAGGGTGGTACATTCGGAATGTTGAAGTCTTCCTGATGCACACAACCATTGGCGTCCTGAACGTACAAAGTGTATCGACCAGGGGCCAGCACCAAGCTGTCAAAACCAGCATAGGTCTCTCCCCCATCGATGGAGAACAGGTACGGGCCAAGACCACCTACCACTTCTGTATATATCCATTTACCATCGTCGCCAAAACAAGGGGGCGCTTCAATCTCAAAGACCACATCCCGCGGCCGGTCCTCATTTTCCCAAACCCCTACTGTATCCGTAGCCCTACAACCATTTTCCAGGTTAAGGACTTCCAATATGTAATTGCCAAGTGCCTGTGCTTCTACAACCATCGGATCGGCAGTCGTCTGCCAACCGCCCGCCGGACCATACCACGAATAACTATAAGTCCCGCCTTGCGACGACCCACGACCATCCAACACTTGTTCCCGCGTATCACACTCTAACCATTGATCCGGACCAGCATTGGCCACTGGCGGAAGGGTATCTATGTCGACCACTACCTCCTGCTGATTCTCACAAGCAGTCAGGGTGTTGACAATCGTCAGACGATAGGTTCCGGGACGGTCGAGCCAGGGCTGCAAGCCTTGCAAACCACTGAGTAAGCGGCCGTCGGGGCTACTCCATTCATAGCGAAATTGCGGCCCTTGCTCGGAGGAACGGGCGTCCAACTGCAACAAACTGTCTTTGCAACTCAATAGGCCAGGAAGCTCGATGGCCACCATTGGTAGGTCTGTATCGGATTCGACCAAGAAATATTGGGTAGCCGAACAACCATTGTCCTGATCTACCACTTCGAGCTGATACAAACCTGCTTGGTTGATCTCAACATTGGGGGTAGCGGGCGTGCTGTTGAGCACCTCTTCCTGCTCGTTGTACCAAAAGTAAGACAAGCGCCCGATTGGCCGAGAGCCAGAGGCATCGAGAACTGTACTCTTATTTTGACAATCCAAGCTCTGAGGTCCTAGCCAATTGACTTGTGTCGTTGGGGACAATGTGTCGATGCCCACAGTCACCTCATCAAATTGCGTACAAGTCGTCGATCGATTGGTGATGCTCAGTCGGTAGGTTCCTGGCTGGTCGATCAAGGGTGCAAAGCTGTTCCCGCCATTGAGAATCTGTCCGTCCGTCGTTGTCCATTCCAGGCTGTAATCCTGGCCGGATGAACCGCTTCCAACGAGGCGTATTTCAGTCTGTTGGCAAGTGAGCACCTCCGCTACGCCGGCATCTACTTCTGGTACCTCTGAGTCGTAGGGCAAGTCCAGGCCGATGCTTTGCGTACATCCATTGTCGTCGGTCACAGTCACTTGGTAGCTGCCAACGGGCAAGCCGTTAGGGTCTTCGACCGTTCCCAGCCCCTGGTTCCATTCATATTGGTAAGGGGCTATACCTCCGCTGACGCTGAGATCGATCCAACCATCTGCCTTGCCCGGGCAACTGACCGCTGTGTAGTTTAAAGTAAGTAAGATTTCAGTTTCAAATACAGTAGCCGCACCCCGGACAGTTCCATCGCAGCCCTGACTGTTTACAGCCTCCAGATAGTAAAGGCCAGGGCGATCGACTGTGAATTGATAAGGGTTCTCGGTGATGCCGTCGATCATCACCAAAGCCGTGTCATTGTAGCGGTATGCTACCTGCCAGGGGCCGGCACCTGTGAATTCTATGGTTATGTTGGCACCGGTTTTTTCGGCGCAAATAAAATCGTAGCCTGTAATGGTTGCCGTAGGAATGCCTGCAATGACAACCTTGGCCGAATCAATGGCTTGGGCGCCGCACTGGTCGGTGATGGTCACCTCATATGTCGTACTCTCCTGTGGCAGAACATTGAGGACGGCCGTGCTATCGCCAGTACTCCAACGATATTGCAAAGGGGCCAGACCACCACCGACCAAGGGCGTCAGACTAACATTGGTCGTTTCACACAAGTAAATATCTTCCAATTGGCTTTCCAGCTCTGCAGTATCGTCAATTTGAAGGCGGACCGAAGGCATGCTGCAAGAACAGGGAGCTGCCAAATCCAGGATGATGTCTTCGACCCCTTCCGCTAAGCCATCGCTGTAAACTTCTACTGGCAGATAGTAAACCGAATCGCCAGGCAGGATCACAACAGAATCGGGCAAGACGCCATAATCCACCCCGGCAATAGCAGAGCTGAGGGGGGAAACACTAAAACGTACTGTCAAAGAGTCGTCGAGATTTGCATTGGAGCGCTGAAAAACAAAATAGCCCTCCGAGCAATCTTCAAAGGCCGTATCTCCATCAAAGCCAGGAACTTCAACATCTGCCAGGGCCGTTCCTTCGGAAATAAAGCTATTGGCTTTCAGAAATACTGCAGAATCGTAGTAGCCATCATTGACATCGGCTACAATCAGTTTGATGTGATAGGTTTCACAGGCTTGTACATTGGCAACGGCAGTCAGCACCCTTGTAAAGCCATCGTATTCTATTTCGTTGATAAAGTCTCCATCATCGAGTGTATGGGAGGGGCAGGTCAGGCCAAAGGTCATATTTCCATGGTGCCAAGCCGGGACGTTGTTGATGTAGTATTGTTCGTTGGAAAAGTAGTTCAGATTGTTGATCGTTACAAATTCGGTGCTGCCTGGAACGCGAGCGATGTTTTCCGCTCCATTTTCATAGGGTCCATTGATGCCCGGGCCGCTGATGAAAAAGCCAAAGACATCGTTGAAGGAACTACCGGCATATTCGCAATACTCCTCCGATGCAAAAACGTATTCGAAGGAGATTTGGTCAGAAGTCGGCGTGAAATCAAACTCTAATGCAGCAATATCGTGCAGCGTAGCTCCGGAGCCAACAATCCTCCTGAGATCAGGGTCATTGGTAATGGGAAAACTGAGTTGGGTGCTGGCATTGAAGAACAAATTCGGCCCCTGTGCCGTAGCTACGCGACCTGTCGAGAGCAAGACGCCGGTCTCGATATCAATGACATCTGTCCCGCTACTGAAAGTTCCTCTCGCATTGTTTTCACCCGTAAAGGTGATGCTGTTATCATCTACATCAAAACAGTCCCCTCCAATAAAAACGTCTTGTATGAGGGTATTGGCAGGTGTTCCTTCCGCCGTTTCAATGCGAGCAGCCCGGCTCGAAATGGGGGCTTGAACAGATGCTTTGGGATCTGCGCAATCATCACAGCCCAGGGACAATACGAGGTCGTAAGGAGCTGAAAAGTTACTGTTGTACAGTAGAACTTCCTCACAATCG
>JBCCSZ010000346.1:0-7729 GCA_039199225.1 Bacteroidota bacterium
GCCAAAGGAAGCTTTTGGCATCCGTCAAAGCGAAAAAGGAGTTTCAGATTTGTTGTTTTTCTGACAATAGATATGAAAACTACTGTTATGTTACGCTAGTACGTTTTGAAATATTATTTTCACAGATACTCGCTAACGGTTTTCTTTTTGACCATTGTGTCAATATTTTAGCCACAAAATCCTTGGTGGTAGAACAAAGTGTTTGATAGGTTTTCGGATCAAATTGATTTGTCCTGTCGGCAATTTTGTGATACTGCCTTTACCACTTTAATGTAAATCCATTTAAAGCAAAAGGCAAAAATTATGTTAAAAACGCTACCCCTACTGTTTACACTATTGTTCTTGTACACGGGGATTCAATCACAAAATCTCGTCCTTCAAGCTGGCCAACAGACCCTAGAGGCGCCAACAAAAGAGTTGGACGAGCAGTTTTACCGCTACAGTGTACATGAAATCAATCCCGCTACTTTCCGACGTCAGCTGAGAAAGGGAATGAATGACATCAACCTACTTTTGTATCTCGACGAAGAAACGGAATGGAATTTTCACCTGGCGCCTTCTGAAATCGAGGCTTACACCCATACCATTTCTGTGGCCACGGATCAAGGCATCAAAACCCTTGAAAAACAAGAGAATGTTCACTTTCGAGGAGGCATATCCGATGATCCAGACAGTGAGGTACACCTAACCATAACGGATGATCTCATTCTTGGATTCATCCGCAAGGGTGACCAGGAGTATGTAATCGAGCCGGTCCGTACCAGCATCGAAGGGGCTGCCTTGGGCCAATATGTGTTCTACAATGTCAAAGACATCGTGCCGGGCAAAGAGCACAAATGTGCCTACGGCGAAGCGCAAGAACACACCGATGAGCGCTTCCAGTTCGAAGAAGGAGCGCAGGAGCATTTAACTCAGCAGCGCATGTCTTGTGTGGAGGTGGAATTGGCGATTGCCCTTGATTTTTCTATGTTTACCAAGTATGGTAGCGAAGCGGCCGCAGCGGCTTTTGCCTCAGGGGTGATGGGAGCGGTCCAAACCAACTACAGCTCTGACTTTAATGTGGAAGTCACTTTTAATATTGTCGAGACCTTCGTTTCCAATTGTAGTAGCTGTGATCCTTGGACGACTTCTACCAATGCCAGCACCATTTTGAATAGCTTTCGGGCTTGGGGTAATGGCGGTGGTTTTCCAGGAGTTGGCTCCAGCTTCGACCTAGCACAGTTTTGGACCAACCGCAACCTGGCTGGCTCCACCATTGGTATTGCTTGGTTGAATGCCGTTTGTACGGGCAACCGTTTCCACGTCTGCCAGGATTTTAGTACCAGTGCTACTTTGCTTCGTGTATTGACAGCCCACGAAATCGGCCACAACTTTAGTGCTAGGCACGATGCCAGCGGCTCTCGATTCATCATGGCGCCTTCCGTCAATAGCACCAGCACTTGGTCCACTACCTCTAAGAACTCTATCAATAGTGCGATTCCGCGCTACCTCTGCTTGGGCGACTGCGTGACGGCTCCAAGCGCAGACTTTGCGGCCGATCAAACGTTTGGATGTGCGCCGCTTCGGGTACAATACTCCGATCTGTCAACTAATAATCCAACGAGCTGGAATTGGAGCTTCCCTGGGGGTACTCCTCGTTTTTCCAACGAACCCAATCCGGTCGTTTTTTACGATAACCCAGGTTTTTACAGCGCCTCGCTCGAAGTAACCAATGGGGCCGGTTCAGATGCGATCACTCGGGCTGCTTTCATTCAGGTCAAAGGGGTACCAACTGTTGCATTTGACTACACCGCCTTTGGTCGCACTGTTCAGTTTCAGAACTTCAGCGTCGATGCCACCTCTTATTTCTGGGAGTTTGGCGATGGTGGAACCAGTACGGATGAGTCCCCTTCTTACACCTATCAAACAGATGGAAACTTTGATGTGAGACTGACAGCCTTCAATGAGTGTGGACAGAATATTTCCTTCTTCCCATTATTCATCTTAGGTGTTCCAGTTGCTGGTTTTGATGCCAGCCCTCGCCAAGGTTGTGACGACATAGAAGTAACCTTTGAAAGTCAGGCGGTTGGTATTGTGGAGGAATTTGTTTGGTTGTTCCCAGGGGGTATACCAGATGTATCCAATGAAGAAAATCCGACGGTTCTTTATCAGTCACCAGGAACTTATGATGTGACTTTGATTGTCCGAAATGCCAGTGGAGAGGATGAAGTTGCCGAAACTTCCTACATCACTGTTGTGCCATCTCCATCTGCCGAATTCAATTATTCAATTGTCAATGAGACTGTGACCTTTACGCCTCAGATGCAGGATGCCGACAGCTATTCCTGGCGATTTGGCGATGGAACGACCAGCACAGATATGTCGCCGACCCATACCTACAATGGCGAAACCGACTTTGATGTCGAATTGACGGTTTCCAATGTTTGTGGAGATGCAGTCAATACAAGAACGATTTCCACTTTCCCGAACATCACCTTTGTCGGTTCTGAAATGGTCACCCGCGAGGACGATACGGATGGGGCGATTGACTGTCGAGGATTTGTAGATGTGGCGTTGACCTTGCAAACTTCCAAGCCGCTTTCTGGTGGAGATGCGATAGTCATTTTGAGCTTAGATGGGGAAGCTTCTAATTTTGCTGATTACGAAGTAATAACAGACCCCATTATATTCCCAGCTAACTCTACGTCGGTACAAAATGTCATCGTACGGGTTTTTGATGACCAGGCTTTGGAGGCATTGGAATCGGCTAGGTTTAAGATTTCTCTGCTCAATGGGACCTCTGATGCAGTTATTGGCGACAATGACGAGTTCAATTTGAATATTGAAGACAATGAAAGTACTTTCAGAATAGAGCAGCAGTTCACTGCTTTTGGTCTGCCAGGCAGATGGTCCAGGTCGCAACTATCAGGTTCAAGCGGATGGGAATTCGGTCGGGCAGCGGATTTGTCTAGCCAAAGTTTGCTGATACCTGGTGATCCGAATGAGCGAATTGCAGGGGTGAATGCCAACCGTTGTAATTGCGATAGTGGAGCGGATATTTTGATTTCCTCTCTGTTCAATATTTCGGATATGGTTCATGCTGAATTGGTCTTTGATGTGTTCTTGCCAGGTACGAATGGTTCTACCGGAACCGTCCGGGCTGTCACCAGTACGGGAACAACTTTCGATATATTCGAAGTGACACCAAAACCAGGAGAATGGCAGCGCAATGTGGTTGTTGATTTGGATCGCTTTGTTGGTCAGAACAACATGCGCCTGGTCTTCCGCCACGATGACAACAGCAACCGAGGAGATGGTTTCTTCATCGACAATGTGCGGGTTGTTGGTCAATTGGGAACTCCGGTCGTTGCCAACTTGGTGAACGCCACCACAGATATTTACCTAGGGCCATTTGCCAGTGTGTTCTTCAAAGACGATAATTCCGACCACATTGTAGCAAAAATTGAAAATCGCACGGCTTGGGATTACGGTTGTACTCAGGTGACGATCGATCGGGCTGGTAGCGGTGCAGCAGCCTTCACTGATGACAATCCACAGAACTTTGTGACAGAAAAGACCATCGTGGTAAATCCAACCAACAACAATGTTCATGGTGATTACATTATGACGCTCTACTATCGCAACAGCGAACTCAGTGGTTGGGAAGGAGCTACCCTTAACGATCGGGCCGATCTTCAGTTGGTCAAGTCTGAAGGACCCATCCAGAATGTAACCCCAGCCGATCCAAACGCCAATGGTGAGAACACCACGACTGCGACCAGCCAGGCACTTTATGTAGGCAACAACCTCAAGCTCATTGGTAACTTTACAGGTCTATTTGGTGGATACACCGCTGGCAATGGCTTTGGTTTGACACCACTACCTGTTGAGCTTTTGTACTTCAGTGGTAAGGTCATTGACGAGAGCCTGAATGTATTGGAGTGGGCCACAGCCAGTGAAGAGAACACCAGTCATTTTCTGGTAGAGCGTTCAGCAGACGGGCAGTCCTTTGAGACCATTGGCCGAACCGAGGCCGCCGTCAATTCAGCCGTTACAAAGTCATACCTCCTACGCGATGAATCACCGCTCAAAGGTGTGAATTACTACCGCTTGCGTCAGGTCGATCAAGATGGGCAATTTGCCTATTCTCAAATCATCCGACTGACCAATAAAGCGGCAGAGGGCATCAGCTTCTTCCCGAATCCAACAAGCTCTGAATTGAATATGGCTTTGGAAGGTGTTCAAGAAAGAGAGCTGCTGGTGAGTATTTACAGCGCAGAAGGAAAGCTGTTGCGCCAGCAATCCTTTGAGGTAAATCGCGATGTAGAACGCTTACAACTACAGTTGGGTGACTTGGCAGAAGGTGTCTACTTTGTCAAAGTCGAAGGCGAGTTGGGAACCAATGCTTACGAGCGCATTCTAAAGCGTTGAACTGACTAGTTGAATAGACAAAAAATCCCGCAGCTTTCTAGTTGCGGGATTTTTTTATTTTTATTCGTGGTACACCACACTTTTGCCGATCATTTCAAGGGTCTCAATGGATTCATCCGAAGGATTCCCATTGTCTTTAGGCGAATCTTGTAGGACCAAAAAGCACGACTTTTCCGATGCGGTAAATATCTCTAAAATGTTGTAGGTCAGTTTCTGTCCAATCAAAGTAACATCGATGCCAATGCCCGACAGCTTCTTTGGACCGATGGATTGTTCCATTTTCTTGATTTTACAATTTTCTTTACCGAACTGACCAACCAAGCCTTCGGCAAAATCGTTTAGCTCTGTGCCACCTGCAAACTCGAAGACGGTCACGATGTAATCATTTCCATCCAAGGTCCAGCTTTTGAAGCCAATATCGCTTTCTGTCTCGAAGCTGAAATTAGAAGGGTAGTCAAACGAGATTTTGTCTGTTTTGAGGGTTTTGTGCTCGGATAGTTTGATGGACAAAACCGTTGGTTGATCGCTTGGGGGAATTGTCAGTTCCTGCCCTTCGGTAACCACCTGTTCCTGATCGCCGATTTTGACGATAAAGGTCGACTTTGGGGCTTGGGCAAAGCTGCAACAGCTGTAAAGAAAAAAGAGTACAAAAGGAAGAAATGTCTTCATGTCAATAAATTATTTTAGGTATCGAATGTAATGAATGGTGAGGACTGTTAGCTTTTATTTATTGGGGCGATTGGAATTGATGAATGTCGTGGGTGCTAAGTAACCGAAGAAATTATCGGAATAGCCCGGTCCGAGGGACATATTGACAAAATCTCTTAGTTCCAGGTGAAGGTGCGCCGAGTATTTGCCATCGGCTGTACCGATGGTACCAATTTGTTGACCCCTTTGCACCAGATCGCCTGCTTGGACATTGATTTGATCCAGATGCGCGCAAATGGTCTCCACATATTTATATTTGGGATGGCTGGGCATGCGATGCGCAATTCGGACGACCTTCCCCCAGCCGCAGCAAACATCCATCGAAAAGGTTACCAGGCCATTTGCTGTAGAAAATACGGGATCGCCAAGGTCGGTGTCGCCCCCTTTCAGCCCATTCCAGTCTTCCCCCAGGTGGTTTTTTTGTTTAAATTCCAATGCCTTATAATAATTGTGACCATCGGGCTTGCCTACCGGAAAGTCGAATCCATCGGATAAAAAAGCTGCATTGAAGTGGAAGATGCTATCGAACAGTCGATCTGAAATGCTTGGAAACAATTGCTGCACATTGGAATCTGCCAAGTGGTGTTTGATGCCACAATGGTGTACTTCGGGTGAGCTTGGGCGTTTGGAAGGCCCCCAGGATACCAGTAGGACACCGATGCAAAAGACAAAAAACACTATGATGGCGATCTTCTGATTCATAAACGTTGTGTACTTACCGGATTGCTTATTGAGGGGTATAGATAAAGAAAAAATCTTTCTGGTGAACGATTGAATCCCTTAGATTCGTTTGAGAAGGGTCAAAAATTGTGCGAAAAAGTGATTTATCACCCATAAATGGCTGAGAAAGTAGGATAGGGATTTTTACAAAAGCCTGCAAAAAATATTTGAGTGATGCCAGACAGGCTGTACCTTTGAGGTTGGCAAAAGACATCTCGCAGGTAAGTTGGCGAGCATCTGCAGGAATTGTCTTAAAATTTGGCGTATATTGTAAGTGCGCTTTCGCCTGAGAACACAAAATCCATCCTTTCTCTACACACAAAGTTTTTCCGAGGAATATACTTTGTCATCCGTCTGTATCAGAAGGGTGGAAGCGGTTCGAAAGTCTCAAAAACCATGACCTGTTAATGCATAATCCGGTGAACAAACAATTTGTCCTGCTTGTGGTATCAGTCTTGTTGCTGTGGCCTTCCTTGGTCCATGCCCAGACCTGTGATTGCAGCAACTGCGGGCAAATCATTCCCATAAATTCCACCACTGTTGTTGATTTTGAGGTAGCTGGTGCCACAAACGACGATCTGTCGAATGCGGGGCAAGGTGTCTGTGGCGTGGTGGTAGAATTTCGGCACGACTTCATTTGGTCTGTTGAAATGGTCTTGACCTCTCCGAGTGGGCAACAAGTCCAATTGGTTGGTCCGAGGGTAACGCCACCACTTGGCAGCTTTACGGGCTTTGCTTATTGGGATGTTGTCTTTCTGCCAGCCGCGGTGGCCGTATCTCCTGATGCTGGCTTCAACGTCACTTGGGACAATGACCAAAACTGGCAGACGGCTGGTCGCTACAATGGCAGCTACTATCCCAGCAGCGGCCCATTGGAAGATTTCAATGGGGGATCTGTCAATGGGACCTGGCGGCTTTCTATTGCCAACACAAGCACCTTTTATACAGGTTTCATCGACAATTTTAAGGTCATCTTCTGTGACGACAGTGGGCTGGATTGCCAGAGATGCGAGGCAGATGCAGGCGATTTATCGGCAACACCCAATGTCGAAAGCTGTGTAGGTTCACCTGATCTTTCCTTTACAATGTCTCCCCAATATAATCCGGGTCCTGGTCCCGACCCTGCCGAATATGAATATGCCTACATTGTTGCTCGGCTGGATTCTATTCTGGCTTTTCAAACGCAGCCAGATTTGACGACCTTTCCGAGTGGCATTTATACCGTTTGTGGTTTTTCCTATCTGGCCAGCGATGCTGCCCGACTACCTTCCACCTCTGGCAACAATCTCCAGACTACCTTGGAAAGCAATCTCAGTGATCCACTCAATCCATTTATCTGCGGTGATATTTCCGATTTTTGCATCGTCGTAACCATTACAGAGGGAGATGCGACCAATGTTTCAGCCGATATTTGTGCTGGGGAGACCTTCCCTTTCGACGGGCAGCTATTGACCCAGTCAGGCATGTATCAAGATACCATTCAGACCTCAGATGGTTGTGATAGTATTGTATTTTTAAGCCTGGAAGTACGCGATACCTCTAGGGTTCGACTGAACGAGCAGATTTGTGCCGGTGAAAGCTATCTCTTCGATGGCGCTGCCCTCAGCCAAAGTGGCATTTATCTGGATACCCTCCAAAATAGCAATAGTTGTGATAGCATTATTGAGTTGACCCTCACAGTATCAGATACTTTCCGAGTGGGTTTGAATGCACAAATTTGTAGGGGAGATGCTTTCCCATTTAATGGCATGCTGTTAACCCAAAGCGGTCTTTACTTGGATACGCTGCAGACCGTTGCCAATTGCGACAGCATTGTGGAATTGACGCTTTTGGTAGCAGATACCTTCCGCACAAGCTTATCTGCGCAAATTTGTGCTGGCGAAACCTTTCC
>JBCCSZ010000347.1:0-7646 GCA_039199225.1 Bacteroidota bacterium
AATTTCTGCTGCTGTAAGTGGTTTGACATAGCCGGCATTGTTGTCTCCGTCCGTCACAAGAATGACGACCTTGCTTTTGGCCTCGCTTTCCTTGAGTCGATTGACGGCCGTTGCCAATCCCATCCCAATGGCTGTACCATCTTCCAAAATCCCACATTCCAGGTTGGCTAAAAATTCTTTTAAGACCACATGGTCGGTCGTCAAAGGACATTGTGTGAAAGCTTCCCCTGCAAATACGGCCAAGCCAATGCGATCGAACTGTCTTTTGTCCACAAAATCAGAAGCCACCTTTTTGCTCACCTCCAATCGATCGGGCTTGAAATCCTGGGCCAGCATACTGCTCGAAAGGTCCATCACCAGCATAATGTCGATGCCGTCGGCCTTTATTTCTTCTTCCTTTAAGGTCAGTTGTGGCCGCGCCAGGGCAATGACCAAGGCAATAAAGCTGAGTAGCCTCAGAATGGGGAGTAAAGCCCGGAGTCTTCCGCGGAGGGACTGCAAGCCACGGATGGATTCGAGGCTGGACATTCGGAGGCTGGCGTAGCGTTGGTTGTGGCGAAAGAAGTACAAGGCCCCCATGAGCGGAATGAGCAGCAGTAAAAGGAAAAAGCCTGGATTGCCAAAGCTGATGTCATCCGACCAAAGGGCGACCAGCCCGATCATGCTCAGTTGTTGGTTATCTGCTGTTGCTGCCGGGCTGTCTTCGGGAGCGATGGGTTTGGCCTTGGTTTGTATGACAAAAGATTCGGCCAATGCCCATTGTTTATCATGGATTTCGACGGCAGGCTTGGCTTTGGCAAATTTGACGAGATCGGCCTGTTGGAACATATTGCGCAACTGGTCGGTCATGTCTTTTCCAATATTGATGCTCTTGAGTTGTTTGACAATCTCATCGGTTGTCGATTCAAGAGCCTGCAAGTCGTAGCGATTTTCGAGGTATTCGCGGACAATGTATGTCAGCTGACTGTGGTACGATTTGATTTCTCCCTGCTGCCAAAGTTTGGCCTCCCGGAGTTCGGCTAGTTTTTTTAGTGCGATTTCGTGTGCTGGAATGACAACCACCGGAGCCGGTGGGGCTGTAGTGGCCTTGCCACGTCTTTTGATAAACCACCAGATGGCAAAACCCAAGAGTACAGCAACTGCCACCCCAATGAGCCATCCGTAATAATCAGCAATGGAAAAAGGTTCTTCCATGATCCATTTGATGGGCGCCAGCGGAATGGTATCGATTTGTGGAACACCTACCTCCAATAATAATTCATTGGTAGCCACAAGCCCGCTGCGTCCATTGACCACATATCGGAAGGGAATGGCAGGAATGAAGTGCGAACCCGAATCAAAGGAAGTAATGGTTAAGTCTTGGCTGTAGAGGATGTTGCTGCCCTCAGAAAGTGTATCGGCTTGGGTGATGTCGATGACTTCTACTGTTTCGAGGCTGTCGAGAAAAGAAAGATCGGGAGGTAGCAATTGTGTGCCGGCAGGGTAGCGGGCATTCAGATGCAGCTTGAGCTGGTCGCCTATCAAAATGCGGGTACTATCGAGGGTAGCGCTCACTTGTGGCTGTGCGCTTACCACCAGGCTGCAAAAGCAACATAGCAAGAGGAGAATATGTGAAATACCGCGTCTAGTCATAGCCGTCAATACCTGGATCGTTTCTTAAAAAAATTCAATAGTGCATTTACATAAGGTTCATCACTTCGGATGCTCATCGTATCGGCTCCACTTTTTAGGAAGGTAGAGCGGAAATAGGTCGAATGATCCGAAAACCACTTGGCGTATTGCTCCCGCACCTTCGACACAGCCGTGTCTACCCACCGGACCTGGCCGGATTCTGCATCGATGGCCCGTATCAGCCCTACATTGGGCAGCGTTTCTTCCCGTGGATCATATAGGTGCAAGCCGATGATGTCGTGCCTCCTGGCAGCAACCCGCAGCGGTTTTTCATAATCAGAGGTCAGGAAGTCCGACAGAACGAAGGTAATACAACGCTTTTTGATTAGGTTGTTGAGGTATTCGAGTGCCTTGCCAAGGTTGGTTCCCTGGCCTTCCGGTTGAAAGTCGATCAATTCGCGAATGATTCGCAGGATGTGTTGCTTTCCTTTCTTGGGTGGAATGAATTTTTCCACTTTATTGGAGAAAAACAAAACGCCGACCTTGTCATTGTTATTGATGGCTGAGAAGGCCAAAACGGCAGAGATTTCCGTCAATAGCTCATTTTTCATCTGGTTGACCGTCCCAAAGAAAGCGGACCGGCTGACATCGATCAGTAGCATGACCGTCAACTCGCGCTCTTCCTCAAATATCTTGATGTGTGGATCACCGGTTCGAGCCGTTACGTTCCAATCGATGTTGCGAATGTCGTCGCCGTACTGGTAATCGCGCACCTCACTGAAAGACATCCCCCGACCTTTGAAGGCAGAGTGGTACTCACCGGAAAAAATATGCCGGCTCAAGCCTTTGGTTTTGATCTCGATCTTGCGGACCTTTTTGAGTAATTCGCTGGTTTCCATGCTAACCTTCGGTTTGCTGATACAAGTGAGCAATCGGGTTTTCTTTCTTTCTCATGTAGGGCGCCAATGCCTCAAAAGAGATCAAAATTCTCTGTTGGCCATAGATGGCATTAAAGTCGGTGGAAAAGCAGAGCCCTTCCTGCCGGATGGTGAAATACGAAAAAGCAGTACCATCTATCCATTTCCGAAAATCTTTATTGTTTTTATACAGCGCTGTTTTTTTCAAACGACTCTGAATGTAGTGATCTACAAAGGGCTTATGATTGAAATTTTCTTTGAAGATGTCCTCCAATTTAATTTCCTTTCCTTTGACCAAATCAAAGTTGATGACGTGTGTCTTGATGCTGGTCGACCAGGAGCTGTTCATCGTCAGCAATCCGCTGATGAGTTGGCTGTCGTAGAGGTCGAGGTCCGACCAAGCAAAGGAGCGAATCGAGGCCCGCATATCCGGCTGGCGGGTGTCATTGAGTTTTTTAACCTCCTGAGAATAGCTGCGACACTTGGCCACCCAATCCTCTGTCAACTCGTCCATCCATCGGTTGTAAGCCACATGGCTGGTCTTGGGATAGGTGATGTCATAACTGCTGACATAATCGGCAAATTCTACACAAGCCACCGGTAGGGCCTCCACCAATCGAAAGATCGCTTTTTTGACGTATTGGTTGGTATTGATGAATTGTAGATCGACCAGTTTGTCTTTTTGGAATTGACCTTTCAACTCTCCCTTTGGTTTGTTTTCCAAATCGGTGATGCGCAGGCTGAAACGACCATAGGCATCGGCCTGACCATTGACAGCATAGCTTTTGTTTTCGCGGCGGATGAACAGCACCCCCCTGAGCATATTATTGCTTTCCTTTTGCAGCAGCAGATTGCTTTCGTAGGGCGTAATGACGCCCTTGTAAAGGTGTATCCATTTATTGTCACCGCAGTAGGAAGGAAATTGTATGGCCTTTTCGACGGCATGTAGATGAAAAAGTCCACCGATGGATTGATCGACATTGTGCCATTCGCCGACGATGCCCTCTGGTTGAACGGCAGCGCGGATGTAGCCGGTGATTTCCTTGCCGCTTTTTTCCTTGAGCAGCAGTTGCTTCTTTTGGAGGCTGCCTTCCAGATCAAACTGCTCTTTGCTGCGCAAATAAGTCATCTGTCCCTTGCAGTTTTTACCATCGTAGGCCAACGTTACAGCAATATCGTTGACATCGTCGATGCGTCCTTTGTAGTGCTGAACCCATTCGATGCGCGATGGCTTATCGAACATGGCTTTGACCCGTTCCACCTCTGATTCGGCTTGTGCCTGAAGTAGAAAGGGAAAAACAAAAAAACAGGCATATAATAGCGATCGCATCATGAACGGACGGGCTTAGGGTACTTCTACGGCGTTGAGGATTCGGTTGATGATGTCTTCCTGGCTGATGTTTTCGGCTTCGGCCTCGTAGGTTAGTCCTATTCGGTGGCGCATCACATCGTGGCAGATGTTGCGAACGTCCTCCGGAATGACATAACCCCTGCGTTGTAGGAAAGCATAGGCTTTGGCAGCCATTGCCAGATTAATGCTGGCACGCGGCGAGCCACCATAGCTGATTAGCAGGTCGAGGTCTCTCAATCGATATTTGGCTGGCTGGCGGCTGGCGAAGACGATGTCGAGGATGTATTGCTCGATTTTTTCGTCCATGTAAACCTTTTTGACAACCTCTCTGGCTTTAAGGATGTCTTCCGGGCTGACGATGGGCTCAATCTTTTGACTGATGGCACCGCTGAGGTTGCGACGGATAATCTCGCGTTCCTCCTCCATTTCGGGGTAGGAAATATTTACTTTGAGCATGAATCTGTCAACCTGGGCCTCTGGAAGAGGGTAGGTACCTTCCTGTTCTATAGGGTTTTGTGTAGCCAGTACCAGAAAGGGTTCTTGCAGTTTGAAAGTTTCATTGCCGATGGTCACCTGCCGTTCTTGCATGGCTTCCAACAGAGCGGATTGCACTTTGGCTGGCGCACGGTTGATTTCATCTGCCAATATGAAATTAGCGAAAACAGGACCTTTTCGCACCGTAAACTCATTCTTGCTGGGGTTGTAGATCATGGTACCGATGATGTCGGCAGGCAGCAAGTCAGGTGTAAACTGTATTCGGCTGAATTGAGCATTGATGGCCGTAGAGAGGGTCTTGATGGCCAGTGTTTTGGCCAGGCCGGGCAATCCTTCCAGCAGTACATGTCCCTTGGCGAGCAGACCGAGCATCAGACGTTCGATCATATACTGTTGTCCGACAATGACTTTGCCGGTTGCTTCGTTGAGCTTTTCTACAAAAGCGCTTTCTATGTATATTTGTTGGTTGAGCGCCTCAATGTCGACGGATTGCTGAATCATGGCTTTTTTTAGATGGCAAATTTGATAATTTTTTCGCAGAATATGCAATTTTATACCCACATACGGCCAACAGGATCAGACCAATAAAGCAGTTTAACTAAATATTAACTAAGTTGCGACAAATGGAGGGATTTCGGGGTGATTTTGAAAAAACGCTTTGGTTTGCAGCAAATATTTGGCTCAGAAGTTTTCCAAAGAATGGGGTAATTTGATTTAAATATGAATGACATGACAAATTTGATGATGAGGAGGCTGATATGCTGTCTTTTGGTGCTGTGCTGCCTTACAGCTCTGCAAGCTCAAGATGAAAAGACGGGCCTGAGCAAAGAGGCACTCAAGGAAAAGGCACTGAAGGATATTGTTGCACTTCAAAATGGGGTGTTGATCGTTCGCCTTCCTAGTAAGCATAAAAAAATCAAGGAATTGACCAGGCTAAGCCAAAGCGAGGGCCTATCTAAGAAAAAACGCAAACGCTTTGAAAAAACACTGAAAACCGCTTTGGCAGAAAAAGAACGAGAGGAGCGGGATATTGTCAATGTCTACAAAAAGAATTATTTCTTTTCGGATCTCCTTTTTACCTACGATACATCCACTGTACACTTGAAGGAGGGCCATTATTCGGGGATATTTTTGAATGACAGCCTGGAAATAGACCCTACCATCAGCGTTGGTGATCGCGCTTGTTTTTTCATCCGCATGGGGTCTTTACAAAAAAATAAGAATGCTCCCGGGCGTCGTGTTGCTTTTATGTTGGATCAAAATTTTGAGACCCTGCAAGACCCCTTTCCATATTATGTGAAAACGGTCTCGTTCAGCGATGCGGCCTTGAGTCCGTTCAAGCCGGAGGCTCTATCCATGGCTGGTTTTCGGGCTGGACATATAGCTAAGCGCTTTGACAGCTGGCTCTCCTATTTTTACAAGATGAATATTGAAAAGAAAGAAGAAGAGGCGGAGGAAGACCAATAGCAATTCTAGCCAGTTATTTTGAGCAGGATGTCCTCAATCAGTCGATCCGGCATACCAAGGCAGTTTTGTTTGAGCTTGATTTTGAGCTGCATTTTATCGACACCAGCCTCTTGCGATTCCATTTTTTGCTCCACGCAACGAACGCTTTCTTTGAATGTCTGACTGGCTTTGGAAGACATTTGTATGAATGCGTCCTTCTCGTTTTGTCTTAGCAGGTCTGCCATTTGATTATTGAGATCGATGGATGCCTTGGCGCAATCGCAAATCTTTAGTGCTAGGTCTTCTGGTTTATTTTCCTGAGAGCCGGAAGAGTCGCCACAGGCGGTGCAACACAAGAGCATTAGGAGGAAGGAAAAGGCATTTTTCATGTAAGAGCCATTTAATCTATGCTGAGGTGAATCTACTGTTTTTTGTACCAGTTTTGTACAACCTTGGCACTTATTTTTCCCTGCGGGGTGTAGTCTTTGGCTGGATAGCCTTCGTGACCACGCATATTGGGAAACCATTTCCAGAGGAAGCCGCCTGCCCAAAAGGGTTCTTTCCAAAAAGTTTGGAACAGGGCATCCAAAGCGTTGGCCTGGGCTTGTTCGTTGACCGGGAGACTGTTGATTTTTTTCTCTAGCTCCCAGGCTTTGCCAGCACAACCATCGACACTTAGATAACCAAACTCTGTAAATAAAATGGGCTTCCACTTTTTGAGGTAAAACTTTCGCAGTTCGAGTAGCTTGGGTTTCCAGGCTTTGATCAAGGACTTGGTGCTGGGCGTTTGGTCGCTGGAAAGTGGGAAGTAGGCGTCTACGCCGATGTAGTCGAGTGCATCCCAAAATGGCACTAGGTTGTATTCATCCCAATTGGCAGCATAAACCAGCTTGCCGCTGTAACGCTTGCGAATTTTTTGAATGAGTTCCCGCCAGAAAACCTCCCTTTTCTGCACGCTGATTTTGAATTCCGTACCTATACAAAACAAAGGCAACTCGTACCGCTCTGCCATATCTGCAAAGGGTAGGATGTAGGCTTCATAGCTGTTTTCCCATTCTTTCCACTGGGCCTCTTCGGCAAAGTCGAGGCCGCCCGGCCAGCTTCCGGGGATGTACACCTGGGGTTTGAGCATGACATTAAGCTGTTCCTTTTGCGCCATTTTTATAGTAGTCTCAATGCCTTCGGGGCGCTCTCCCCACCATTGGCCCCAGCCTTTGGGATTGTAGCTGATTTTTGTCGATTGAGCCCTGGAAAAGCCAAAAGGGATGACCGCTATCCACTTAGCACCTATTTGATGAACAGCAGGCATAGGATTTTGAGGAAAGGGCTCGGGAGGTGCTACGAAGCAAAGACCTGTGACCTTTTCATCCATCTGTTCCATCAATGGAGAGTTTGTTGTTTGTTGGTCCTGAGTAGTATGGTGGAATAGTAAAGACAAAAGGATTAGAAAGAATCGCATAGCATCTAAGTAGTTCAAGTTGTGATTCACTCGGAAGAAAGCCTTTAACTCGGACATTTCCAGTAAAAACAGAGGTTTTTTGTAAAATCCTCCTTAGAATCTTTCGTTCATCGCAACTTGGGTTAAGTGTTTGAATGGTGATCGCTTAAAGATTTTTGTCTTTCCCACAGTGGGGATTAACTGAAAATAAATTCTCAAATGAAACGGATATCGGCCATATCGGGTTGCCGGAATGCTCAAAAAGCATCAATTCCTTCTTTCAGTAGCAGAAAAGCAATCGTTGTCTACTGCCGCCCGAGCGACCCATCCTGAAGCCAAGGACTTGATATTTGCTCACCACAAAGTAATATTGATAATAAAAGCTTGT
>JBCCSZ010000348.1:0-7610 GCA_039199225.1 Bacteroidota bacterium
GCCGAATTCCGAGGTCTGAACTGTGAGTCCAGCTTGGAACCGACTAGTTCTGGAGGTGCAGTTGAGCTATAAAACTTATTTTTTCGAGGAAGCTGACTCCTAAGAGCAAGAAAAGCTTCATCCGAGCTCTTTTTATGGCATTTTCCATCTTTGCAGCAAAATACAAAGACAGTTCTGTGAAAACATCGTGGATCGTCGTGAACCGGTGCGTAAACTTGAAGCAAAAAAATCATTTGTTTAACGTTTAGAGGGTGAAAGTTAAACAAGATGATGGACATCCTGTTCCGAAGTGTATTATGAAATCAATCAAAAACAATTAATTTTATGAAGCAACTGACCTTTACTTTCATCTTCTCCTTAATTGCAACGATCACCTTCAGCCAGACTGTGTTCGATATTGTAATTGGAAGTATGGAACATGATACATTAGAAGCTGCTGTTCTCGCTGCCAAATTAGACGACGACCTAAATAGCGCAGGTCCTTTCACCCTTTTTGCACCTACCGACGATGCCTTCGCTGCACTCCCTGCCGGCGTACTAGACACCCTACTAGCCGATCCGGAAGGCGACTTGGCCAACATTCTCCTTTACCATGTGCTGGGCTCCAAACAAGAATCCGGTGACCTGTCTGATGGGCAGACCGCTGCAACCTTGCTGGGACCAGACATTGCGGTGCGCATTGAGAATGGCGATGTATTCATCAATGATGCCAAGGTGACTATGAGAGATATTCAGGCCACCAATGGTGTGGTGCACGTCCTCGATGCCGTGTTGTCGCCCCCAACGGTGGTAGACATCATCGTCAACAGCCCTGTTCACAACACCCTGGAAACAGCCGTAGGTGAAGCCAAGCTGGTCGATGCGCTGAGTGGCGACGGTCCATTCACTGTTTTCGCACCGACGGACGATGCTTTTATGAACTTGCCAATGGGTATGTTGGACAGCTTGCTGGCTGATCCGGAAGGCGACTTGAGCAATGTCTTATTATACCACGTGTTGGGCTCCAAACAAGAATCTGGTGACCTGTCTGATGGGCAGACCGCTGCAACCTTGCTGGGACCAGACATCGCAGTACGCATCGAAAATGGTACGGTATTCATCAATGATGCCGAGGTTACCATCGCAGATATTCAGGCGGTCAATGGCGTGGTACACGTCATCGATGCGGTATTGGTTCCCCCAACGGTAGTAGACATCATCGTCAATAGCCCTGTTCACAACACCCTAGAAACAGCTGTAGGCGAAGCCAAGCTGATTGATGCCTTAAGTGGCGACGGTCCATTCACTGTTTTTGCACCGACGGACGACGCCTTTATGAACTTGCCAATGGGCATGTTGGACAGCTTGCTGGCTGATCCGGAAGGCGACTTGAGCAATGTTTTATTGTACCACGTGTTGGGCTCCAAACAAGAATCTGGTGACCTGTCTGATGGGCAGACTGCTGCAACCTTGCTGGGACCAGACATCGCAGTACGCATCGAAAATGGTACAGTATTCATCAATGATGCCGAGGTCACCATAGCAGATATTCAGGCAGTCAATGGTGTAGTACACGTCATCGACGCAGTATTGGTTCCACCAACTGTGCTCGACATCGTTGTCAATAGCCCAGTACATATGACCCTTGAGACAGCCGTAGGCTTAGCAGAACTGGAAGATGCCTTGAGTGGCGACGGTCCCATCACCCTTTTTGCACCAACCGATGATGCCTTTACGAACTTGCCAGATGGCTTGCTCAGTGAACTTACTGACGATCCAGAAGGGAAATTAACGCAAGCTTTATTGTACCACGTATTGGATTCCAAAGTAGAATCTGGCGACTTGTCTGATGATCAAATGACCATGACTTTGCAAGGCGAAAACATCACTGTTACCATCGAAAATGGTACGGTATTCATCAATGATGCAGAGGTGACTATCGCAGACATTCAGGCAGTCAATGGCGTGGTACATGTCATCAATGCAGTATTGCTCCCATCCGCATTGACCAGCGTCAACGCAGAACCAGCCAGTGCGGTCGGAATCGTTGTCCGTCCAAATCCAACCAGCGACCAATTGTACATCGAGATGCCACCTATGGATGCTGGCCAAGCCATCGACATTCAGTTGTTGAATACTCTGGGGCAGTCTATACGTTCCTGGCAAGCACGCGATGCTGTAGAGCAGGTGGGTGTTGGTGACCTTACAGCAGGCATTTACTTCTTGCGCTTTGCCATCAAAGACCAAATCTACTTCCAGCAGGTAGTCGTTAAATAAAACTGTTGAGATGAGCAAAATGCTATAGCAAGGAAAAGCACCTAAAACTGTAGCACGACCGATCCCGGATTTTCCATTGTGAGAATCCGGGATTTGTCTTTGGGCAATAGCCCCAACTATCATATAATGGGTAAAGGAATAAGAGAATCTAAAAAATAATCGAGATTTTTGTGACGATTTGCTCTTTTGGGATACTAACCCTTGCAAAGGAAGCCTTAAAATGATGATGGATCAAAAAAGTGCATTTGTCCGAATTGTCCAGCAGCATATGGGGATCATCAACAGCCTCTGTCAGATATACTATCAACAAGCTGAAGATCGCCAGGATGCTCGTCAGGACATTGTCTTACAGCTCTGGAAGTCCTACCCTTCCTTCCGGGCCGAGTCGGCAATTAGCACCTGGATCTATCGGGTTGGGCTGAATACCCTCCTAGCCAAGAAGCGCAAAGAAAAGCGGCGACCTCAGAGTCAAGCCATTGATCCGCTGATGCACGGTCGTATGGAGGTTGCGTCGGGTGTCGACGATGATCTGCTGCTGCTGCGCTCCCTGATCGCTGGACTGAAGGATACCGATAAAGCCTTGGTGGTTCTCTACCTGGAAGGTTACAAAAACAAGGAAATTGCTGAAATGCTTTGTATGAGTACCAGCAATGTAAGTACCAAGCTCAACCGCATTAAAAAGGATTTGAAGAAGAAATACCAAAATACGAATCATGAAACTCGATGATCTCAAACCCGCTTGGAAGCTGTTTCAACACGAGCAGCAATTCAACCAAACAGAGCGGATGGATGTTTTGGCTTTGATCGAACAAACCCATGTCGTGGAGACGGCGCCCCTGTACACTCAACCGCTCCTGATCAATGCCCTACTTTTCTTATTGTTCCTAGTCAGTTGCCAAGGAGGATGAGTACCTTATTATATCTTTCGCCCATTCACTGGGATATCGATCCCCGAATTTTTCCTTCTTTTGAATATTTGCGCTGGTATGGATTCAGCTGGGCCATCGGTGTGTACATGGCCTTTTTGCTGATGCGATACCTCTATCAAAAAGAGGGCAAAGCAGTCGAATCCCTAGATGGCCTGGCCATTTACTTACTGATCGGTGGCATACTCGGCGCCCGCCTGGGACACATTCTCTTTTACGATCTCGCCTACTACATGGAACATCCCATAGAAATACTCCCTTTTCGCCTTGAACCCGAATTTCAATTTACCGGCTTTCAAGGGCTGGCCAGTCACGGAGGCATCTTCGGTGCTATGCTAGCGCTGGGATTGTACAGCTGGCGACACCGGGAGAACTACCTGGAACTGATAGACCGGCTCGTCATCGTCGTTGTCTTACTAGGTGGCTGTATTCGTTTGGGCAACCTTATGAATTCTGAGATCATCGGCAAACCAAGCTCGGTTCCCTGGGCTTTTGTCTTCTCGCGGGTAGACGATCTGCCTCGCCACCCCGCCCAGCTGTACGAAGCCTTATTTTATTTTGGCATCAGTATATTGCTCTTCCAACTATGGCGCAAGCCCCACCTGGCGGCCCGCCGGGGATTTCTTTTCGGCTTGGGATTGGCCCTGATATTTATCCAACGTTTCATCGTCGAATTTTTCAAGGCCGATCAAGTCGCGTTTGAAAGTGATATGGTGATCAATATGGGGCAGATACTCAGCATCCCACTCATTTTGATTGGTTTGATTGTGCTTTTCAAGAGTAAACCGAAAATACCACAAACAGATGCCGAGGACTCCTCCCAAAGCTAGAAACTGTCAGTAGGTCCTTTTTCAGAGATACCAATATAGGTTGCTTATAAAGCCGAATGCATGGTAATCCTGTACACTGCCGGATCAGCTTGCATGCAAAAATGGGAATTACAAGGAGTTCGGATCACTGAAGCTTCGCTGAGCCGCCTGGGTATTGACTGCCTTGGTCAATCGCCAGTAGATGGCTACAGCCAGTACATATTCCAAGCCGATGATCCAGAAGCCTGGGTCTGTAAAAAAGGCGATGTGATTGCCACCAGCTGGGATGATAAATAGCGGGACGGTGATCAATGCATCGAGTATCATGGCGACAAAAAACATAGCGGCACCCAGGAGAAAGCCATTGGTGGAGTGGCCTTTTCGGTAGTATGAGCGAGCGCCCAGCATGGCGGCTGGAAGGATGGCTATGGATAGTACCAGGTTGGCTTGAACCTCGGGGTCTGGTAGAAACGGAACATAAAATGATCCCACAAAGGCGGAGACACCGAAGATGTAGGCGATAAAACCAGCTACTAAAACGCTTTTTACTTTTAGACTTTTCATAATTGTTGGATTTTGGATTTCTTTGATGATTCAAATTTCCAAAACACAGCAATCCCTTTCGTCCGGATGGATTTATCCGTACGTCCGAATGAGCATCCGGACGTTCGGGAGCTTACGATTTGAGCTGTTGCTTCAGCCAGGATTTTGGGGTCGATCCAGTGCTTTTCTTGAAGTAGTCGTTGAATACGGATTTGGAGTTGAAGCCACTTTCGTAGGCCAGGCCAAGTATGCTGATGTGTTTATTTTGAGGATCAACGGCCTTGGCCTGGAACTCCTTCAAGCGAAAGTTGTTGACAAATTCGTAAAAATTCTTTCCCATGCGTTCGTTCAACAGCCAGGAGAGTTTGTTGGGATGTAAGTTTATTTTTTCAGCCAGCTCTTTCAGGCCCAAATCTGATTTGAGATAGTACTTTTCCACTTCCATGGTAGACAAAAGTAGCTCGGTGTAGTGCTTTTCTTCTTCAAAACCCAAGGTATTGTGGTGGACTCGCTTGTTCTTCTTCTTGCCAATAGCCAGTAAGTTGTTGGCCGGGAAATATTTTTGTGCCAACTGCTGAAAAGCTTCCTGACAATGCAGTGGCTTTAGCAAAGGATCATACTTGAAATTGATGACCTGCCCCATCCTATTGGTCGCCTTCAAATGCAAGAGTTGCACTGCCTCCTGCAGATTACCCGAATGCACCATGAGATATAAATCCCAAGCCAGCAAAGGAGGGTGTTCAACTTGCTGCATATTGCGAATCAATTGATGAACCTTTTCCAGTTCCAGCTCTTGTTCTTCTCGTACCAATCGATAGAGTAATAGCAGTGCTGTTTGAAGGGGTAAATCATAGTCTGTCAGAGACTCCCTAAAGGCTTCAGGCTGTCCCAATTGCAGCAAACAGAGGGTTCTGACTTCCAAGGCTATTGTAAAAGTGGGTGCGATCGAGAGTCCCTTCTCAATGCTTGTTAAGGCTTCCGCAAAGCGGCCTTGTAGATGGTATAGATTGGCCTTGGTATAATAATGATTGGGGGAGAGAGGGTCTATTTGCAAGCTCGTTTCAATGTATTTCAAAGCGGTCGAAAAATTTCCGGCCACGGCATGTATCTCAGCCATGAATTCATTGGTGTTGGAATCCTGCGGCTGAATGGCATAAGCTTTCAGCAATGATTCATATGCTTCCTGATACTTCCAGTATCCCCAGAATTGGTGTTTTGCTACACTGTAATAGCCATAGGCGGTGGTCGCATTCAATTGATTGCCGCCTAGAAAATAGGATTCGGCCAGCTCAAAGGCCGATTGCCTTTCCATGCTCCCCCAGGAACCCAAAAAACTATAGCATAGTCCTGCGCCAAAATGCGGTAGGCCGAAAGTAGGGTCTTCCTTAAGGCTCTTTTCAAATTCTTTTGCAGCCACTGCAAAGCCCTCCATATCCCACCTATTATAATGGTATCGTCCCTTAAGATAGAATTGATACGCCTTGATGTTGTCAGTGTGTTTTTTTACCAGATGATCCTGAATGGTCAGATGCCCGCAGTGTTCTCTGATCTTATCAGCAATCAATAGGCTGATTTCATCTTGTAGCTCAAAGACATCCTTCATCTCTCGGTCAAAGTTTTCAGACCATATATGAAAGCCATCTTCTGTGCGAATGAGTTGGGCAGTGATGCGCAAACGCCTATCTGATTTTCTAACACTGCCTTCCAGTATCAGGGAAACTCCCAACTCCCTGCCTATTTTCCGAATGTCCTGCCGCTGGTTTTTGAAAACGAAAGAAGAAGTTCTTGCAGTGACCTTCAAATGCTCGATTTGACTCAATGCATTGATGATTTCCTCGGTCATACCATCAGAAAAGTACTCATTCTCAGGGTCGGAACTGAGATTTTCAAAAGGTAAAACTGCTATGGACTTTTCGACAGACAAATGGCTGTTTTGAACAAAATTAAGAAATTTACCAGCCTTCAGCAGTATCCTTTTCCACCTAAATCCCAGCTGTAAAACCATCTAGTTACAGCGTCTTGGAAGGATAAACCACCACAAAAACGATAGAAAGTAACGATTGTCCAACCGACAGGAACGTCTGTCCATTCTTCCCGAGCGCATTTGCCTGCATCTTTGTGATGTAATAATTAATTAATCAACAATCAAAAAAAATAGTGATGAAATCCATTTTCAAAACGCTTGCTCTAGTTCTCGCTTTAATCAGCACCCAATCTCTTTTTGCACAGTCTGAAGCTCAAATGATCAAAGACGTCACCGTTATCCAATTGTCTCAGACGCCTGGAGAGTACGAAACCACACAACTCAATCTCGCACCAGGTAAATACATCTTTGAAGTAACCAATAAGAATGTCGATAAAGGCTTGGGCTTTTGGTTGACACCGGCTGGACAATCCAAAACACAAATCAGTAATTCAGGGCTTTCCAAGCTGGTCAACAAAGGCGAAACAGCCCGCACCGGCGTGGTAGAACTCAAGGCTGGAAGCTACGAGTACAGTTGCCCCCTCAATCCGACGCCTCACTACAATATTCAAGTGAGCAGCCGCTAAAATAACGTACGCCTTTGGCGTCTGAACATATCCGAACATACACCACCTTGTACCCATTGATCCTTTTTTATTCACCTTGAAAACAATCGCATCATGTCAGCACAAACCATCTTTCATCCCTCAAACCGTTCTTTTGAAAACAATCAAACCATAGAAGCAACTGCTTGCCCAAACTGCTGGGGTGTGCAAGAATGGTGCGATAAGTATCAGCCTTCGACCGCTGTTGAGCAGCGCGAAGGGTCGTTTATAAAAAAGTTCGTGGATACTTATTTGCCGGGCATTGTTGCTTAGCAGTAATGTTGGCCTGAACAATTTCGAATAGCGGAGGACCTGGTTGCAAAGCCAGTCCTCCGTTTTGCTTTGGAGGGAAAACTCGCCTAGTGATTGCTGGGTGGGTTTTTTAGTTGGCGGGTTTTTGAAAAGAGGCCCTTTTTCCATCTATATTCAGGTATAATAATCAAATACTTATACAAAAAATTATAACAAGAAAATATTAAATAAGTAAATTTGTTCATTTTATAAATCA
>JBCCSZ010000349.1:0-7596 GCA_039199225.1 Bacteroidota bacterium
AAGCCCTGGAAAAGGTCAAAGATGCCATCGACCCAAGCCTCATTTTGTTGGGAGATACCAATATTTTGCGCAATGACGAACAGGCCATAGACATTTTTGTGGATCATGGATTTATTGACTTGAACGAAAGTGATGCGGCGACCTATTGGAGTCGGCAATATGGTGAATCGCCCTTTGATAGAATATTCGTGCCGGCAGGAAGGGAGGAATTTAAATACAGTCGGCAGTACGTTTTGCGATCTTCAGACTTGAGTAAACACGATCGTTTTTTATCTGACCATTTTATGATTAAAACCAGTGTGAAAAACTATATAGACGATGCCGATCCGCGTTAATCGCATCGACTCTGCAGTATCAGAGGCCACCATCCGGGCTAGGGTAGTGGCCTCTGTTTTGTAACTGATGATAGGAATGCTTGCCTATTAGGGCTCATTGATGACCACAGTGGCTGGACCCGGCGAAGAAGGGACGTTCCATCGGGCATAGGTAAAGCGACCATCGCATCGGCCTCCAAGTGTGCTTTGACCACATCCTCCCTGCCAAATTGGATTGTAGCTGATGCCACTTACTCCGCCCACTTGGGTATGCCACCTAACGGCCAGCCAACGGAAGTGTCCGCAAGAGGCATCTCCGGGATGTATCCAGGTGCCGCCAGCTGGGATGGTCGTGATGCTACTGACGTTGCAGGGGGTACAATCCTGGCTACTGCTGTTGTCCACCTGGCTCGCCTGTGCATAAATGGTACAGGAGGTGTTGTTGTGAATGGTCAGTTGGGCAAAGCTCAGCGTCTGGATACCCAAAACAAAGACACAGACCAGCTGGATGGATTGAAGGCGACCGAGTTTAAAGATTGGTTTCATAATCATTTTATTTTATAGGGTTAATAAGTGCTTGTTCTAAACCAAAATGGCTTTCGTTGCATTTCTTTGATGGCGTCGAATACAAGATAGACCAAGGCACCCTGCAAAACCAATTACAATTTTTTCGATTTTTTCTCTGACCCCAATACCTGCCAAAGTGAGCAGCATCCAGTTGGAAAGCAGAACAATCGAATGGATATGGGGATCTGGGAAGTCTTTACTATATTGTACGGAAGACAAAGGTCGTTCTGAACGCCCAGTATGAAGGTGCGTTTTTGCATCAAAGGCATATTGTTATATCAAAATCCGAGAACAGCATCCTGCATGGAAGAATGGGATATTTACGATGAAAATAGAATCAAAACCGGTAAAATTGTTCAGCGAGGCGCCCCTTTGGGCCTCAATGAATTTCACCTGGTTGTACACGTCTGCCTCATCAATTCGAACAATCAGCTACTCATTCAACAAAGGCAGCCTTTTAAAGCAGGATGGCCAAATATGTGGGATGTTACGGTTGGTGGCAGCGCTCTTGCTGGTGAAAATAGTCGCACCGCCGCAGAAAGGGAAGTGTTTGAGGAGATTGGTTACAAGGCCGATTTAAGGGCTGTCAGGCCAGCTTTCACCATCAACTTCAAAAGGGGATTTGATGATTATTACATTTTGATCGCAGATGTAGACATCCGTCAGCTGAAGTTGCAAAAGTCAGAAGTGCAAAATATCAAATGGGCTGACAAAGAGGAGGTCATTCACATGATTCGAAAGAAAACATTCATTCCGTATCGCATCAGCTTAATCGAGATGATTTTTGAGATGAAAAATGGATACAGTGCGCATTCAAAGAATGCCTAAATATCCATTCTTATTGGGACCTTTGCGAAAGATTCTACGATTTCACACATTTTGTGAGGCGAAAATACAAGTGCTAAGTTTTAATTGATCTTTTTAAAAAAAATGTATGTCAAAAAAAATATTTGTAGCTGCAACTGGGCAACATAAGGGGAAGACCACCTGTACATTGGGTATTGCTGCGGCCTTAAAGACCCAAGGTTTCAAGGTGGGCTATTGTAAGCCAGTCGGTCAAAATCACATACTCATCGGCGACCAAACGGTTGATAAAGATGTCATACTATTTGAAAATATTTTGGACTTCAAAACACTGCCCGACATCCACAGTCCAGTCATCATTGCATCTGGCGTGACGTCGCAATTTATACAACAACCCGAAAAGTTTTTATTTGCCGACAGCATTAAAAAAGCAGCCGAATACCTGGAAGATAAATACGATATTGTGGTTTTTGAAGGTACGGGCCATGCAGGGGTTGGAAGCATCGTTGGGCTGTCCAACGCTCAGGTTGCCAAGATGTTAGATGCCGAAGTGATCATCATAGCTGAGGGTGGAATTGGGAGTACCTTTGATCGGTTGAACATGAACCTGAGTTTGTTTCGAGAGCAGGGAGTACCCGTGAAGGGGGTTATCATAAATAAAGTTCATCCCGATAAAATTGAACGGGTGACAGATAGTCTTACCAAAGCACTGGGAAAAATAAATATTTCTGTTTTGGGCGCCTTACCTTATGACAAAGCGCTGTCCTTTCCGCTGATGGGTACCGTCAAACGCGCCATCGGTGGTGTTGTACTTTTGAACGAAGGACAAATGAACAACCAGGTGGAAGACATCCTTGCAGGATCGACTTTGGAAATAGATGAATTCACCTACTTTCAAAACTTATTGCTCATCGTAACCCTTGACGGCCTGGATCGCAAGATTGAAAAGATTAAGGAAGAGGCAAAGAGAAAAAATGCAACGGGTTGCCCTCTGAGTGGTGTCATTATCACTGGCTATAATAAACTCGGGAATGAATCAAAAGATTTTGGTGTGAGCAATGATTACCTCAGACAAAACCAGGTTCCAGTATTGGCGACAAATCTGGATACCTACGATACGGTGGTTTCCATCAGTCAGATTGAAGTTAAAATCAATACCAGAACACCCTGGAAAGTTCGAAGAGCCATTGAACTTATTCAAAATAACATTCCCATCAATCAGTTGCTTGATTGAACATGCTTTTGCATGTATCCGGACTGGTGACTAGTGAACAAGGCACTCAAGTAGTAAGACCGAAAAATTGACCTAATACCTTCAAGAAAAAAATCCTCCTTTTATGAAGCCAATAACCTCCTTTTCGTTGATGATGGTCCTGCTGATCATGGGCTGCTCGCTTGAAGAGCCTTCCAAAGATGCCGTAGCATCTTCAGATGTTAGTCTGGGCAAACTGGAACACAGCTTTATGCTCAGCCCCACCACCCAAGCAAAATTCGATGAAGGCTTGCTGCTTTTACACAATTTTGAATACGAAGATGCATTGACTGCCTTTGAGGAGGCTACCGCTTTGGACAGTACGCAAGTTCTGACGCACTGGGGAGAGGCCATGTGCCATTACAAGGCATTGTGGAGATTGCAAAATACAGACAAAGGAAAAGCAATCGTATCCCGACTGGGAGATACCAAAGAGGATCGCTTGGCCGCCATCGACAAGCCATTGGAAAAGGCCATGTGGGAGATGGTCGAAATCATGTATGGTGAAGGTGTTTTTGACGATAGGAATAATTCGATCAGAGACCATATGGCATCCATACACAAGCAATATCCCGAAAATCAAGAGATCGCGGCCTTCTATGCTTTGTCGCTCATTTGGTCTACAGAAGAGTACGGCAATGGCAGCGATGATCTAAGGTTGGCGGCGGCCATTGCGGATAGCATCATCAAGGTCAACCCGCTCCATCCGGGGGCTTTGCACTACAAGATACATGCCTTGGATGGACCGACCTCTGCCAAGGATGCCTTGGATGCGGCCGATGCTTATGCCAAGGTAGCGCCCGATGCGGCACATGCCTTGCACATGCCCTCACACATCTACCTGGCGCTCGGAGAGTGGGACGGCGTGGTCAATTCCAACCAACGATCCTACGATGCCAGTGTCAAGCGAATGATGGCAAAGGAATTAAAGGATGGCGCCAGGGGCTATCACTCTTTGGCTTGGTTGCATTATGGACTGTTGCAACAGGGCAAGTATGCGATGGCAGAAAAAATCTTAAATGACATGCTGACCTACGTTCCAAAGGACCCTACAAAGAGGGCTAGGGGATACTTGGTCGGGATGCAAAGTCGGCAACTGGTAGAAGGCCAACAAGTGGATGCGCAAACCCAGCTTGATCTGGATATTGAGGTGGATGACATCGGCATTATTCCAAAGTCTGTGCGTAGCATGCTGAGAACGCAGGTGGCATACGCAAAGGAGGACGTCAAAACCATTGCGGATGAAATTGAGTGGCTGGCCGATAAAATCTATCTGGATTCTTTAAACATCGAAGATTCTGGCATAGCCATGTGTGCTGCTGGAAATAGTAGATATGCTCCGACGGACAATTCCATAAAAATTGCCCAAGTGATCTTAGCACAAATGGAAGGATGGAAAGCCCTGTTGGAAGGAGATCAGACTTTGTTTGAAGCTAAAATGAAGAAGGCCGTCGAGCTGGAAGACCTAACCAATTTTCCAACCGGCCCACCCGTTATTACAAAACCTTCGTTCGAGCAATATGGCGAGTGGCTATTGGCAAAAGGCCGCCACGAAGAAGCCAAGCAACAGTTTGACAAATCCTTGTCGCGGATGCCCAAAAGGGCGAAGTCTCTCGAAGGTAAGTTCACAGCGCTCAAAGCGTTGGATCAAACGAGTGAAGTCATAAAAGTTCGAGATGAACTACAGGTCTTGTATTCACAGGCCGATTTGGAAGTGAAAAGATTTTTGGTGGAATAAATTTTGTGAACAGCTTATCTCTTTATTTGGTGCCAATCGGGAGAAGAAGTAGGTGCCATAAATGCGGTAGCGACTTGTCTTTGATTGCCCACAGGTGTGCGCAAAATTGTATATCTTTGTCTGGAACAAAAAATCTCACATTTTGAAAGCGATCCTCAAATTAGTAATGGCCCAATAATTAGCCATCCATCTCCAAGGCTAATATTTTTCGTTCGGATGCTCTCCGGGCCTGATTTTCTGTCTATAAATTTATTCGTGTATCACTTCAGCGGCACTAAAAATGGCTGTTAAAGTGATACGCGAATAGTGAATCCATTAACGAGACAATATATTGATTTATGAAAAATCAAGTGGTTAAAAAAAATCCAGCATTTTTGGAATACGTCTATAAATTGAATGAAGGTGTTGCGCTCAAGGAGGCTTTTAAAATGAGCCTGAAAGCCATTGATGACATCGACATTGCCCAGCTCAAAAGAATTGGGTTGAAAACCTATGAAAAAGACAAATGGACCATTCACACCATCTTCCAGCATCTCATCGATTGGGAAAGAATTTGGTGTTTTAGAGCAACCCTTTTTGCTCGGGGCGAAGGAAGCATTCCGGAGGCCCACGACCAGGAAATCATGGGGCGTCATTCAAATGCGGATGAACTACCAATCGAGCAGTTGATCAACGAACTGCGGATCGTACGCCAATCAACAATGATGATGTTTGAATCATACAATGCAAAAATCCTCGAAACCAACTGTCGGTTTTTTGAATACGAAATGCCTCTTTTCGCCATCGGGCTTACCGTCACGGCCCATCAAATACATCATTTTAATGTCATCCGCGAAAGGTACCTTCCTTTGGATCAATAAGTAAGGGCTGAAGCTGTTGCGCCAATGAATTGCGTAGGCTCATGTGGGCGCAAAGCTCGTATGATGCATGCTTAAGGCTTGTCTGAAAGCCATCCGTTTGGCTGGCCATTCGAGCCTTATTTTTTACCCATTTTTTCCATAAATGTTTTGACGACCTGTTCTCCCACTTGACGACCAACGGCGAGTCCCACTTCATTGTCGGTTCGAAAGTGGACGCCTCCTTCAAAACGAGACTCGGAACACTCACTCGCCATTTCGCGGAACAGCCGTTCATCCTGCGGAAAGAGGAAAGACAAGGCAGCCGCGATGGAGCCTGCGACAGTGGTATGCCCAGCGGGATAACCCGGAAAATTGGGGGTGTCTATCAGGATGGGTTTGAAGGTTGCATCGTATTGAAACGGGCGGATGCCCCAATAGTGGTACTTGCCATCCCAGGCCGCAATGATGCCATCGAAGCGAGCTGTATGGAAAACGGCACCCGCAAAGGCCGCTTCAAATGGGTCCAGGTCATACTCCAATATTTTGCGTTCCAGCAGATCGTCCCAAACAGGCGCATTCTTCCACCGCCATGCAATACTGCTGGTCTGATTTGTGGCGTTGAACTGACGCAGCTCCTCCATGTCCTCTGCCCAATCAGTAGGAGGTGGGGACGGTCTGAATTGATCGGGCCGCGACAAGGTCAGCGGTTTCCATTGGCGTTTCATGGGGTCCCATTTGCTTGGCTTACCCGACCAAAGGCTATCTGCGCTGGGTACTTGCCCTTTCCAGATGCGATCCGTTCGATCCGTCTTAGCATATTCGATGTATTGATCCGCAATCTGTCGACCAATGGCAATCCCCCTCTCGACATCGGAGGGTAGTTGAAGTCCCGTCTTCAAGCGTGCTTGTTTAAAGTTAACCAGCAGGCTATCCAGATACGGTTTTCTGTCTGGAAAATAGTGACCGATGACGCGGTGTGCAGCTCCTGCCACGGCACTCCATTCACAAATAAAGGTGGAATAAGCCCTTTGGCGTCCCAATTGCTGCACCTTGGAATTTTGAAGGAATAAGGCTGTTGTCGGATGCTGTTTTTTGTATTTCCAAACCTGTGCAAGTGCGTCATAGATGGAGAGGTGTAAAATGGCGATGCGCCCTCCATTTTTATGTCCTTTTTGGGCTCTGCCAACTGCCATCATAATCTGGTGCCAGCGGTAAGATGGATAGACAGCATTCCAATAATTGATGGCTCTGACATCTTTCATACCCAATGCCTTTTGCAACTCGATCACTCTGGCAATTTCTTGTTCCCGTTCTGCTGCTTCAAGAGGTGTAAAGGCTTCCGCTACTTGAAATTTGAATGGCTTAAAATCATCGACTTTTACTTGGGCAGTAGCCGATGTGAGAGACAACAAAAGCACCAGTAGGTGGAAGCTCCTCCGCAATGTGGTATGAATCAGATTCGATGGAATGGCCATAGCATTTTAATTGAAAACGTAAAAGATTGAAATGGGCTTAAGCAATGAGCGTTTGCTTAATTTTGCGAACAGCTTAAAATAGTAAAGAGATCAAATATAACCTACATCTTTTTGCTGATTTTGCTTAGATTTTACAATCATCGACTGCCGGCCGATTGTGTGGTCAATGGACCAATTATTTGATGAAGCGGCCGATGGAGTTACCATAGAATGGCTCAAGCCTGTGTCAAATTGGAAGTCTTTGTTATATTGTACAGAGAAATGTAGCCTGTTGCCAGCCCAGGCCAAAAATGCATGTATGGAAGCTGTTGAATCATGCTTTGTAAAACGATCGTTAACTGATTGATAGTCAATGCTTCCCATCGATTTTTACAATCTGTTTGCTCAGCCAGTCGGATACATACAGCAGCTCTTTTTAAGCAACCTTGTCAAATTAGAATAGACATATGAAATCAAAACTCATCGCCTTATTGCTAATGGTAGGCTTTCAATCCATCTCATGGAGCCAAAATCCCGACAAAGTTTTCAGCGAATTCACAGCAACCGACCACAACAGTCCAATGAGTGAAAAAATAACTGAATCATTGGATCGATACCTCACAGAGAA
>JBCCSZ010000350.1:0-7535 GCA_039199225.1 Bacteroidota bacterium
ATTCGCCGGCAATGGCTACATGACAGAAAGCCTCTTCCGCATCCGCGACTACTGCCTCTCCGACCTAAAAATGATCAAAATATTCCTTCGGATCATCCCCTCCAACCAAGGCAGCAAAAAACTAGCCGCCAAAGCTGGCTTCCGCCGAGAGGCCATCCTCCGCAAAGACTTCCGCACCCACTCAAAAAAATTAGTAGACATCGAGCATTGGACCATTTTCTCCCCTTAAGAATAGCCTCCTTATGCGAAGTAGTAGCCGTTGTTCCAGTAGACAGTAGGCCGTTTTTACCCCAAAAAGCTTACCCGTTCACCCGCTCCCCTTTCAACGTTCATTAGTTCACCTGTTCACCGTTCACTGCTCACCCGTTCACCCGCTCCCCGCTCCCCAAATCACCCGGCCGCAGGCCAATCACCAAATCACCCATCACCAGTTCACCGCTCACCGTTCACCAGTTCACCGTTCACCTGTTCGTACCTTTAAATCTGTCATCAAAAAGTGAATAAAAGAGTTATTTTAACCAAGTAGTGTGAAAAAGATCGATCACTAAATTGTGCTTAGACGCTGGCGGTGATAAATAATCCCACACTACATTGGTAATAAAGTCGGACAGTTCATTGGGGCTTAGACCCTGTGTCACGATGATGATTTTTCACTTTTTATTCTTTTATCATGAATCGTTACGCTATTATTTTCGGTATTGATGTTAGTAAAGATACTTTAGACATTTACGCTATTGATCCACAGAAGAATTACTATATCCAGGTAAACAATAAAGCAACGGATATTCTTCATTGGATTAAGAGTTTTGATGCGGCCTCGCCCTTATGCATCTTTGAACACACGGGTTGCTACGGCTCTCGGTTGACCCACTATCTCAGTCAAGCCAAGGTCGCCTTCAGTATTGTCAGCCCATCGCAAAGTCATGGGTTTACACTGGCTCAAGGCATCATTAGTAAAAATGATCGCCAAGCTGCTCAGTCCCTTGCTATGATGGGGCAAACTTTAGACTTACCTTTGCATCAACCAATATCACACAATATGCAAAGACGTAAGCAACTCCTAATGGGTATCCGGGCCCTAAAAAAACAAAAACAAGCTCTTGTCAACCAACTACATGCTATGAACAACCAAATTGTTTATGCTCCTGAAGTAGAACTGGCCTTAGAGCAAACACTACAAACCGTCGAGGAGCAACTCCAAACATTGGAAGACGAATTAAATGATCTGACGGATGAGCAACACCACAAACAATTCAAGCTGCTGACCTCCGTCATAGGTATTGGTGATAAAACAGCCCATCTTTTACTCAGTGCCACTGGCGGACTACACAACTTCAAACATGCCAGGCAGCTATCTAAATTTATCGGGCTCGTCCCTTTTTCTCATCAATCCGGTAGTTCGGTGCGTTACCACGGACGAATAACCAAAAGAGGAAACCGAGACCTCAGAGCATGCTTATATATGGCTGCTCGTAGTGCTAAACGTCATAATATCGCCTGTCGAAACCTTTATGACAGACTGCGTAGAGCTGGTAAAGCTCACAAAAAAGCAATGGTCGCAGTCATGAATAAGTTGATCAAGCAAGCTTTTGGCGTTATTCGTTCTGATGTCTCTTTCGACAACCTATTTTTTTTACAATTTGAACCTAAATAATCACTTTTTTGCTTGCAGGTTTACACAGTTCATCACCGCTCACGTACCAGCTTTTTTGTTCGAGGGCAAGCTCACCAGTTCACCGCTCACCAGTTCACCATTCCCCCCATCACAAGTGCGAAGCACAACTACCCAATCACCCGGCCACAGGCCAATCACCCAACCCCCCCATCCCCCTACCACTCTTCCGACAGCATTTTCCCGCTGAGTTGTAGCAGCTGTAGCTCGATGACCTTGGCGTCGAATTTCGCGTTGTTGTAGCTGGTGGCAGCGTTGAGTAGATTGAGTTGGGCTTGGCGGAATTCTACGGAGGTGACTTGACCGGCGTTGAATTGCTCTAGGGTCCTTTGTAGGTTGAGCTGATTGGTGGATACGCTGATGGCTTCTGCCTTCAGGACGAACAGGGCGTTGCGGTAGCTCTCCCAGGTGTTGGTGACATCCCTTTCGAGTGTCTGCTCCAATTGTTGCTTTTCCAGCAGCTGATTCTGAATGTTGATCCGCGTATTTTCCCGGCGAATTTTGCGGGAGCCGCCGTCCAGTATGTTCCAATTGAGGGTCAGGCCGAGGTTGAGGCCCTGGTTGCTTTGGGCGTCGATGGCCGATTTTTGGTCGTATCTCGTGAGGTTGACCGTATAGCCAGCCGAAGCGTCGATGGTTGGTTTCTTTCCAGCATCGATGATTTTTAAATCGTATTCGGATAGATAGCGGTTTTGCTGGTTGAGCAGCATGTCCACATTGTCTTCCTTGGCTGCAGTGATGAGTTGTTCTAACTGCCAGTCTTGAACATAAGTAATGGCAGTATCTACTTCAAAATCAGATCGAATATCCTGATTCATCAGTACATTGAGGTCCCTTTTCGAATTAGCCAGTTGCCGACGGTTGTTGAGGTAGTTGATGCTGTCTCGTTGAATGTCGACCTTGGCATTCAGGACATCCAATCGCAGGCCCTGCCCATAATCGTAGCGGTAGCGGGCGCGTTCCAGGCGGCGGCGAGAAACCTCAATGGTTTGCTCTTGAACTTGCAGGTTTTGTCTCTGTCGGGCCACTTCGTAATAAGCTGTAAAGACCTGTAAAAGGGTATTCTCAACGGTTTGTCGCTTTTGTAATTCGCTGAGCTGGCGGGTGTCCTTTAATTGTTCTAGTTGGGTATCCCGTACGCGATCAAAAAGGGTGTAATTCGCTTGTAGGCCCGCATTTCCTCCAACAGAACTAGACAGGGGGTTACTCTGATCGAACCCAGAGCGGAAGCGGAAGGTCGAGCTTCCGTAATTGACATTCAACCCGGCATTGCCATTCAAAGTGGGTAAGTAACCATTGCCTTCCTTTTGTGCATTGTTTTCTGCTTGACGGATGTTGTTGTCCGCAATTTGAATCCCAAAATTATTTTCCAAGGTAAGTCGGGCCGCATCAGCCTTGGTCAACAATTGCTGTGCAAAGGTCTCCGGGCTCCAAGCCAGCAGTCCGACGAGTAGGAGGATGTAATTATTCTTCCAATTCAACAAGGGCATCGCGTTCTGATTTTTGTTCGATAATAGCTCTTTCGACTTGTTCTCTTTGAGGCTTTTTGCCGGTCCACAACCACTTTCTGCCCACCTTCACATAGTTCACCAAAGAGATGAGCAATGGGAGCATAAACAGGGTCAAATAAGTGGCTGCGAAAATACCGTAGGCAACCGATATGGCCATTGGTATGAGGAATTGAGCTGAAAAACTCTGTTCAAAAATGAGTGGAGCCAGACCGGCTATAGTGGTTAGAGAGGTGAGGAAAATGGCCCGGAAGCGCGATTTTCCAGCCTCGAATAAGGCATCTTGGAGGGTGTAGCCTTCCTTTAGCAAACTGTTGAATTTGCCAATGAGTACCAAACCATCGTTGACCAAAATACCGACCAATGCGACGATGCCGAGCAAGGACAGCATGTTGACGGGCAGGTCGTGGATGTAGTGTCCCCAGGCGACGCCTACCAGGCTGAAGGGAATCATAGCAAACAATACCAATGGTTGGCTGTAAGAGCGAAAGGTAAAGGCGATGATGGCGTAAATCAAGAAGAGAATAGCTGGTATGATGGCTTGAAAGGAGGCGCCGATTTTACCAGCCTCCCGATTTTGTCCTTCGTAAAGAGGCTCGACAGTTGGATAGCGGGCGATGATGGCTGGCATAATGTTTTGGCGGATGCTGGCAATCAGGTCACTGGCGCTTTCCTTTTGATTTTTCAAGTTGGCTTCCACCCGGATTTCTCGTTGTCCGTTCAGGTGGTTGATGGCCACCTCACCTCGTTCGATGCTGTACTCGGCGATTTCCGAGAGCGGCACCCGGCTGCGATCGCCTGTGACAATCCACATATCATCCAGGTTCTTGATGGACTCCCGCTGCTTTTTGTCGTAGCGCACCCAGACTCTGACCTCGTCCTGGCCACGTTGGATTCGTTGGACCGAGTTGCCAAAAAAGCCACTCCGCACCTGCGACATCACGCCATTGAGTGTCAGGCCGAGGAGGTAAGCATTTTCTTTGAGTTTGAGCTTGATTTCTTTGATACCCGCCGGATCGCTGTCGGTAATGTCCTTAAGCTGGGGCATGGCCTCCAATTGTCGTTTCAGTTCTGCTTTGGCCGCCTTGATTTCCTGGATGTTGTTGCTGTTCAAGGAAACGGATACTGGCTTGCCGCCAAAGGCATTTCCGGAGCCGTATTCGATGTTCTCGATGCCATACAAAGGGCCTACTTTTTCCCGAACAGCATTGGAGATTTCAGAAGCTATTAGGCTGCGTTCCTCGGATGGCAGCAAGTTGAGCGTGAGGGTGGCACTGGCTGTACCTGGACCGATTCGTTTGACCGTATTTTTAATGAGAAGCTTTTCGCTGCCCACTTGTTGACTCAGTTCTTTGTTGGCCTCCCAGGCTTTGTCCTGGACCAGGGTGATGATGGAATCTGTGATCATCTCGTTGGTTCCCTGCGGCATATTGAGCTTGATGTTGATTTGATCGCTGGAGATGGGTGGGAAGAAGGTCACCTTTATAATACCACCTGCTAAGGCACCAATGGTGACAATCAAAAAAGCGATGGGAATTGCCAGCCCAAATACTTTGTAGCGCAAGAAAAAACGCAAAACAGGCGCATACAGCTTGTCGCGCAGCCATTGTATGAATTGATCTGCCCAGCGATTGATCACAAAGCCTTTCTTTGAGCCTTTCAAGGCCCTGGAATGTGCCAGGTGGGCTGGTAGAATCAATAGGGCTTCGATGAGGGAAAAGGCCAGGATGATGATAACGACCAGTCCGATTTCTCCAAAAAAGCTACCAATTCTGCCTGTTATGAAAAAGAAAGTCGAAAAGGCAACCATGGTTGTTACAATCGCCGAAATGATCGGTGGAATTACCTCGACAGTCCCATCGATGGCCGCTCGTATGGGATTCTTTCCCCTTTCGTAATGGTTGTAAATATTCTCGCTGATGACAATGCCGTCGTCTACCAAAATCCCGATGACCAACAGCATTCCGAACAGCGAAATGACATTGATGGTCATAAAGCTCGGACCGACCATAAACAGACCAAAAAAAGCGATGGGTAAACCGAAGGCCACCCAAAAGGCAATACTTGGCTTGAGGAAAATGGATAGAAATACGAGGACGAGCGCGATTCCGATCAGGCCGTTTTCGACCAGTAGCTCTGTTCGATCGTTGAGAGAAACTGAGAAATCGAGGGTATTGTGCAGCTGGACATTGGTGTTTTGCTGGTTGAATTTCTCAATGTATTGGCGCGTATTTTCCGCCGTTGCCAGCAAATCCTCGCTGTTGGTGGAAGAGACGGTAATTTGAATGGCTTTGTCTTTATCGAAAAACAATCGATCTGGAGTTTCGGACCATTTATCTCGCACAGTGGCCACATCCTTGAGGTAGATGGTATTGCCATTGTTGCTGGCCCGCACCACGACATAGTCCAATTCGTTGCCATAGTAAGCGCGGTTGTTGGCTCGGATGAGGTAGTCTTCCGTGTCTGTTTTGATGTTTCCGCCCGTTGTGATGATGTTGGTATTGGAAACAGCTTGGGCCACTTCCTGGAAGGTTAGGTCGTAGGCGCGTAGGTCTTGCTCCCGCACGGCAATTTCAATTTCCTCATCTGGAAAGCCCGTCAATTCTATCTGCGAAATGCCATCGATATTGCGCAAATCATCCTCAATGTCTCGGGCAATTTGCTTCAATGTTGTGAGCGAAACGCCCTTGCCACTCAGGGCCATGATGATGGCTGGATTGATGATTTCGACCTTGGAAATGACGGGAGGTTCCATGCCGACAGGAAAAAAGGGGACCCGATCAACAGCGTTTTTTACATTGTCCAGCACCTCATCGATATTGAAGTCTTCAAAAATCTCGACGGTGATAACAGCAGCATTTTCCGAAGAGATAGAAGTGACTCGATCGATGCCAATGAGCCCTCTGAGGTTGTCTTCAATCTTTAAAACCACCCCTTCCTCCATTTCCGCTGGGGAAGCACCTGGGAAGGTAATCGAGATGGTAATGAGCGTCGAATCTTCCAAGGGAAAATAAGAGGATTTCAAGCTGAACAACCCCCGAACACCGAATAGCACAAAGGCCAAAACGATGATGTTGACAGCTACCGGATATTTGATAAAATAAGTAATGACCTTTCTCATCCGATCTTAATTTTCGCTGATGTTATCAAATACTTTCACCTTCATGCCATCATATGTGCCGGGTATGGGCTTGGCCAGAATTTGCATACCGTCGGCCAAACCCCGTATGACGACGGAGGATTCTTTGTAGTAGACCGGTTCGACTTCTGCCACTTTGAGGACAGAGTCCCGAACGATGAAAAGCTGATTTTCGGACAACATCAACTTTCGGGAGACCTCGTAGGTGTTTTTCTCCTCCTTGGCCGTTACTTCCGCTTCCAGATACATCCCTTCCTTCAATTCTTTGCCACTGACTTGTATGAAGACCGGAATGGTCTGCGAACTAGCGTCTACTCGGCTGTTGACCCGAACGACCCGACCTTGCCAAGCGTTGGACTTATCGACATTGTTTAGCTTAACCGACTTGCCGATTTTCAATAGCTTTGCATAAGTTGCATTGACTGCTACTTCCAACTCGTAGACATTGGGATTGATGAATTCACCCAGCTTTTGGCCCGGGCGAATCAGGGTGCCGTGCCGGACCAGCGCATCTGTCAATACACCGCTGAAAGGAGCGTATAGCACGTACTTTTCAAGTCGCTCTTCCAGGTTTTTGATGTTGTAATAAGACGTTGAGATGTTTTTGCCAGCTATAAACAAGCCTTCCTTTTCAGACAGCGGCTCAGGAAATGCCTGTATGGGTTTTTGCAGGTCAAAATCGCGAAGGTAAGTTTCCCAATTTTTAGCCGATTCTGCATAATCCAGTTTGAGGTCAGGCAGGAAGTTGACAATTTGATTGTAAAGGCTGCTCTTTTGAGAACGGATGTTGGCCCGGTGTTCCTGGCTGTTGATCCGAATGAGCGCTGCTCCCTTCTTGTAGTATTCACCAGGTAGGAAATCGCGGCCTGTTGGTTGAAAAATCCCTTGGACTTCTGAGAAGAGTTCCAACCTTTGCTTTGCGCGCAAATTACCACTGGTGGTGATGAAAATTGGAATGTCCTGGTTTTTGACCGTCTCTACGAAAACGGCCGTGGTCTTTTGTTCTTCGACTGGCTTGGGCGGTTTTTTGCTGGCCATCATTTTGCTGGCGATAAAAAAGGAGCCGGCGATTAAAAGCAAACCTAGTACGGAAATAATAAGCTGTCTCATTCGATTGGTTTGAGTTGCAACAATTGGTATTTTGACGCTTGCCTGCCTTTTCGACAGGTGAATTTATGGAAGCCATCTCACTGCCAGCTTCCAAAAATTGTATCCG
>JBCCSZ010000351.1:0-7501 GCA_039199225.1 Bacteroidota bacterium
ATGGAAGACAGATGATTTTATTTATGAATTTGATAAGTATCCCAATACTTTATACGAGGCGCACAATGGCGACATTATCGGTGTAGGTGAGGCAACCTTCCTCAACCACCAAGACATACTCGAATATGGTGGCTGGGTTTTTCGCTTGGACAAAGACGGTAATAAACTCTGGGAAAGATTCATTCTCGATACCCTTATTTCTCCAACTGAACGAAAGGGAGATTTTTCTCATTTGACAGAGCTGGACAATGGGGATTTACTCATTTACGGAGAAATAGAAGATACCTTTCCCAATCACGATCCAGCGATTAATAATCCCAACCTATGGCTGCTAAAACTAGATGCCGATGGTTGTTTCAATCCGGGCTGCGACAGTGTGCAGATGCACCTAGAGGTCATTGTAAATACGATAGAGCCATCTGTATCGACCTTACGCATCCATCCCAATCCCGTGGGTTCTTCCTTGCGGGTACAACTGCCCGATCAGCTGGCCCAGCGCAGGCAACTGAGTTGGCGCATTGTGGATTCAACCGGTAAAAGTCTAAAGCAGGGTCGATCCGATCCATCTGCTGGTGTGTTTGAGCTGGACGTCTCTTCTCTTTCCAGGGGCATTTACTTTTTTCAGCTCATTGATCCGACGAATCATTGGAAGTCGACGAGTAAATTTGTTAAAGCATGAGTTTCTGAAGCGTCATTCTATTTCTCCGGTTTCTGTTAGTAAGATCGCCAGCGTTTTGGTTTCCTGGAATTGGGAAAGGATGATGATCATCATTACGGTGATGGGGACACTCAAAATCATACCTGTAATGCCCCATATCTGGCCCCAAACAGCGAGTGCAATGATTGTGACAAGGGGGCTGACATTCAAGGACTTTCCCATCACACGTGGCTCTATGATGTTGCCAACGATCAGTTGTACTACCCCTACCAAGAGGAGGATGAGAACAAAGGGCGTCCAAGTGCCGAACTGTACCAAGCTGAAGAGGGCTGGAAAAACGGTGGCAACGAGCGATCCTATGGTGGGTATGTAGTTCATCAGAAAAATGAGGAATGCCCAAAACATCGGTGAGTCCAAACCTACCAACATCAATACGACATAGCTCAACCCGCCCGTCATTAGACTGACGAGGGTCTTGAGTCGGAGGTAATCAAACAAAGAGCTTTCGATCTTTGTGATCGTTTGCATAAACTGGTCGTGCTGGGCCTGCGATTGGAATGCCTTTGAGACTTTTTCCTTGATGCTTGATTCTTCCAAAAAAACGAAGAGCGCATAAATGAGCACCATCATCATATTACCTAAGAAACCAGATAAGCTGTTGACCAGGTTGGAGAGCATGGCACTGATGTCCAGATTACTTGCTAGCTCGTTGATGCTTTCTTCAAAGTTTATATTGAAAGTTTGTTTGATGGATTCGAGTGTCTGCTGTAGGTTTGCTTCGTACTTGCTGGAAGAGGCGATCAAAGAGCTGATGTTTGTAGCCAAGATGTCGATGATGCCCGACAGTGCAAAGACCATCAAAGCGAATACGGCAACATTCTTTAGCCAATTGGGAAGGTAGCGATTGAAAAAGGCCAACTTGTCGAGCGACTTTCTAATTTCATACGTCAGAAACCAAAGTAAAAGGGCTGTGATAAAGGGAACCATGAGGCTCTGCCCGTAGATCAATGCAAACAGAGCAGTCGTGATAACAATACAGAAGTAGGCAGCTTTTCTCATTTTGTGTTTTTTAGGGACCTATTGAGCTGTTCTTCTGTAAAGTAGACTATTCGGATTTATTAAACGACGAAATTGAATTTTTTCTCTTAAATGTTATCGTTTTCGATGATATACCTCCTCTCTTAGTTTTGCCATACCAATCCAATTGAACAGTGGTAGACCTTCAGGCTGCTGCTGCGTTCCATCCACCTTTTCTGTTGTAAGTCCACATGGCGCAAATCTCTATTGTGCTTCTCGTTTGGCATAGGCGTAAGAATGCTGGAGGATGATTTTTGCAACTTCCAATTCTTCTTTGTTCCTCGGTGCATACAACATGACGAAATTCCTGGGAAGAAATCCTTTGTTGATGAGTGGGTGCCATTCGCCCCAACCTTTTTGGATCATCCATTCGGCCTCGTTCTCTCTGAGGCCAAGGTGCATGCTGTAGTCTGGATGAGGATGGAAATGCGCAAACTCATTACCGACCATAAAAGCATTACAACTTATACATTTGTGATCGTCTGCCATGCACATGGCCATGGCTCCGGGTACGGAAATACCACTTGGTCTCTTTTCTATGTTTTCCAAGGCAAAAGCCCAATCCATTAAATGTTTGATGTGCGAAAGGTCTTCTGGCTGTTGGGTGAGTTGGGTATGTGGATTGATGTCGGTTGTTCTGGGCCGCTCTCCTTGTCTTTGGGGTATATCTTCGAGGCTGATTTGTTGATTCATATGGTTGTACTTTGTTCCTAGTATTAGGAATAATGAAATAAAGATGATCCCGATAAAAATGCCTTTTCTCATACTGCTCGTAGTCTTGTTGGATGACTTCCAGGGCAAAAGTAGAATGATCTTTGGAGAATAAAATTGAAGTAGTTTAAGAAATCTCGTTTTGCATGAGATTGTTGGTTTTTCGAATATTGAGTTGATCAGTGAGGAAAGAAAATTTATATTTACGATCGCATGATGAGCAGATAAGAAATGGAAAAATTAGTTCAACACATCAAGAGTCAAGTCTCTATCTCAGCTGAAACGATGAAGATCGTTCAGAGTAGATTTACGGAAAAACGCTACAAGAAGAAAGAGTATCTACTACGTTTTGGCGGCTCATCGACAGAGGTGTTTTTTGTGTCGACGGGCTGTGTCAGAACATACATTACGGGTTTTAATGGGGTGGAACACAATGTGGTTTTTTCTGTAGAGAATTGGTGGGCGGGAGATTTGCAAGGTTTTATCCACAAAGCGCCGGCAACTTATAGCATTCAAGCACTTGAGAACACAACGGTCTTGTCCATCAGTCAGGAAAATTGGACGTTCCTCGTTAATGAATTTCCAGCGTTTTTGGCTTATTCCAGGATTTTGTTCCGCAACAGTGTTATTGCTCTGGAAAGTAGAATCGCACAGCATTTATCTTTTACGGCAAAAGAACGCTACCAATATTTTCTCAATCACTATCCAAACTTGATCCAACGGATTGCTCAAAAACACATCGCTAGTTACCTGGGCATTACCCCCGAATTTCTCAGTATGCTGCGCAATCAAAAGATGGAGTGATTCATCAAAATACGGTATGTGAATAACCAAGGGAAGATTGGGTGAATCGGTACCAAAATAGCTTGATACCGATTCCTTGTTTGATGATAATCACCATCTGATAGTGAAGTGGATGGAGCGTATCAATAAGGCTTAATGCTGTAGTCCATATCAACCGGCTCAGGCCCTTCGATGGGACCGATCAAATGCAAAAGCTGCATGCGGAACCGCTCGACAATATCCCGCTTCAACAACCAGCGATGAAAATCTGCCGGTGATGTATTATGGTGATGGACCGACTTGTAGCCACCAGGTGCCTCGATGTCTCTGCGCACTGGAAACTGCAGCCATTTGCCTTGAAATTCTTCAGAAAGCATCCAGTTAAGATAGAGCTTGGCCGCTGCCTTGTTTTTTGCTTGGGTTGGAATACCTGCGCTTTGAAACCAAGTTAGGAAGTAATCTTTTTTGGGAAACATAAAACGCGTATTGCTGTTAGGCATTGGTTCGAATGCCCAGAAGGTGGTAAAGCTTGCCGCATACCAACCTTTGTTGATGGCCACATATGGCATGGCTGTACCACGTACCCACACAGGCTTTGTTGCTACCAATTTTTCTAAGTACTCCCAACCATACATTTCTTTAAGATTCCAAAATTGGTACAAGACCGCATCGTCACTGTGTGGATAGGTTAAAATGACTTTTCCTTTTAGCGCAGGATCAAGGTAGTCCATTGCATCGCGCGGCGCCTTGTCTGCATCAATCATATCGGTGTTGACATAGTTGGTAAAGGTCACGCCATAGAGCCCTGTCCAACGCCCGTGGGGGTCTTTGTAATCCGGAAAGACCTTATCCCAATTCTTTGGCTTGTAGGAATCTAGTAGACCTTGTTCGGCATAGTGGGTAAATCGGTGTAGCGTTTGAAATTGAATGACATCCGGAATATTCGTTTGGCCACCCTTTGCTCGGGCATTGTCGTAGCGAGGTGCGTGATTAATGCTTACGTCGACACTGTGCGTTACATTGATTTTGGGGAAGCGTTTTTTGAACATATCCAGGTAATAATCTATCTGATCTGGCTTATCACCGCCGGCGCGAAGAACAAAATTGCCACCTTCTTTTATCGCTGCTTCGTAAAGCTCGTCCAACGATCTGGTTTCAATTTCTGTATTTAAAGACGCCAAAGACTGTTCAACATCCGGAGGGGGCGAACCTGCCGGATAGAGTGCCGCCGAAATAGACACTGTTGCAAAGAGCGTAGCCAAAATTAGGATTCTAAATGGGTTCATGATTTTATTGGTTTTTATATGATCTTATTTGAGGTAGGTGGTTTGGGGACTTCATCTTTTGGGCAACACTACCCTGGAAAGACTTATCCATATGGTGGCATCGCCTAGTAGCCTATCCGAAAGTATTTCATTAGTAACATTTATCCATAACTTCGTTTGGGCAAAAAAAGTCACCTTACTTGCTCAAACCGCTATGTGATGAGCATAGATTCAAAAAAGCAATCAAAAGCTGCTTGGTCCTGCGCAGCAAAGATCAATAGCTGATGCTAGAAAAAGATTAAGGTATTTTAAGAAATGATAGGGTATTTGTTTTCATTGAAAGCGTCAAGATGATTTCAAGCCGTAGGTGGCCATTTCGAATACTCATTGATTTGATCCAGTTGTTTAGACTTCCCATGGATAGGGCGCTCGTGTGGCATTACCATTCTTTAAGCCTCTTATTCGATTCAACCTTGAGTTGTAAATTTTTTCTATTGAAATAGGGTTTAGAGGATATAATTATTTCTCGCTCAAACCCTCAAAAGACAACTGAAAAACCGGCATTTACTGCAAAGCCTTGATATCGTAAATATCCACCAATGGGTTCTTTGAAGGCGTCCGAATAGTAATAGGAGAAATTCACACAAAGAATGGTATGCTTGCCTGATCTGTAATCGAAGCCAGCGAAAAACTTTCCCAGTGCTGCCCTGCTACGCAGCCGATTATCTGTTCTGGAAAATCCACTGGATAGATTTCCTTCCGCAAGCGTATACTGAAAGTTTGCAGAGACCGATCCGACTCCAAAGCCTACGAGCGGCCGAAATCTCTCTTTTGCAAAATAGTATTTTAATCCCAGGTCAAAAGGTAAAAACAGCCCACCACTGCCCTCTATTTCAACATCGCCGCCGTTTAATAGATCACCGATATTGGGAGTGGGTACGTCCTTGGTTAACTGAAAACCAATGGAAATATCGACACTCAGTTTTTCACTAAAATGCCAGGAACCCACCAATTGCCAAAAGCCCATTGATCTCGGTAGTGTAAACAATTCTTCGGTCTTAGACTTGGCATTGGAAGCAAAATGCCACCTGCCATAAGTAAGCTTGATATCCCACTTATTTTTCAAATGAACAAGAATGGAATCTGATTCCTGCTTCTTTTGCTCATTTCGCTTTTGCATTTTTTCAAATTCCCATTCCCTGTCCTGGGCCTTTAAATCCGGCAATAGGAATACAAAGAGGCAGGTGGCTGCAAGGAATAAAAATCTTTTCATAATTATGCGTCAAAGGTCCGCACGGAAGATTCCAGTGTGCGACCTTCTTGAGATTGGCAGCTGAAGGAATGAGCTTAAGAGCTTCCCACCCTTTGGGCTGTATTTAATGAAATGCCCGATGCTGTAAAACTCAGCTGCTACACAGGTTTTAATCATTTAATCCCCACAAAAGTGAAAAGATTATAGGTAGGCTGAAGTCTAAATCTAGGTGAACTAAACAAAATTGAAGGTGAACTGGACAAATAGGAGGGGTGGAAAAGCCGCATTACCAAGAACTGCAAGACCTGTTTTAGCCATACAGGTCAATAGCTGTAGTGGAGGGGGGTAGAACATGTCCTGTTTTGTGCGGTTTATTTGGCAAAGTACATTTCCATTTCTCCTTTTCCCTTGGCATGAATTTTCCCCCTGTATTCGCAATCGATGTCATTTTTGACAAGTTGATAAGTCGGGCCTGAGATATTTATTTTGCCAGCTTCTCCTGATGACTCCATTCTACTTGCCGTATTAATGGTATCTCCAAAGAGATCGTATCTGAACTTTTTCTTTCCGACCACTCCAGCTACAATTGGTCCGGAATGTATCCCAACTCTCATGCTCCACTTTATTTCATGTTTTTGATTTCTTTCCTCAAGGTAGTGTAGCATTTGTTGTGCAGCTTTAATGCAATTAGTAGCATGCTCGGCTATCCCTTTTCCAAGGCCAGATGCAGCGACATATGCATCACCAATTGTTTCAATTTTTTCAACGCCTTCCTCCTCAATGATTTCATCGAATCGTCCAAAAATATCATTGAGTTCATTAACTAAAGTGATTTCTGAAATGGATGCTACCAACTCTGTGAAGTTTTTGAAGTCAGTAAATAGTATGGTCACATTCTTGTGCCTTTGAGGAATTGTTTTACCGGTTTCTTTTAAATCCTTCGCTACATTTGCCGGCAGAATATTGTGCAGCAGATCATCTGATTTTTTTTGTTCAGCCATTAAGGATTCCTCTGATCTATCAATCAGAACAGACAAACTCCATATCAGTATGAGACAAATGAGTCCAGTTATACTGATATTGACGACTTGCGATAAATAGGGGTCCACTTCAGTGTAATAAGCATTGATCTTTGATTGAAATAATACAGTGAGAATCAACGTCAGGCAGGCCAGTATACTAAAACCATGAGCTAGTTTTCTTGCCTTTCGGGGGAAAGTCATGTACGGCAGAATAATGACTAAGAAATAAATGACCGCAACACCTGACGAATATCCCAACAAATATAGAAATGAGAGAACCGACGCATACGATGTAATAATAAGCCATGTGGTAGCCAGTACCCGCCAACCTTTATTGTTAAAAAAAAGCACGGCTAGAAACATCAATCCCAGCAGTGCATTGGTTCCGTAAATTATTGAAGATTCAGTGAGATAGATTGAAATCAGCATCCAAATTGCATTAAATATTATGCCTAGAATCGATGCAATATTTGTTACTCTTAGATACCTGATTTCAGTGATGGAAAAGTCCTTTTTAGCACCAATATCAACTATTCTTTGGATGAATCGAAATTCGCTTTTATCATCAATTGACATTTGATCCTTTTTTTTCTTTAGATTATTGATTGCTTTTTAATTTTCGTACATACCCTATTATTTACTTTTTTGCCTTTTCAGTATTTTGACCATTCTATTATTTATGATTTCTGACAAGTTCCAATTGTACAGTTTAGGATCGGTTGTACTGTAGAAC
>JBCCSZ010000352.1:0-7461 GCA_039199225.1 Bacteroidota bacterium
CATTAGCAATCCAATCAAAGAGCAGACAATTGCCCAGCCCATTATATCGGAAGTCATCGTCAACAACAAAGCCATTGCTCCACACCGATCCAATCATTTATCCTACCAAGAATCAAATGTTCAATTTCACTTTTTTGCCATCGATTACCAGCAAAATGGAAACATTAGCTATCGCCATCGCCTCAATGAAACGAGCCAGTGGAGCCATACCAAATTGACAAACATCAGTTATGCCGCACTATCACCAGGGAGTTACAACTTCGAAGTTCAGGCGTTGGGAAAAAATGGTTGTTGGGGACCTTCTATTGCCTATCCTTTTGCCATCCAACCACCTTTTTGGAAACAGTACTGGTTTATCATTGCCAGCCTACTTGCCTTCCTTGGAATCACCCATCTGGTTTATCAAAATCGCATTCGACAAATTAAAGGCAAGGCGCAACTGGAATTAAAAATACAAGAGCTGCAACGATCTGCTTTACAAGCGCAAATGAATCCGCATTTTATTTTTAATTGCCTCAATTCCATTCAGGGCTTCATTGCGGAAAAAAATACAAAAGCGGCCATTCACTACCTTTCTCATTTTTCGCGACTCATCAGAGCAGTCCTAAACGCCAGCGTCAAGCGAGCCATTCCGGTAGAGGATGAAATAGAGTTGCTACAAAATTACATGGAGCTGGAAAAATCTCGCATGCCACATCCTTTTGACTACCACATCATCGTCGACCCTGCGCTAGATGTTTCTGAAATATTTATTCCGCCACTACTGACACAACCCATCGTGGAGAATGCCATCATTCACGGCCTATCTAAGGTTGAGCGAAAAGGTCGGATTGAAATTCGCTACCAAGCTTTCGATGAACATAAAATCAAAGTCACCATTCGGGACAATGGAAAGGGGATGGAAGAAAAAGCTGTTAACAGCATTTATCCATCGCTTGGCATGGGCATCACCCAAAAGCGATTGGAAATCCAACAGCTCAATGTTCATAAAAAGGATTTGCTAAGTGTCAAAAGTTTAGTGGGGCAGGCAGACTGGCAGCAAGGAACACAGTTGGAGATATTGATTGCAATCGTGCCGTCTTCTGCGGATTGGATGAAACTCCAAACCACTTTGGATGGAGCGTAGTTAGATGAAAAGAGAGGAAAAGGCATTACACCTCTTCCTCTGTTAACATGTATTAAATTAGACGGGTTATTTATGTACAATGATGAATCGCACTGTCTCAACCGGTAGGTCGCCTTGGTACCAATTGCAGAAATAAATACCTTCCTCCAAATCGGCAGTAGAAAGTAAAACTTCTCTTTGATCGACACCAACGGATTCGATCATTACGGTTTTACCCACAACATCTCTAATGATCAGGCGATTCTGGCCTTGATAATCATTTTGTTTTAGTTGAACCGTCAAGGATTCATTGGCAGGGTTTGGGTAAAGCGAAAGTTGTTGAACGGAACTTGGATAAGCAGTTGATTTTTCAATGCTTACCACCTGGCAAAGCACATCGTCGTTGTAATCTGCATCGTCGAATTGTGGATTCAAAGACAAGAGGTTTCTAGCCTGGTACACAGCGTCTCCGCCCGCCAAGGGGCATTGGTTGGCAATACCCAACAAGGTTTCAAGTTGACCATGGTTGTACTGCAGCAGACCGCTACTTTGAAGATTGCCAATCAGCAAGCTGAGGTACAAGTCGTTGACCGTTTTTTGATTTTGCTCGTAGATTTCAACGGTGTTAATGGTTAGATTTTGGGCCTTAATCTGATTGAGGTTGCTCACTCTTTTTTGCATGATGGGTTGTGCAATGGCCTTTTGTTGAGCAACAGCTTGCCTGATCTCATCCATGTGAACAATCCTCTGTGTCATCAGCATTGTACTATCCGCAAGCGTATCGATCAATTGTCGATTGATGTCTATGATGGCCGTTGTATTTGATTCTATGACGCTCTCTATATTGTCGAGCTGTGCCTTATTGCTTTCACTCAACCTAAGCGCCTGTTGTATGTATCTGTCTACCAGGTAAAACTGACCAACTGTTTGATGCTGCATGGCTGCCATGAAGCTGGCAAACTGTGGTTCGTTGACAGGAGTCTCAGCGACAGCTTTGTAGAGTTGACGACGTCCGGTCCAAAGCGTAGCATCCTGAAAATCTGGCGTGAGATCATTTCCATTGACAATGGAATGCGTTAATTCAGACACTCCGACAAAGCCTTCCAGTGGCGCCTCTGAATCTATGCAACCCACCTCCGGACAACCCTCAAAAGGTTCGCTTCCCGGACCGCCTGGGATGTTCTCAACAAAAATAGTCGGATCGGCATTTGTGAAATTATCGGCAATATTACCATCAACCAGGTAGCGATTTTCTGTGGCATTGGTGGTAGAGCCAAAATATTTTGCTCCTATCCCGCCGCTGTAATTTCCCGACCACCGATTGCCAGTGTATTTTTGGATACCAACCGTTGCGTTTGCATTGCCACTTGGCGATCCATACAACACGCCATGTCGGTGAGTACCTATTTGATTACCGGCTATCATTGTTTTGGTACAGACGCCCCAGGCATTGATGCCATTCGATCCCAGATCAGTGCTGTTACACATAATGCCATTAAAGCTCGAACCCGACAAGCGGATGTTGTTACCGTAAACCCCGGAAGATGGCAGACCACTAATCGTATTGCACTCGACTACATTGCCAATGCCACCACTCAAAGCAATACCGGCTTGATAGCGTTGAGTGAAATCTCCCAATACGACATTGTTCTTTACTCGGCTCTTTGAGGTGCTTCGCAATAGTATACCATAGCGGCCATTTTGAACATTGATGGATGGATTGTCTTCGATGTTCCAGCTTGTGCCATCGTTGTTTTCATAGGTGATGATGCCCGTCCCTCTAATCCAATCGATGGTGATGTTGTTGTTCTTAATTCGATTGGAAGGGTCTGTCGGAGCGCAGTTGCGTAGGTCAATGCCCTTGTCGCCGGTGATGTTGTTATTCTGGATGATGGATCGCGTGTTGGTCGCATTGATGATGTACATCCCTCTGCTAACATCGGACATGGTGGTTCCTTGAACGTAGAGGTTGTTTTCGCCAATGGAAAGTATCCCTTGTAGACAATCTGTAAAGGTTACCGGATGGGTTCTGGAGGGATTTACATAGGTGGCGTGATGACTGGTAGAAGTTCTGATTCCCTGATTCAGATCGGAAAATTCTCCTCCAAAGATAAACAGGTTTGAATTGACGGATGAAATGCCACGGTTGAGGTTGATAAATCTGTTTTCTGGCATATCGGGATCGACGGATGCAACCATCATGTAATCGCATTCGTTGTCTATTCCTTTACGGCCTCTTTGACCACTCAGCGGAGGTTTCAATCCTCCTTCTGTGGCGAAGATATTTCCACCCGCAATCGACACGCCCGATACGGTTCCATCACCGGTATAAACACCCACATCGTTGTTGATGAATCGGCTGTTGGTCACAAATGCATAAGCATCACTTCCAAAAGATGAACTTGCCGTCCCCTCGATTCCTGTCATGGCATCTCTGATGACCGCGCGATCCATATTCATTCTTGCTCCTTCTTGCAGGACGACACCATCCCACATGGTTGTACAACCCGATAGCATACTGCCACCTTCCAGATTCAGGGTGCCACCGCCTTCTACCACTAATCTGGCCCCGGCTTCAAAAATAACACAACTGCCTTTTCTGATATTCAATGTCGAACCATTTCTTACAATAAGCTGTGAACCAACGCCCATTCTGATGAGTGATCCATTGCTGAAACAGTACTCCTCTGGAATATCGACAATAAATTGATTGTCTATTGAGAGACTATGTCTTGCCTGTGGTGAAGAACCACAACTTGTCAATTGCGGAAAATTATTGTAAAACTCGAGAATTTGATTTAGGCCGGCACTTGAGTTGACAAGGTCAGATAATACCACAGAGGCTCTCTGTTGATTGGGCTGGCTGGAGGTGACATTGATGACAGCGCTTTCCAGATAGGTCTCGCCATTACTCAGGGTAGCCGAAAAATCTAAACTAGGTCTGGAAGTATTGTTGGAGCCGAGTCCGGCTTGCCCCACCACTGTAAAGGTCTTGCATTCATTGGCAATAAAATTAACAGAGGCAGTGGACTGAAAAGCTGTATTGCTGGCACTAATCTGTGTAGGTGTCGGAAACCCAGGAGGAATTTGCGTAATATTCAGCAGGCTTGGAGCGAAAGAAAACCGAAGGTCTATCGTTTTATCACTCGTACAATCATTGCACAGCTCATAGGTAAAGGTTACTTGGGTGCTATTGCCACAGCCAATAACGATGGCAGATCTATCGGAAGTAATATCAGTAGCTATCTTACACCTGCCACATTCAATTTCGCCTATTCTAGGCTCGTTGTTCAGGCAAGGCTGGGTGTTAATTCTGGTATTGATTCTGTTGGCGACAATCTCAGAAAAATATTGCTGAATTGTTAAATCTGCAGAACCACAGGAACCCACTCTGCCCTGGCACATGATGGTTTCAGTGGAAGGGTTGTCGCAGATGTCGCATTGTGGAAATTGTTTATCTACATGGCCAACATCAAAATAATGTCCTAACTCATGGGTGAAAGTAATATAATTGGGTTCGTTTTTTGAGGCAGCATTTAGGAAGCCGTACGAAGTATTATTCGCCTGTCTTTTCAAAAAGCTGCTTTCTCTGCATTCGACACCTCCTCCAACACGGTTGAAATAGCCACAGGCTACCTGATTGAATGGTTTACCAGAAAAAAGAAAAGTTACATCTCTTGGAATGCAATTTCCAGCCTCACCATTGTAATGGTCTCGCAAGACAGATGTCAACATAATCGCATTGCTTCCAGCGTCAGAACCCGTCAGATCAGGGAAGGGATCATTGATGTCATCTTCTATATCCAGAGATACCAAAACGACTTCGAGATTAAAATACCTTTGATACACTTCACTCGCTAAATCTATACAAGTTTGTACGTATGCCGCAACCGAATTAGAATCAAAATTGTGCAGTACGTACATCTCATAGTCGGTGACAACAGCGACTTCTAAGTATCTTTGTGGGTTGTTGTAAGAAATAAAAGAACGGTTACAGGTATTTTGACTAAAACTCGCTTGAGAAAGTGCGAATAAAAGACCCAATACCATGATGAGATTCTTCATAGTAAATATGATTTATGGATTAAAAAATGGTGCCATCCACACATTCCCAAAGTCAGTGTAAAAAAAGAGAGCGTAGCTTTGTTTTGTAGCTCATGCAAGCCTCTTATCGAAGAGGCTACCTTTGTGATGAGCTACTTGCTTGCCCACAGGTCGGATGTTTTGTCGTTGTAATTATTTCTAAAATAACCATTGCGATGGAACACAACTTTTCTATTAGCTTGAGGGAATGTAGATTCGGGAATGATGTGGATAGAACTGCTTAAGTAGCTAATAGATGAATATGCACAAACATACACTCCATCTTCAGCTATTTCTACCAGATTAAAAATCCGGTCACATTCATTACATATCTGGTTCCTTTCACTTGATAAGTGAATTGATGCTAGCGGCTTCACGACCTACTTTTTCTACCCTGTCAAAGCGTCAATACAGCACCTGTAGGGAGGGTTACAGATTGATGAATCAGTACAACAATTCGTTTTACGATAGTTGAAGTAAATCCTTATATTTGTTTCAAAAAAGGGGTTGATGAAGAAGACTGGTAATGTTTTAGGATTGTTCTCCGGTGCGGGTGGTTTGGATGTGGGATTTCATGGCTGTGGGTTCAACATCAAGGCATGTATCGATATTGACGCTGATTCGTGTAGGAGTTTGGAGCTAAACAAAGGTAAGTATATTGATAGTCAGACGATTATATATAATGAAGATATTACGACGATTGACTTCGAGCAGCTAAAGTCTGAGGTAGGGGAAATCGACTTTATAATCGGTGGTCCGCCTTGCCAAAGTTTTTCTGCAGCAGGCCGAAGGGCCGGAGGCGTCACGGGGGTCAATGATACGAGAGGCTCTCTGTTTTACTACTATTGTCAAGCCCTGAAAGCGTTTCGTCCCAAGGGTTTTTTGTTTGAAAATGTTCGGGGAATCCTCCAAGCGAATAAGCTCAAAGATTGGGAAATCATCAAGTCTTCCTTTTCTGAACTTGGTTACAATTTAAATTACCGAATTCTTGATGCTGCCGCCTACGGAGTGGCGCAACATCGCGAGCGGGTCATCTTGGTTGGATCGCTTGATCAGTCGTTCTTATTTCCGAGGCCAACGCATGGTCCTGATAGTAAATCTAAAAGACCATATACCAAGTCGATCGATGTATTGGAGGAATTGAATGATCCGCATGAAAAAGTGGCGCCATATGGTGGTAAGTATGGACACCTCATTGCTGATGTTCCGCCCGGTATGAATTATTCTTTCTACACAGAACGGATGGGACACAAGGAGCCGAAGTTTGCATGGAGGTCAAAATTTTCAGGTTTTTTGTACAAACTTGATCCGGACAAACCGTCAAAAACAATTGTCGCCTACCAAGGCAAATACGATGGTCCGTTTCACTGGGAAAAGGATCGAAAGTTAAACGTGGATGAATTGAAAAGAATTCAAAGTTTTCCGGATGACTATCAACTATTTGGCTCTGTTAATTCTCAAATAAGACAAATCGGAAATTCTGTCGCGCCATTGTTTGCTAAGGAATTGGCAAAGGCAGTACACGATCAGTTTTACACCAAAAAATACGGCATTGAATTAATTGACAATGATGTAAAACTTTCCTTTGACAAACGCAAAGGAAAAAAGGCTAGGGTGACCAGGGCAAAGAGAAAGGCGTCCAGCGATGTGGCTACAGATCAATTATCCATGTTTGATCAACCAGCATCACTCGTCAATCAAGACGAAATTCGTTTTGATCTGAATGCTGACTGGAAGGTAAAAGCAAAACTCAACAATGGATTCTGGAAGGTGAAAGTCGATAACAAAACCAAGGATAAGAAATCTAAAAAGATAAATGTAGTACTAGACTTTCACGATGCTGTCAATAACAAATTCAATAAGATAAGTCTGGATCAAAGGTACAATAGTATATGGGATATTAAATATGGATGGGAAGCAATCCATCAGCTGGTGGATCGGTCGTCCAGTTATGAAAGCCTCCTGCCGCTATACGGGCATTTTACAGAGCCATATCCTAAATTTAGAATTCGTATAAAACACGATAAGAACGAGCCATCAAAATTGACGGATTTGCTGAATAAAATATCCGATTATTCATTTTTAGGTAAGCTACATAAACTGGATGTTTTAAATGAATATTCAGACTTTGAGCAGCCCATAGAGCTGGTAAAGATGCTGAGAACCATCTCGTTTGATATTCGGGTCCACGAAACCAATAGGTCCATTCCCGAGGGGCTATTCAAATTTTGCTATCCTTTTACACTGCCTGAAAAGCATATGAGTTTTGTTTC
>JBCCSZ010000353.1:0-7460 GCA_039199225.1 Bacteroidota bacterium
ACCGTGATGCAATTTTGAGCAGGTGGATCGGTCACTGGAACGCAAGGGTTACTGGAAGCATCTATGCACAATTGGAAAGTACCTGGTGTATCCCAAGTGATGCCGCGCGTTGGATCTTGTGTAACCGCAATCTCTGTTCCGTCGATGTACCAGTGGTAATCAGTAGCACCCTGTAGAAATTCTGCCGTGTAGGTTTCAGAGTCGCCGACACAAACATTGGTATTACCCATGATAGATTGCGTCCAAGGCGCAATTTCTGCCCGTCCACAAGTTCCAACAACGTCGATGGAAACGGTACAGTCTGACCCAAGGCAACCATCGACTAAGAAATAGTAGGTTTGCCCAATAACCAAGTTATTCATAGCCAACAACTTATCATTGGTATTGCAATCGCTGGGGTCAACGGCGCAGGCCACCTGGTTGCCGAAGTTACAATCACCATAGATGGCGATTTGAACGCCGATTGAGCCAAAGCGCGAATTGCAACCTGAGAAGGAAGCTCGCAGCGTCAGGTCTGTACACCAAGCCGTAAACGCAAACCAGGTAGGGTTGTTGGGAACCGAGCTGGGTGCGTTGGAACAAAGAGGTGTCGGTCCGTCCTGTGGATGCTGGAAGGACGACATGGCAAAGGCGAAGTTGTCCAAATCATCGGGTGTACAAAGGATGGGGGCCGTGTCACAAGCGCACTCAGGTTGAGTTCCATCAATGCAAGAATAGACTTTGTTCATTCCTGTCAGCAGGAATAAGAGCAGAAGGGGTAGTGTACGGGGCATTCGTTTATTGTGATTTTTGGTACAATACATTGTTTCACAAGAAACGGCCTTAAAAGTTTAGCTTTGGAGGAAAAAATCCTACAAAAGTCGGCGACGTTCTTTCCAAATACATTCTCTTAGGATGCTTTAAATTATCATTTTTTTTTGATTTTTTGTTATACACCTATACCTTTTTGATATAGAAGCATGCCGGACGACACATGTATGAAAAAGCGCGATTTATAATAGGAAAAGTTACCTTTTCGTTGAACAATATACAGACTTGCTTTACGGTACTTTATCAATTTTTACCATACAAAAAGCAATTTATATCAATTTCTACACTTGACTACTTATCTTTATATTTACCGAAGCTAAATTAAAGTTTTACAAATGGATACCCATACAATCCCCCATACCCAAAATTACATCGACGGTCAGTTTACCAATGGCAGCTTTGAACGCCTTGACGTGTTCAGTCCAATCGATGGACAAATCATTTCTTCTGTTCCACTGTCAGATCAAGCTTCTTTGAACCAGGCGGTTTCAGCAGCAAAAAGGGCCTTTCCGGCTTGGTCGGCACAAACGGCAAAGGAGCGGGTGCAGGTGTTGTATCGCTTCCGTCAGTTATTGGAAGAAAACATCGATGAATTGTCGGAATTGGTACGTTTGGAAAATGGAAAGACTTTTGGTGAGGCGAAGGCCGAAGTGCTCAAGGGCATCGAACTGTGTGAATTCGCTTGTTCGATTCCTCAGCTGACCAGGGATGAGGTGCAGGAGGTGAGTCGGGGCGTGGAGTGTCGGACGACGCATGTGCCTTTAGGAGTGGTTGCTTCCATTTCGCCTTTTAATTTTCCTCTAATGGTTCCTTTATGGACGGTGCCAAATGCCATTGCTTTGGGTAATTGCATGATTCTGAAGCCTTCAGAGTTGGTTCCTCTTAGCGTACAGCGGCTGGCGTCTTTGCTCAAAGAGGCGGGTCTACCCAATGGTGTTTTCAATGTCGTCAATGGCGGTAAAGAGATTGTTGAGGCCATTTGTGATCATCCGGACATCCAAGCCATTTCTTTTGTCGGATCAACCCGCGTTGCAAAAATCGTCTACCAAAAGGCCAGTCAGCAGTTGAAAAGATGTTTGGCATTGGGTGGGGCCAAAAACCACCTCATTGTCCTGCCGGATGCACATGTCGATATGGCGGCTACCAATATTGCGGCGTCCATGTCTGGTTGTGCCGGTCAGCGTTGTATGGCGGCTTCGGCCATGGTGGCGGTTGGTCAAGTCGACCACATTATCAAACGCCTGTGTGAAGAAAGCCGCAAGATCGTTGCTGGCGACAACCTGGGATCGGTTATTTCCAAAGAAGCAAAAGAACGCATTGAAAGATACATCACGGAGGCTGAGGCAGCTGGCGCTAAGGTATTGGTAGATGGTCGGAATACAACGGTAGCTGGTCTGGAAGGCGGTTACTACGTCGGCCCGACGGTCATCGATTATGTAACGCCAGATATGAAAATTGCCAAGGAGGAAGTCTTCGGTCCGGTCTTGGCCATCCTGCGCACCAACGATATAGATGAAGCCATCCGCATTGAAAATGCTTCCAACTACGGCAATGCTTCCTCTGTTTTTACCCAAAATGGGGGTATGGCTCGTTATGTGATGGATCGAGTAAGTGCCGGAATGGTCGGTGTCAACATTGGTGTGCCTGTGCCTCGTGAGCCATTTTCTTTTGGCGGCTGGAACGAATCGCGCTTCGGTGTTGGTGACATTACTGGCAAGAGTTCCATTCACTTTTGGACACAACTGAAAAAAGAAACAACCAAGTGGAATCCAGAAGCCTGGACCAATTGGATGAGTTAACCCCATAAAACACAACCAAAAATGATCTTACAAAGTACAGAGACTGCAGAAGCTCAAGCCATTCTGCAAAGCAATCTCGATTACACCTTTTTCTCCTGGGCCAATCAGGGAGGCTTGCATCCCATCAATGTATCGCACGCCAAAGGCGTATATCTTTACGACCGTCATGGCAAAGCTTTTCTGGATTTTTCCTCCCAATTGATGAATGTCAACATTGGTCATGGGGATCATCGCGTCATGGAGGCCGTCGACCGGCAAATGCGAGAAGTCTGCTATGTTGCCCCCAGTATGGCCACAGAAATACGTGGACAGCTCGGTAAAAAAATGGCGGAGATTTGTCCGGGAAATTTAAACAAGACCTTCTTTACCTTGGGCGGTGCAGAAGCCATTGAAAATGCGCTTAAGATGGCGCGTCACTATACGGGCCGTTATAAAATTTTGACCAATTATCGTTCTTACCATGGTGCAACCATGGGCGCCTTATCTGCCGGTGGTGATCCTCGTAAGCTCAAAATGGATGTCAGTCAGATGCCGCATGTGGTACATGTCGAGAATCCCTATTTTTACCGTTGTCCTTGGTACAGCACATCCATGGAGGAATGTGGCGAGAGAGCCATCCAAAATTTGGAAAACGTCTTAAAGTACGAAGGCCCAGAAAACTTTGCAGCCATATTAATGGAAGGAGAGTCTGGCAGCTCTGGTTGCATCAAATACCCACCGATGTATTTGAAGAAGGTACGCGAAATAGCCGATAAGTATGGCATTCTGTTGATTGCCGATGAGGTTATGAGTGGCTTTGGGCGTACGGGCAAGTGGTTTGGCATCAATCACCATGGCGTTGCGCCAGATATTATGGTGATGGCCAAGGGATTGACCAGCGGGTATCTGCCGTTGGGTGCTTTGACTGTGAGTGAGGAAATTGCTTCCTTTTACAACGACCAATACCTGCCTCTGGGCCTGACCTATTCTTCACATGCCGTATCTTGTGCTGCTGCATTGGCCACCATAGAGGTATACGAAAAGGATGGGCTCATTGAGCGAGCAGCGGAAACGGGGCGATACATTGATCACGCTATGCAGGCACTCATCGACCGCCATCCGAGCATAGGTGATTGGCGCAATACTGGTATGCTTGGTGCGTTGGAATTGGTCAAAGACCGCAAGACCAAGGAACCGATGGCGCCTTGGAACGCTAAGCCCTCCGAAATGGGTGTTATGAAGCAAGTCGCTGCCAAAATCCGCGAACTGGGCATGTTCACCTTTGTTAAGTGGAACTTCATTTTTGTCGCACCTCCACTGATTTCGACGAGGGCGCAAATCGATCAAGGGTTGGACATCATCTCTCAGGCTTTGGCCATTACAGATGCGCATTACCAAGGTTGAGACCGCGTTTGTAACAATCGTAAAATAGATAAATTGAACTAACTGTATACAATGCATACATTTATATTGAACAATGGTATCGAGATGCCATCAATTGGTTTGGGCGTTCTCTTTGCTAAAAACGATGGCGAAGTAGAGCATGCCGTTTGTTCGGCCCTAAAGAGTGGCTATCGAAAAATAGATACGGCTTCTGCCTATGGAAATGAAGAGGGGGTCGGAAAAGGCATGAGGGATAGTGGGATCGATAGAAACGACATCTTTTTGACTACCAAAGTGTGGAATACCGAGCAAGGATACGACCAAACGCTTTCTTCCTTTGACGAAAGTTTGAAGCGCCTACAGACAGACTATGTCGACCTTTATTTGATACATTGGCCTGTCAAAAGTAAGTACAAGGAAACCTACAAGGCGATGGAAAAATTGTATTCTGAAGGCAAGGCAAAAGCAATTGGCGTTTGTAATTTCAGCATCCAACAATTGGAAGACCTGATGGAGCATTCGCAAGTGGTTCCGGCTTTGAACCAAGTGGAGATGCATCCACATCTGAGTCAGAACGAACTACGGGCATTTTCCAAAAAGCACAAGATTCAGCTCGAAGCTTGGCGGCCGATTATGATGGGGGAAGTTTTAGAAATTCCAGCATTGGTGGAAATAGGGAAATCCCATGATAAATCTGCTGTCCAAATAGCGCTGCGGTGGTTGATCCAACGAGGTGTTGCTGCTGTTCCAAAATCTGTCAATCCAAAGAGAATAGCTGCTAATTTTAGCGTTTATGATTTTGAGTTGACGACCGATCAAATGCAAACCATCGAGTCCCTTAACCAGGATAGGAGACTGGGGGAGGATTTATCGCACATAGAATAAAGAACTGAGCGCGTACACGACTGATCTTATTGCATCCGGAATAGGCGGATTGATCTACGGTTATTTTCACAAGTAGGAAGTAGCTGCAATCTGCGTGACAAAGGGTGATAAACGGTGTAACTTTGATGGTTCATCAGCAGAAATAAATTGTTTGGTCAAATCGAAATCAAGCTTAAACAGATGATGGAAAAATAATATTGACTAAAAACATTGCAGTCTATTTTTATTTTTTCTATTTTAGCTAATAAGTGAATGGCAGAATCATTAATGAACTGTTCTTCTTTTCTGAAAATCTTATTCTGCCACTCCGTTTTTAATGTGACAATTGTGTTTGCATATGAAAAATTACGAGGAAGTACTGAAGGTCAAAGAACAAGTTCAACACGACCTTTTTCAGATCGAGGGTGTAACGGGTGTAGACATAGGTCGCAACACGGAGGACGCCAACGATTCCAAAGAAGAATATTACCTCAAGATATTCGTACGCAGCAGAGCTGAAATACTAACAAAACAATTGATCCCCCAGTCCATTCAGGGGATTTCAACGCAAGTCGTTGAACGTACTTTTAAACTGAATAATTAATTGGCCTAAATTGCGATCCCATCTTTCGAAGTTGGGTGTAAAATGAAAGTTTTTAAAGCGAATTCCTGCCTATAGATGGGTTGAGAAAACTTTGAGTTTTTTCTATGGCTATTCGATTTAAAAGCGCTCGTTGAAACCAATCGCAAGTCGAATGACATTAGGCTTATTATTCAAGTGGTAAAACTAAGAAATTGGCCACAAGACTTTCTGAATCTGTACAAAATACTCATGCAGCTGTCTATTAATCAGTTGTTTATGTGTTTAATGATTTACCGTTTTGGTCATTTTTTATTTTTTGCATGACGGAAACTTGACAGCATGTTCCATTTGATTGTACCATCTAATTGCAGGTGTTGTACAGTCTCCGATTGTTGGGTTTCCACACTTTTTAGAAGCACTCTACCGTTGAATTAAGTAGCATTCGAACAGTTCCGACAACCAAAGAACCAAAGTAACAAGTGATCCAGCCACTACCTGAAAAAACCCGATTTATCTCTTACCTGGTATTCTAGCGTTTTTACGATTCTACTCGCAACAGCTGAATTTGTGTAGACCCTACTGTGGTGGGGGCATCCAGTTGACAACTGCTGGGGTGGAATTTCCATTCATCAACTAAAGCTTCAACAAATCATTTGTCATGAAATCAATCGAAGAAATAATTAGTATAAAAAGTAAAGTGGAGGGAGAATGGCTCAAACTCCCCGAGGTAAGTGGCGTCGGTATTGGCTACGAGCTTGATAAAAAAGGCGATAAAACAGAGGAGCGAAACATTTGCGTTTTTGTCAAAAATGACAAAGATGTTGCCCGCATGAAAAAGAAAATGAATAAGTCGGTCGAGGGGGTAAAAATAGCAGTGGTCCAGCGGGAATTTGTGCTGCACTCTCGTATGATGCGGGTATTGGACATTGAACGCAAAGCAGATACGGGCTCTTATGATCCTTTGCGCGGTGGTATCAGCATCGGCCCTTGTCGCTCCGTTTATTACGACGAAGAAAATGCCGCTTGCAATGGCGCTCCCGGTCCTGGTTGGTATACATTCGTAGGCACCTTGGGAGCCTTTGTTCGCGACAACGACACTGGGGCCATCATGATGTTGAGTAATTTCCATGTCATGGCCGTTGACAATAATTGGAGTGTCGGAGATACAATTGCGCAGCCAAGTCGTGTCGACGGTGGCAACTGTCCGACGGATGTAGTTGGAAACTTGCAAAGGGCGATCATCAACAGTCAGGTAGATGCCGCTGTAGCCAATCACACAGCCAGAAGCTACGATTGTTCCATCGCAGAAATAGGAGATGTTGCGGGTACAGCCACCGCCAGAGTTGGTATGGCAGTCCGCAAGCGTGGATGCACCACAGGTTTGACACATGGTACGGTGGACACCACCAATCTATCTGTCAGCATCGATTATTGTAATGGCATTGGTAATGTTGTTTTGACCAATCAAATTGGTATCGCAGTCGATCCTGCTCAAAGCTCTCAATTTGGTAATTCCGGAGACTCTGGTTCCGTTGTTGTTGACAACAATCGAAATGTTGTTGGTTTGTACTTTGCCGGTACGCCCGATGGTACTTACGGAATCGCCAACCCAATAGATGTCGTGCTTTCTTCTTTAAATGTAAGCATGTGTACGAAGGTCAAGAAGAACGAACCGGACATCAAGAAGAATGAGCCGGACATTAAGAAGAATGAGCCGGACATCAAGAAGAATGAACCGGACATCAAGAAGAATGAACCGGACATCAAGAAGAATGAGCCGGACATCAAGAAGAACGAGCCGGACATCAAGAAGAATGAACCGGACATCAAGAAGAATGAACCGGACATCAAGAAGAATGAACCGGACATCAAGAAGAACGAGCCGGACATCAAGAAGAATGAACCGGATATCAAGAAGAATGAACCGGACATCAAGAAGAATGAACCGGACATCAAGAAGAAAGACCCGGACATCAAGAAGAATGAACCGGACATCAAAAAGAACGACCCGGACATCAAGAAGAACGAGCCGGACATCAAGA
>JBCCSZ010000354.1:0-7450 GCA_039199225.1 Bacteroidota bacterium
CCTATCGGTCTGGCAGATGCCCATGACAACCAAGGTTTGGTATTCCAGTCTAAGTATGACTATACCAACGCCATGAAGCAATTCGTAGAGGCGCTCAAGTTGAGAAATCAACAAGGAGACCAAAAGGGAATTGCCACCTCCAAAAACAACATCGGAAAGGTGTTTTTCTTACAGGAAGATACCAAGAGTGCCATCGAAAACCTGAACGCGGCCTTGGACTTGCGCAAGGAAGTGCAGGACATGAGCGGTGCAGCTGAGACACATAAGAATCTGGGGGATGTTTACCTGCTCAAGAAATTGTACGGAAAAGCCAAAGACCACTATCGCCAGTCGATGGAGATTAAAATTGCCCTCAATAATCTGGAAGGAGCGGCAGATATTGCTAGTTTTCTGGGAAATATTGTCAGCGATCTCGGAGATGAGGAAGGTTCTTTGGTCTATTTCAATATGTCTTTAGACCTCAACAATTCCATCGGAAATGAGGAAGCCATCGCAAAGGATTATTTCAACATCTCGAATTCTTTGATGCGCCAGGAATCTTATGAAGAGGCCATCGAGGCAAACGATATGTCTTTCCGCATTCGTAAAAAGAACAACAACAAGTTTGGCTTGGCAGAGTGCTATTTCAACAAAGGGATGATTTTTACCCTGCAAGGCGATAAGAACGAGGCGGAGGCCAATCTGGAAAAAAGTACCATTCTTCTAAAGGAAATCGGATTTAAACCCGGTATCCAAGACATATACAGAGGTATCTCAAAGGCTTATGTCAAAATGGACAACTACTCAAAAGCCTATGAATACCAGGTCGCTTATTCTGAAAGTCGAGACCAGATCTATACTGATGAGAAGTCTCGTGCTTTGCTGGAATTGACAACAAAATACGAATCCGAGTTTGCTGCCGAAAAGCAAAAGCAACGGATCGAATCTCTTGAAAAAGAAAATGTTTACAACGCGCGTCAACGCTACTTTATGTATGCGCTGCTAGGGCTGGGTGCTTTACTGCTCATGGTAATGTACCGAAGCTTTAAGCGAAAGCAAAAAGACAATGAGTTGCTGAGACGTAAAAACACAGAGATCAACAAGCAAAAAGAGGAAATCGACCTCAAAAACGACGAACTCAAAGACAAAAATGCCAGCCTGGACAACCTCAACCAAAAGTTGGTCAAGGAGATGGCAGAAAGAGAGTCCATCGAGCGTTCTTCCTTCGCCCGCGATCGATTCCTGGCTACAATGAGTCACGAGATGCGGACGCCCATGAACATCATCATCGGACTGACGCACTTGCTACTGGAAGAAGAACCGCGCCCGGATCAGGCAGAGCATTTGCGAACCCTACAGTTTTCGGCCAACAACCTAGTCGTTTTCATCAACGATGTCCTGGACTTCTCCAAGATTGAGGCTGGAAAGCTAACCTTGGAAAGCCGGGTTTTCGATCCTGTCAAAACCTTCGACGATCTTCGCCAACGCTTCAAGCTGCCAGCCAAAGACAAGGGGCTGGAATTGAATTACCGCATCGACCGCAAAATTCCGGATAACCTTACCGGTGATCCAACCCGTCTCAATCAAATTATGACCAATTTATTGGGCTACTCCATCCAAAATACCGAGAGTGGAGCCGTAGACGTGGTAGTACAGCTCAAGGAAATGAACAAGAAAGAGGCCGTCCTAAAACTGGAAGTTAAAAATACCGATAGTGGCATCAGTCAAGAACGACTGGATGAAATGTTCCGCCAAAGAGATGGCAACACCAACGACATTTTTGAAGGATACGACAGCTCTGGCTTCGGCTTGACCATCACTAAGCGTTTGGTCGACCTGCAGAACGGAAAAATCGATGTAGACAGTAAAATCGGGGAAGGGACAACTTTCACCATCGTGTTGCCCTACAAAATTGCAGAAAGTAAGAAGAAAAAGGCAAAGACTGTCAATGCCGAAGAACCTACTTACGAGCACTTGGCAGGCAATAAAATACTGTTGGTAGAGGACAACAAAATCAACCAATTGGTTGTCGCCAAGCTTCTCCGCAAACTGGATGTAGAAGTTATCACCGCCGACAATGGCTTCGAAGCCCTGGATGCTTTTGAAGATTCCTACTTCGACTTGGTGTTGATGGACATCCAAATGCCGGGCATGGATGGCTACCGCGCTACCGCCGAGATTCGCAAATCGACCGATCCGCGCAAGCGCGACGTTCCAATCATTGCCCTAACAGCCTCCGCCTTCCTCACCGAAAAGGAAAAAGCGAAGCTCTTCGGCATGAACGATCACGTTGGAAAACCTTTCGGCCCAGATGATCTGCTCGAAAAAATTACCAACTGTTTGTCTGTATACAAAACTTAGCCACTTAGGCTTATCAGAGAGGATAAAGCAAAACGAATGCCTGGCTCTTTCACGAGGGTCAGGTTTTTTTTATGCCTACTGAACGCCCTTTAGCTTCACCTCCACCATCACTGGCTGATGATCAGAATACTTAAACTTATGGTTTATACAGCGAACCTTAACCGCCTGAATATTTGGTGATAAGAGAAAGTAATCAATCACGCGCACATAGTTCTTTCCCTTTTCGTAAGGAGTGGTATTGTGGCGCACCGTTTCTGTCAAGGGGTCGTAAATCCATTGCCAACTCGGCGGAAATAAATCGGGAGAGATATAGGCGGCCGGATGGCTGGGACCCTTTCCAGGATTGAGCCGCGAGTTATCGAAATAAGGCGGCGACTGGTTCCAGTCACCACCGGCTATGACGTAGTTTCCGGCCTCGTAATCTTTGATGAACAACTCCTTCAAAAAGTTGAGCTGCAAAGATTTAATGGTACCCGTTTTATCGTAAGCAGCATTGTGAATGTTGGCAATGACGAGTTCCTTACCATTGTCAAGGGGAATGCGGTGAACCGCCACACAACGGTCTAGTTGAAACAGATAACTGGGCCAAGAGGAGCGTCCTGGCAATTGCAGCCGCTCGGCAGCTTTTATGCTATGACGACTAAAGGTCGCAAGGCCGGAATGTGTCCTACCGTAGGCTTTCCAGGGCTGAAGGACTGGAGCAGGCACCCGTTGCACATCGTAATTTACACTGAAGCTGGATTGGGTTGATGGCAACGTTTCGATCAGTTTTTGATATTGATCGGTTTGATGGCTGCGCTTACAAGGTTTGTCTACCTCTTGCAGCAAATAAACATCTGCTGGATTGTCTTTCAAGATTTGCGCAATGCCTCCCAGGTTCTTGTCCGACAATTCTTTGGGGGGCCTGACCATCCGACCGCCAGCAGTGAAAAAGCCGCCGCCGTGGTAAAAAAAGGTCGACTCTTCGCCCAGACCAGCATAACCAATATTCAAGCTGAGGATGCGCAACAAGCTGTCCGTAGACAAAGGAGTAGGAGAGGAGACGGCTCCATCCAGCGTCAAATCGAGTTTTTCTGGCGGTTGGAAGTCCGTCAAACTGCCATGAAGCAGCACGCCAACAATGTACAATAAAAAGAGGAGCAGCGGAATGCGGACGATTTTCCAAGTGAGGTTGAGAACTTTCATAAATTTTGATCAATGTAGACTTTCGTGGTACGTTATTTGGATATAAATATTTTTAAAGAATATCTGAAAATACTTCACAGCTAGGACTGAACGACTTTGCCTTTCCCTTTTTCGCAATTTGTACAAATTAATTGAAAACGCTCTTTAGCGGCTGTTTTGCTTCAAGGCTAAAGCGGGGCTAAAAGTACAAAATATGAGCTGCTCAGCCAATTCATTGGTGGAAGCTGGCTGCTATACACTACACATATTTATCCATCGGGAAGCATTTGGGAGATTGACGATTTGCGGCCCTGGACCAAAAGAATCGATTATGAGAAAGCTACTACAACTTTTTGGGGCAATGCTATTGCCTTTTCTATTGAATGCCCAAATGGCAACCACAGAAGCGCCATTCGCTTTTCCCTTTGAATTGGATGGAGGTCTCATCTACCTGGAGGGCGAAATGGAGGGGCAGAAGGGGAATTATGTGTTGGATACCGGTGCACCAGCCTTGATTTTGAATGCTTCCTTTTTTGTCAGCGACCTCAATGGCAAGCAGGCTTATGGCTTATCTGGTAAGACCAATGTTCAGGCAGTGAACATCGATCAATTTTCTGTTGCCAACATAGAGAAAAAAGATATAAAGGCTTATGTGACAGACATCAGTCATATTGAAAGGGTTAAAAAGCGCCGTATCCGTGGATTACTGGGTTATTCTGCCATCAGTGACAAAGAAATTTTAATCGACTACGAACGACAAGAAATTTCAATGCTCGACCCAAAGAATGCCGTCAATCAAGTGAGTGATAAAACGGTGGTTGATCAGTTGCCATTTCAATACCGTGGACATTTTCCGGTTGTCAAAGTCAAAATTGGTAAACGCAACTATTTTTTTGGAATAGATACCGGGGCAGAGGCCAACGTCATCAATGCTCGATTAAAGAAAAAACTGCGCAAACAATCCAATCAGCGCTATGAAAGTCTGACGCTGCAAGGGGTAGATCCCAAACAAACCAGTGCAGTAGCCACGACCTTTAAAGAGGTTAGCATCCAAGGCCATCCATTCAACGATCTAGAGTTTGTGTTCACCGACATCTCCTACTTGAACAGCGGCCACAAGGTATTTCTCGATGGTATTTTGGGGGCTCCCTTCTTAAAGCAGCACTTGTTTTCCATCAATTATGACAGCAGGAAGCTCAAAATATGGGAGCGGATTCCTCAAGAAGAGCCGCTGGCAAAATCTTCCAGAGAGGTACTCGTAAAAAAGGAAGACCAAAAGTGATCCCAAGGCGCTCATAAAGTCCCGACCTTGTCTTATCTTTGGTCGAAACAAGATAAGCGCTTTCCATGATTGATAAACTAGAATCCCTCCAGCAAAAGGAGTCTGAAGCTGCCGTCGGTGGCGGTCAAAAACGTATAGATAAGCAACACCAAAAGGGTAAACTCACGGCTCGTGAACGCATCCATTTTTTGTTGGACGAAAATTCCTTCGAAGAGATCGGCATGCTGGTGACCCATCGAAGTACGGACTTCGGGATGGAAAAGCAGCAGTTCTATGGAGATGGCGTAGTGACGGGCTATGGCACGGTCAACGGTCGACTGATCTATGTTTTTGCTCAAGACTTCACCGTATTTGGTGGCTCGCTCTCGGAAACACATGCAGAGAAGATTTGTAAGATCATGGACCTGGCGATGAAAAATGGTGCGCCATTGATCGGTCTCAATGATTCTGGTGGTGCGCGCATCCAGGAGGGTGTCAAATCGCTGGGTGGTTATGCTGATATTTTTTATCGCAACGTCTTGGCCTCGGGCGTTATTCCACAAATTTCTGCGATCATGGGGCCTTGTGCCGGAGGAGCGGTATACTCGCCGGCTATGACAGACTTTACGGTCATGGTGGAGGGAACTTCCTACATGTTTGTGACAGGTCCCAACGTCGTAAAAACAGTGACCAACGAAGAGGTGACTTCGGAAGAACTGGGTGGTGCTTCTGCGCATTCTGTCAAATCCGGCGTTACCCACATCACGGCTGCCCATGATATTGATTGCTTGCAAAAGGTCAAGCAGTTACTAAGCTACTTGCCTCAGAATTGTGAGGAAAAAGCGCCTGAAATACCCTTCGAGATGGGGGCAGAGTATCGCGATAAGCTGATGGGTATGATCCCTGCCTCTGTCAATCAACCTTACGATATGCGGGAAATCATCCGTGAAGTTGCCGATGAAGATTCCTTTTTTGAAATTCACCCCGACTTTGCAGAAAACATCGTTGTAGGCTTCTCTCGCATCGGAGGACGCTCTGTTGGTATTGTTGCCAATCAGCCCATGCACCTGGCCGGCTGCCTGGATGTCAACAGCTCCCGAAAAGGCGCCCGCTTTGTCCGCTTCTGCGATTGCTTCAATATTCCCCTGCTGGTCCTGGTCGACGTCCCAGGCTTCCTGCCGGGTACCGACCAAGAATGGAATGGCATCATCGTGAATGGGGCCAAGCTGCTGTTTGCCTTCAGTGAAGCCACCGTCCCACGCGTCACCCTAATTACCCGCAAAGCCTACGGCGGTGCCTACGATGTGATGAACTCCAAACACATTGGTGCAGATTTGAACTACGCCTGGCCCAGCGCCGAGATTGCCGTCATGGGTGCCAAAGGAGCCAGCGAAATCATCTTCCGCAAAGAAATCTCCGAAGCCGACGATGCCGAAGCAAAGCTCAAGGAAAAAGAGACTGAATACGCCGAAAAATTTGCCAATCCCTACAGTGCCACCGCCCGCGGTTTTGTCGATGAGGTCATCCATCCCCGCGATACCCGCCGCAAACTCATCAAAGCCTTCGCCATGCTGAAAAACAAGGTCGACCGACTGCCTCGTAAAAAGCATGGGAACATTCCGCTTTGAGGGGAGGAGTGGTCTAGTGATTTTGTGGTCTGGTGGTTTGGTGCTTTCGTGATCTAGTGATTTTGTGGTCTAGTGGTCTGGTGCTTTCGTGATCTAGTGCTTTCGTGGTCTAGTGGTTTGGTGCTTTCGTGATCTAGTGGTTTGGTGATCTTTTGATGGGGTGGTTTTGGGAGGAGCTTTAAGATAATACACAAAATCACCAGCCGTAGGCCATCACCAAATCACCAAATAATAAAACGCCTTCTTGTATGACAAAAATCGGCTTACTTTCAGATACCCATTCCCATCTCGACGATAAAATCTTCGATTACTTCAGCGAGGTGGATGAGGTATGGCATGCTGGTGACGTAGGTTCCCCGGACATCATCGAACGGCTGGAAGCCTTCAAGCCCCTCAGAGCAGTCTATGGAAACATCGATGGCGCTGAAATTCGCCGAATGATCCCCCACGATCAACGATTCACCTGCGACGGATTGGACGTCTGGATTACGCACATCGGTGGGTACCCTGGTCGATACAACCTACGCGTCAGAGAAGAATTGGCCAGCAATCCACCCGGTCTGTTTGTCTGCGGCCACTCGCACATCCTCAAGGTCATGCCCGACCGCAAGCACCAATTGTTGCACATCAACCCCGGCGCTGCCGGCATACACGGCTTCCACAAAATCAAAACCATCGTCCGCTTCGCCATCGACCAAGCCAAGGTAAAAAACATGGAAGTAATCGAACTGGGCAAGCGAGGAGCCCTAAGCTAATCTCCAGCTGAAATAGGAAAGCTACCTCCAAATCAGCACGCCAATGTACCGCCACACAGCCGTTAGCATCCCAATCACCGAATCACAAAGCCAAAGGCCAATCACCAGAGCGAAGCTCAATCACCCAATCATTCTAAACCTTGGCAATAGACAATTTTCATCAAATATGTTTGGCAATATGCAATAGGTAAAATAATTTACACCGCACACCGCACACCGCACACCGCACACCGCACACCGCACACCGCACACCGCACACCGCACACCGCACACCGCACACCGCACACCGCACACCGCACACC
>JBCCSZ010000355.1:0-7352 GCA_039199225.1 Bacteroidota bacterium
ATGCTCGTATTCAGAGCTTTATCTCTACAACTCGCAAGCACCAACGTAATGTTTTCAATGAACTTGTTGCCGTATTTGACGGCTGTTCTTTCTTAACAGCACAGATAAATTGCTAAATAGTTACGAAAATACATTTGAGGCTGGTTCCTTTATCACGCTGTATTTCTTTTAAGGCGAGTTCTAATACTTCTGATTTTCTAGTAAGGTCTTCCTGACAATAGGCTTGATAGAAAAGATAATGTGCCTTTTTTCTGCTTGATAATCACGGAGGAAGCGTTCTGTTTGTTCCGCATCGAGATCAGCCTGTTTACTATCGTTTTTATAATAAAGTGCATCATGGTATAATAGTGAGGATGTTTCACTGGCAAGATGGATAAAATTGTATTCTACTGCTTCGGTATGTGCCTGTCTAATAACCCGAATTCCCTCATTTCTGCAACCATTATTTAACAACTTTTGCCCTATTAAAAATTTTTTTCCACAAAAATCATACTTTTTTTTGAGCGTACTCCCTCCTCTTGAAGAACTCGTTAATAACAGAGATTGAAGCTCCTGTATGGTCCTGGATTTCAATTTATTGTACTGCTCCTTAGAAAAACGATCTCCACAAAACTGTTTCATAAAATCCTCTTCCGAGTCTGATTTGTACTGCTTAAATGCCTGGATAAACTCGGCCGACTTTCCTTTGATTTGGTGTAGTAATCGAGGATCAATTATCGATAAGTATGCCTGGATTTTTTGCATGACAATAAGGGCTAAAATACTTTATTTTAAGGGTAAATTCGACTCATCTTTGTGTAACATTACTTTTCCTAGCGGGATTACAGGTGCATTTCGAAGGTGTTTATGGGTTTATTTTTGTAATGCTTAAAGGTATTATTCAACCATAAATCACAATCTTATGACTTTAGTAAATCTTAATCAACTCAAGGTAGAAACGCTGTCACAACACAAAAAAGCCCAGATTAAAGGCGGTGATGCTAGCAGCATTATCATCCCTGATGAGCATGTAATGTAAGTCCGTTCTTTTCCTTTTCATTCACTGTTTTTCCCTGGTCCGTCGTGGCATCCTGCTTGCGAGAAACCAGGGAAATTTTATATCTTGCAACTGCCATTCACATAAAAAGTCACACGTTTTTAGTCAGCTTTAAAAAAATGAATAAGCTGCTATTTCAGCTTTCTACCAAGGGTAAGAGAGCAGCATTTGCTTTGGGGTCAAGTCTGCGCGATTTGGAGAGCCTGCTTGTGAATGGTTTTCATGTGAACGAATGGTGACTGCAATCAAAGTTCGTTTCACAAGAGCGGGAAAATCCAAGTTGTGCAGCCCTGCCTCTCCGAATGGGAGGCAGGACTTTTTCCCATTTTGCTAAGGTAGAAATAATTTTTTATTTATTACTGTAAGAGAAAATGACATTCAGCCAATGCGCCCGACCAACAACTCGTGGATTACTGCTTTGGCAGTTACCGATACGATTGACAAGGCGAACTACCAACAAGAATAGTACTCTTTGAAATTAGATACCCCAGTCGGTATCATCCACATTGAAAGTATAGCATGATTGGGATTGGGCTGGTGGATGCCATTTCAGCCGATAAAAGATGAGTAAGCAAAGATAAATGGGTGGGCTAAAAAATCCCCCCAAATACCTTTTACCAATAGAGAAAATAACTGTTCTTAGTGGAGAAGCAACTTCTCCAAAGACTATCCTGGTATATCTACTTTGACTTGTGAGCTTTCCAGGATTTTGCTTTCTGCAATAGTTGCGCCATCTGTGGTCGTTTCTTTCTGTAGGGTTCCCTCCTTCCTCCAACGATTGAGTGTCACCATGAGTAATACACTGGCTGCAGCGACAAAGGAGAGTAGAATCAATTGGGAGGGATTGCTCAAACTACCTTCTTCGATGACGTGGAAAGAATTGAGTAGGATTAGCAAGCCAGCGTACACCATGGAAGATATTTTGAATGCTTTGGAAGAGAAAAACATGCTGACAACAGACATGATCAAAGGGAAAATCATCGCCACGATAAATATCACATGCATCTCTGTGGGAATGCTTCCTTCAGTTGAGTTGTCAGGCAGAGGCTTGAAATACAGGGTTTCACTCGTTTCCAAAACAGAGTGTATAACTAGGGAGAAAGATATGGTTAACCAAAGTAGTACTACTTTTAATTGATTAGTCATAGCGGGTTTTTTTGGTTTTTTCGTTTGTACTAAATTTTTCTCAAGTTCTTTTTGTTGTAAGTACTTTTTGTCGGTTTTGTAGTCTTCCATGAAGGGCTTCTTGCGAGTAAAGGGCTTCACCTTAGTGGTGGTGACAAGGGCGATTGCTCCCATGCACAACCAAGCAGTGTCTATAAAGAAGGTATCTGTATATCCCAACGCAAGGGACTTCCAAATCCACAGGTCTGATTGGATACCATTCAAGATGGGGATTAATACCCCTAATGCACCTCCCAAACCAAGGGCATACTTATTGATTCGATGAATATCCTTGATGATATAGGAATAGACCGTGTAGGCTACCCAAAAGAATAAGAAGCTCCATGCGATGACCGAAAATCTGCTGTCCATTTCCAAGGGGAGAACCTTCGTCAAGCAAAACATCAATGCGATAGCAGGGAACATGCCCATTGTAGCACCGATGTAGATGGCACCCACATTTCTATTGAATTTCATCTTGGAAATATAGGCACGTTTATTTCGAGCCTCTAGCCAAATCAATACACCGGATAAAATGACAAAACAGGTCAGTAAAGCCAAAATGAAATAGATGCCTTTGACAAAATACCCACCATACTGCGCAAAATGCAACTTGTGTACAGTGAGAATCACACTGTTGGTGTACTCGTTTTCGCCCAGCTTTTGTTCCTTGATGAGCTTGCCATCCGATAATTGGTAAGCCATCATGGCATTGCTGTAAAAGGACTGATCGTTGTCGATTTCCAGATTGATGCTCATCGTTGCTAGGGAATCATTGTAATTTTTTAGATTCAAAAAGGCCGATTTGACATCCATGCCTTCATAGCGCGACAAAGCGTCCTGAAACAGTGTATTTACATTGGCTCTTTCCTGCAACCTCACCCCCGTCGCTTCGGCAGATTTTACTGTCGGAGCAACATAGCTTATCATTTCGTCCTGATCACCATCAAACAGAACCATCATCGTAGGCAAAAAGATGACGATCAATAGCCCATAGATAGCGCCCGTGACGGCATACATAAACTGAAATGGCAAACCGATGACGCCCAATGCAGTATGTGCGTCGGTCCATAGGTTTTTGATGCTCCCTTTTAATCGGAAAGTGAAGAAATTTGAGACGATCTTCTTCCAATGAATAATGATACCCGTCAAAATGGCGAACAGAAAAAACAGGGCGACCAATCCCGACAGATAGAGTCCGATCATCGGAATTGGCTGGAAATAGTGCAGTCGATACAAAAACGTTCCCAATTGCTGCGCACTTCGCTCAAATTTTCGGGCCTTTACTTCATAGGTGTTGGGGTCCAATTTTAGGAAGATGGAAGCCAAAGCCGCCGAGTCAACCGTACCGGTGGCGTAAAGAGAATCAAGGGCCAGGCTGTCGTATTTGCTATGAATGGCCTGTGAACTGATTTGTACATAAGGCTCCTTGCCTTCGCGCAGCCCTATGAAAAAATCCCTCCGATCCATGTGGTAACCTTCCTCCTCGGCCGTTTGAAGCACCTTTTCATAGTCCACCACATGAAAAGAATCAGCCTTCTTTGTGTTGGCCTCCCAATGGTTGATGTTGTCCATAAAGAGTGCAAAGGCGCCTGCAAAGAAGCAAACAAACAACCCAAGACTGATGACAATACCACTGACTGTATGGGTATTGAAAAAGACATTGTAATTTCTTCTGTCCTTACTTTCCATTCCCTTATTGCGATTTAAAATTTTAGCAGGTAAATGATGATCGCTGATGTAGCAATGATTAGCCCCAAAATTCCCCAGGCTTTCCAGGGCTTTTCAACCCAATAGACTACCAGCATAAAACAGACCCACACAATGAACACAGTGAATACAGAGGTGGGTACAACATAGGTGTAGCCAATGGCCAGTGCCAAGGACATATGAACCCCCAAGGAGGCCAGCAGACCGCCGACAATAGCTGCCAACACCTTGCTCGTTTTGGCCCAAGGGGACTGCATCAAATACTTTTTATTAGCTGGCATAATCCAATATTTTATCTACACGATAACTTAAGCAATGAGCACTTTACAACTCCACTTACTTAGATTAAGACTAATTCTAAAGTTAAGGAGATCAGAGCGACAATCGAAATATGCTTCCAACTAATTTTGTCAAAAGGCACCAAAAGTAAGATTATTGATGCAAGCGTCATCCAAACAAGGAAACTGAACAGAATACCTACTGCATTTCCTTTCACATAACAAAGTGCAATGGTGGACAAGAGGAAAAGCACAACGGCTGCCACACGGGCAACCATTGCGTTTTGAGAGAGGTACTTTGAAACGTTTACTTTCTCGTATTCCACCTTGCTAGCAGTCGAAAACAGACTCCATACCGAAAAAAAGGACAATAGGAAAGATAAAGTATACATTAGAATCTAATTAGATTTTGTGGCTGACCATTCAGTACAGTGATTTCCAACTTGGACTGGCCTGTCGCCGGGTCGTAAGAATAGTAAAAAGCCTTCCCCTGATTGGGATCGTTCGGATCGTCAAGATCGGCATTTTCTACGATGAAATACACCTTGTCGTTCTGGATAAGTGGTCCATTGATGCTTCGCCAATAGCCAACGGGGATATCCTCGATCAGCTTAGGTGTCTTTGTTGCAATGTCAATTTCATAGGCGTAGTAACGTCTCTGGCTGAGCAAAGCCCAGGTAACATCCACAGGTGCATCAAACATCTTGACATACATTTTACCATTCCTGGCAACGCTACCAAGGGCAAAGTTTTCACCAGATGGGAAATCTCCGCGATTGCCATTGACATCCCAACCAGTATCAAACTCGGTTTCTCCGCTCTTTATCCTCAAGACACGAAAATTCGGTCCCTCGGGGTCGGTAAAATTACCGATAAAGCTGGCCATGTAGATGTGGTTATCATCACCCACACTGACGTAGTTGCAATTGAGGCAGGAGTAGTAAGAAATTCTCACGAAATCGTCCCACTCAATGATTTTTTCCAATGCATCGGTAGCCACATCGATAACTGCCACGAATGTTTTATCGATGACTTCGTTGCCACTGCTGTTGGTAAAGAATACCTGTGTGAAAAACTTGCCATCTCTTTCGATCATAAAGCCTCCGATACCATAGGTGGCAATGCTATCGGCATGCTCAGAAGCCATGGCCTGCACGATGGCATCCATTTTGGCTGAACAGTCAATTTCGCCTGTCCGGGTCATGGGCCAATTCCAGAAGACTGCCGCACCTTGACACCGGAGGTTTGGTTGATAAGCTCGGGAAGGCTGGACGACTGTTCCAATACCTTCGAAACGCTGATCACTTCTATCTTAATCGGCTCTTCCCTCTTCAGTTGTTCATTGGATTTACCGACGACTGTCACAGTTTTCAATCGCTCGACAGACTCTACCAAAGTGATTATCAGCGGAGTAGAGCGGGTCTTGTTAGTGACAAGGGTAAGGTTTTGCTTTTCGTAACCTAGAAAAGAAACTTCTAGGGTGTAAGCTCCTTTGGGTAGGGCTTTCAAGTGGAATTTTCCGTCCGCATCGCTGCTGACACCCTTGTTCAACTCTACAATCCACACAGTAGCACCAGAGATCGGATGGTGATTTTCATCTTCGATTGGCCCAGTAAAAGTTGTTTGACTTAAGAGCTGTCCATACAGTAGACAGCCCAGTACGCTAAGTACAATTGGCCACTTCATTTTCTCGTTTTGCTTGATGTTTGATTGGTCAGCACAGACTGCTAGGAACGAAAAAATCCAAGTCTTTTCATCCAGTAAGTCTGGCTAAATAGCTTTATTGTTATTTAGACTAAATCTACACAAAGGTGATGAAAAATTGATCGACCACAAAAAAAATACAGCATAAATTATCCCTATGTTGAAAAAAAGTGCTCTTTTCTTAAACAATACACATTAAGAAAAATAAAAATAGCAGTAGAATTTTAGGACCTTTGAGAAGAACCCAAATGGCACACAGCCCTAACAGCAAAGCATGACCAAGGAAATTGTATTAGACATCATCAACAAAAAATACTCACCGCTGTCTGTTGAATGCCAACAAGATTTATTTGATTGTCTTACCCTTGCATCCATCGAAAAAGGCCAGACCATCGTCCGGGAAGGGCAGTTTTCACACAAAGCTTATTTCCTTCTGCACGGCTGCGCCAGGGCTTACTACCTGAAGGATGGAAAAGATGTATCGGATTGGTTTGCCTTCGAAAATGAGTTCATCAGCTCCATTGTCAGCTTCTTTGGGAAAAAACCAAGTCCCCACTACATTGAAGCACTCCAAGATTCACTCGTCATTGAGATTTCCAGATCGGCATTTGAAAATTTGGCGGATAAACACCACGACTTCGAGCGACTCATCCGAGTGGTTGTTACCAATACCATGCTGAGTCAACAGGAAAGGATCTCATCCATCTTGTTTCATACGGCTCAGGAGCGGTATGAGCACATTTTGCAAATTCGACCCGACATCACCAACAGGGTTCCGCTGATGCACATTGCTTCTTATTTGGGGATGACCCTTGAGACCTTGAGCAGAATCCGGAATTCAAAAAAGGGAATTTGATCTATATCAAATGAATTTTCTCTTATTCTGATGAGCTTTGCAAAAACAGCATTAAGATGAAAAAGATATTGATCATAAATGGACACCCGGATGCAGAAAGCTTCAATTTTGCTTTGTCGGATGCTTACAAAAATGGCGTAGAACGCTCAGAGGCGGAACTACAACAAATCAACATTAGAGATTTGAATTTCAATCCAAACCTTATATATGGCTACCGCAAGCGAACCACCCTTGAGCCAGACCTCCTCAAAGCACAAGAGCTGATTAAATGGTCGGACCATTTGGTATGGATTTACCCAGTCTGGTGGGGGTCGGTACCAGCCATAATGAAAGGATTCATCGATCGGGTCTTTCTACCTGGCTTTGCTTTCAAAAAAAGAGAAGGCTCTGTGTGGTGGGACAAATATCTGACGGGAAAAACTGCTAGAATCATCTGTACCTTAGACCAACCTTCCTGGTTCTATAAATGGATCAATTCCTGTCCAAGTCACCACGCCATGAAGAAGCTCACCATGCAATTTGTGGGTGTCAAAAAAGTAAGGATCACCTCCATCGGCCCTTTGCGTTTATCGACAGATGCCTTCAGGGCCAAGTGGCTGCAAAA
>JBCCSZ010000356.1:0-7331 GCA_039199225.1 Bacteroidota bacterium
ACAAACACGCACCACTTCATTAGGGCAAAGCTTGCACTAGCATCGCTTAAATATTGGCTACATCGCTCGTCGATGTAGGGTCGCTTTTTTAATCCATTGCAATAGATTGTAATTGAAATGGCGGAGCTGTATCTTCTATCATAATTTAACAGATACAACCTTCCATTGTATTATCGCAAAGTGAAACCTAAACCCAAAGTCTTATGCTTAACAGATTTAGTAGAGGGTGGTATGTCTTGTATGTACGATCCCGCTACGAAAAAAGAGTTGATGAGCAATTAAAATTTTCTGGACTGACTTCTTACCTACCACTAATCAAAAAAATTAAAAAGTGGAGTGACCGAAAAAAAATTGTTGAAGAACCCCTCTTTCGTTCCTACGTCTTTGTCAACATCCAACAGCAGTTTGAATTTTCAAGAGCGCTTTCACTAGATGGTGTTTGCGATTTTGTGCGCTTCGGCAACGAACTGGCTATGGTTAGAGATGGAGAGATCGAAAACATTCGCATACTGCTTCAAGGCGATCTTAAAAATATCGAGACGGTTAGACACATGCCCCAAGTAGGAGAAGTGCGAAAGATTCAATACGGTTCACTCAAAGGTCTTGAGTGTGAAATCCTGAGAATAAATGGAGAGAACAAAATTTTGGTTCGCGTAAATTCCATACACACAGACATTACCGCTACCGTACCTCTTGGCTGCTTCCAACACGCTGCCGCGCGTTAAATTTTCCCTTTCAAAACTGCCCAATTTTACTTACGCCTTCGCACAAATGACCCCATTTGTGCCTGGCCGTTTTATGCCTTTCCCCTAATCAACTTACGCAACTCCAATGACTGAAAACATCAAGAATAAAATTACCCTCGATTATTGGGTCAACAAGTTAAAAGACAAAGAGATACAGCCCACTCAAAGTGGGCAAACAGTCCTTACTCAAACAGTTATACTTTCTAAGGCGGAGCTTACTTATTTTCACAGACTGACCAAAAAGGTCTACCTGGCGGAGTATACGGTTCTTGTTGCTGTTTATACGGCTTTGCTGAAGCGGTATTTTGCGGAGCGTTTTAATGGGTTGGTTTTAGCGGCCTTCCAGTCAGAAGTACCGACAAGCAACCAGCAGTTGCTATTGGCCTTGGAGCCTGTAAGCAAGGAATCTTTGAAAGCACACTTGCAGCTTTCCAGAGAGGAAGTATTGGCTGTTAACAATTATAAAGGTATAGATGTCGGCCAATTACAGCGAAAACTTTCTTCCGGCCCTTTCAAAAATTTTACGCCCTTTGGCTTTTCCTATACTGACTTATCCGATCGGGAAGTCTTGAATGTTGGACTTCAGTTACGAGTTGAAAAAACGGAGGATGGATGTCTTTCCATAGGCATGGAATACGTCACAGGCTTTGTGTCTGCTGACTTGGTTGCACATCTGCTCAAGAACTTCCAATCCTGGATTGTACAGCTCGAAAAAATACTGCCCAACGAAATCTCGCAAATTTCACTTTTGGATGAGGCAGAAGAAAAGCAGATTCTCGAGCAGTTTAATAACAATGGGAAGACATATCCTGTTGACCAAAATATCGTAAGCCTGATTGAGCAACAAGTGGAGCGAAATCCGAACGCGATTGCCATGGTGTACCGCGGACAAACCTACACTTACGATGCCCTGAATCGAAAGGTCAACCAAGTGGCCCACTTCCTGCTGGATCAATATGAAATAAAAGCCGATGATGTCATTGGCGTCCTCCTGCCCAAATCCGATCGCTGCTTAATCAGCATGCTGGCCATCCTCAAAACTGGGGCTGCCTTTCTTCCCATCGATACAACTTATCCCACTGATCGAATCAACTACATCATCCAAGACAGTGGCCTGAAGTTGCTTATCTGCTCGGAAGGATTTGTCTCCGACCTCGAGTTGCCGACACTTCATTTGGAAAATGCTGTATCCGACAAAGAGCACAACCCCTGCCTTACCATCTCCTCCAATCAACTGGCCTACGTCATTTATACCTCCGGTTCTACAGGTCGTCCCAAGGGCGTAATGGTCGAGCATCGCAGCAACATCAACATGTCCTTTGACCAGATTGATCTGTTCGAGCTGTCTGCCAAAGATCGTGTAGTGTGGTTTGCATCCATTGCATTTGATGCCTCTGTCTCTGAGATAATGATGGCCCTCTACAGCGGCAGTACGCTCTTGATCCCAGATACGGAGTTGATCAAAGATAAAACTCGCTTTGTTTCTTACCTGCAAGAAACTCGTGCAAGCGTAATCACTTTCCCACCTTCCTACCTCGACCTACTAAAAGACGAAGCGCTTACTTCTCTTCGGTGTATCATTACGGCCGGAGAGGCGGCCCACGTGTCGAAAGCCTGCCGTTTGTCCAAACAACTGACCTACTTTAATGCCTACGGTCCCACCGAATGCGCTGTTTGTGTTTCTACCTATCGTGTCCAGCCTTCCGATGCATCCCGGACGGCTATCCCCATCGGTAAGCCCATCGCCAACCTCTCTGTTTTTATATTGGACGAGGCATTGCAAATCGCACCAATAGGAGTGGAGGGGAAAATTTATGTATCTGGGATTGGTCTGGCCAGAGGCTACATCAACAATACGGAACTAACCAAAGAGCGATTCCTGCCCAATCCCTTTCTGCCTGGTGAGCGAATGTACGACACAGGGGACATGGGGCGCTGGCTGCCGGATGGAAATATAGAATTCCTTGGACGAAAAGATATGCAAGTTAAAGTCAGAGGGCATCGCATCGAGTTGGAAGAAATTGCGAATAGCCTTTTGCAGTGCGATAGCCAGATTCAACAGGCCAGCGTTGTTGTCCAAACCTTTAACGATCAACAAATCCTATGTGCTTTTCTCGTGCAGCAGGCTCCTTTGGATAAACCCTCGCTGAAGGAGCGTCTGGCACAACGACTGCCGGAATACATGCTGCCAGCTCGTTTTGTACAGCTCGACCAGTTGCCATTGACCGCCAATGGAAAGGTCGATAAGAAGCAGTTGATGTCTTTCTCTCTTGGCGATTTGCAGCAGTTGGCCTATGAGGCGCCCCGCGATTCGGTGGAGAGACAACTGACAGAGATTTGGCAAGAAGTTCTGGGCTTGGAAAAGGTCGGTATTTCCAATGATTTTTTTGAAATGGGAGGCCATAGTCTGATCGTTGCTCAGTTGATCAACCGCATGCAGCAGCAATTGGGCAAGACGATCTCGGTCAAAGAGTTTTACGCCCACTCGACCATTAAAGCACTTCGGAAAAAATTACAGACTAGTAATTATCAGCCCATTCCGCGCATCGATGAAGCACCTTCGCATCCTTTGACACCCTCTCAAAAACGGCTATGGGTTTTGAGTCAAATGGAAGGTGGGTCGCAGGCTTATAATATGCCGGGTGCTGTTCGCCTCAATGGAAAGTTGGAGTTTCAACTCTTTGAAGAAGCCTTCCGGAAACTCATTGCCAGATACGAAATTTTGCGGACTACTTTTAAAACGGATGGCAGAGGAGAAGTTCGACAACACATTCTTTCTGTTGCGGAAGCATCTTTTAAAATGGACCGGCTTGATCTGAAAGGACAATCTGATTGGAAGCATCAAGTCGATGATTATCTGCAGAAGCAAAATGCCATTCCTTTTTCCTTTGAAAAGGCACCTCTACTTCGGGCTTCTGTCATAGACTTGGAGCCAGAGGCTTGTATTTTCTTTTTGTCGATGCACCACATCATCAGCGATGGATGGTCGATGGAAATTCTGATCAATGAGGTTGTCCATATTTACAATGCTTTGTTGGCAGCTAGAAAGCCAAACTTGCCAAAGCTCAGTATCCAGTACAAAGACTATGTACATTGGTTGGCCCAAGCGTTGCAACAAACAGAGCAGTCGGCTTCAGAAAAATATTGGCTCAAGCAATTGGAAGGAGAATTACCGCAGTTGAATTTGCCAAGCTTCAAAAAGCGACCGCTGCTGCAAACTTATCACGGTAGTGAAATCAGCCACTCATTTTCAAAGGATTTTTTAAACAAGCTCAAATCCTTTGCATCCGAACGGCAATCGACCTTATTTATGGTGTTATCGGCAGGAATCAATGCCTTGTTGTTTCGTTATACTGGTCAGCAAGACATCATCCTGGGAACGCCAGTGGCGGGTCGGGATCATCCAGCATTGGAAAACCAATTGGGACTTTTCCTAAATACACTGGCCATCCGAACGCGCTTCGACGGCTCCAAAGGTTTCAATGCCTTACTCGCCAACCATAAAACAGAATTGCTCAACGCCTACGAACACCAAGAGTATCCTTTTGATGCCTTGGTTGGAAAGCTGCCGCTAAAGCGAGACACCAGCCGATCTGCTCTATTCGATGTGATGGTCATCTTGCAAAGTCAGCATCAATTGCATCGCTTCCAGGAAAATAAATTGGATGGTTTGACATTGGAAGCCTACGATTTTCCGCGCAAACAATCTCAGTTCGACCTCACATTTACTTTCCAGGAAGAGGAGGGCCTGAATCTGCGGATTACTTATAACACAGATATTTATGATGCGGCTTTCGTCGAGCGGATTTTTCCACACTTCGAGAATCTATTATCGAATGCCTTAATCCAACCGGAAAGAAATCTACGGGAGGTTACACTTTTGCAAGCTGCTGAAAATGGTCAAATACACCAGTCGTTCAATGCTACGACCATCGCCTATCCCCACTGCGATAGCTTGTTGGATGTATTTGCCGAAATTGTTGCTCAAACACCTGACAAAGTAGCGGTAGTAAGCGGCAAAGATCAACTGACCTTCAAGGGGCTGGACGAGCGCAGCAATCAATTGGCCCACCATCTCTTGGCGCGAGGCATTCAATCCGAAGAGTTGGTCCCCATTTGCATGGATCGTTCTGTCGAGTTGTTGGTTGCCATATTGGGCATCCTTAAGGCCGACGCTGCTTATGTACCGATCGATCCAATGCATCCATCCGAGCGCATGGCATTTTTGTTGGAGGATACGTCGGCGCGTTTGGTGTTGACCCAAAGCAAGGTAGCAAGCTTGCCGCCATCGGTCGATCAGGTGTGCTTGGAAGATTTTTCTTACACAGATTTCTCTGCCCGCAAGCCGTCAGTGGAGGTTGGCCCCAGCCACTTGGCCTATGCGATATATACCTCTGGTACGACCGGCCGTCCGAAGGGCGTCTTGAACGAGCATGGCGGCTTACTGAACCGCTTGCGCTGGATGCAGGCCGATTTGAATATCAATGGCAACGATGTCATTGTACAAAAAACGACCTATACCTTCGATGTTTCGATATGGGAATTTACCATGCCACTGGTCACGGGTTGCCGCTTGGTATTCGCTAAGCCAGAAGGCCACAAGGACCCAGAATATTTGCAGGAATTAATCGATGAAGAGCAGGTCAGCATCATGCACTTTGTGCCGTCGATGTTGGGTGTGTTCTTGGAATCGCTGCAGGCTGGGAAGTGTTCATCTTTGCAGCATGTGGTGTGTAGTGGCGAGGCATTGCCCTCGGCGATGGTGGAGCGTTTCAAGGCGTTGTTGCCGCAGACGCGCATACACAACTTGTACGGACCAACGGAGGCAGCCATAGATGTCAGCTCGATCGACTTGATGGATGTGGATACTGCACAGGAGGGCGTGAGCATTGGTAAAGCGGTTGCAAATACGAAGCTGTATGTACTCAACGAATCTTTGGAATTGCAGCCAGTGGGTGTGATAGGGGAGTTGTACATTGGTGGTATCCAGGTGGCTCGCTCGTACTTGAATCGTCCAGACTTGACGGCTGCCAAATTCATCGACAATCCCTACACAGAGGCGGGCTATGAACGCTTGTATAAAACCGGCGACCTAGTGCGTTGGCTACCGGATGGTCAGATCGAATTCATTGGTCGTCGGGACCACCAGGTGAAGATTCGGGGCCAACGGGTGGAATTGGGAGAGATAGAAAAGACAATAGAAAACTATCACCCGGAATTGCAGCAGGTGGTATTGCAGGTGCAAGCGGTGAAGGGCGAAAAAGTCTTGGTCGCTTACCTGGGATTGGAGGAATTGGATAAGACGGCATTGAGGAACTATCTTTCGGAGCGTCTGCCAGAATACATGATACCGACCTATTATGTGGCTTTGGAATCCTTTCCCCTGACGGCCAATGGAAAGGTCGATCGCAGGGCCATGCCGCTAGTGTCAGAGGACCATTTGGCCAGAAAGAAATACCAAGCCCCGCGCAACCATAGAGAAAAAATATTAGCGGAGATTTGGCAGGAAGTATTGGGCATTGGCCGAATCGGTATCCAGGATAACTTCTTTGAAATGGGCGGCCACAGTTTGATGGTAGCTCAGATCATCAATCGAACGCACAGGCTGCTGAACCAGACGGTGTCGTTCCAGACATTCTTTTCGCATCCAACGATTGCTACTCAAAGTGAGCAATTAAACAACAAAGCCTATCAGTCGATTGCCAAGGCGGCGCCATCGGATGGTTATCCCTTGACGCCTTCCCAAAATCGCTTGTGGCTACTGAGTCAAATGGAGGGCGGTTCGTCGGCCTATCACATGCCTTTTGCAGTGAGCCTGACAGGGCCATTGGATGTGGCCTGCTTCGAGTCGGCCATGCAGCACTTGATTGCTCGCCACGAGATATTGCGAACCAGTTTCCGCTCGTCCACCGACGGTTCGCTTTTACAATATATTCACCCATCAAAAGAAAACTGCTTTGAGCTAAAGCAAGAGGACTACCGCCGCAAAAAGGATCAATCGCAAAAGCTCGCAAGCTATTTGAAGTCCTTGAATGAGGAAGCCTTTGATTTATCCCAGCCTTGCTTGCTACGCGCTGCACTGATTCGGACGAAGAAAGAGAGCTATGTCTTTTTTATGAGCCTGCACCACCTGATTGCAGATGGCTGGTCGATGGAGTTGTTGTTCGATGAATTGATTCGGACATACAACAGCTTGCAAGGAGGCGAGAAAGTAGAGATGGCATCCTTGCCGATTCAGTATAAAGATTACGCCGTCTGGTTATCCAAAGAAATGCAAGGAGCCGATTATGGTAGATCAAGAGCATATTGGTTGTCAAAATTTGCCGGAGAGCTTCCCGTGTTGGACCTACCGACATTCCAATCGCGTCCACTGGTGCAAAGCTACAACGGAGCGGAGTTGGTCCACCACTTTGATGCTACCTTCCTCAAGCAATTGAAAGACTTTTCTAGTCGGGAACATGCGACCTTATTTATGACGTTGATGGCGGGCATCAATGCCCTGCTACACCGCTACACCGGACAGCAGGATTTGGTATTGGGAACGCCGGTCGCTGGTCGGGAGCATCCAGATGTAGAAGACCAACT
>JBCCSZ010000357.1:0-7288 GCA_039199225.1 Bacteroidota bacterium
CCACCCTTCGCCTGTAGCTACTGACCATATTTGGCAATATTTCAAACAGACATTTTTTGAATCCTCTACGCAGGAATTAATCCGTCAAATCGATAAGATACAATCGGCTTACAGACATCGGCCATTACATCCGACAACAGCCAATCACCAGCGATTTGTTCGTCAAACCTTACAACAGATAGACAATTTGGAGCAGGAGCATCCTTTTTTGAATTTGGAGGAGGAGCGAGCGGCTATGAAGCGACAACTCACCGATTGACCAGCCTAAAAATCACCTTAAGCTAAGCGACGTACGCTTGTTTGAGCAGTCAAATGGCCATCTTGCATGTGTTCGAGCAGCAGGATGCCGGGGGTCTTTCCAACTTCCAGGCTACCAAGCTTGTCGTCAAACCCTAGCGCCTCTGCTCCGTTGAGGGTCGCCCATTGTAGCATGGTTTCAAAGTCCACATAGGACTGATAGCGTTGGATCGTTTTCATCTCCTCTAGGATGGAAAGCTGCCAATTCGAAGTGAGGCTGTCGGTACCGATGGTCAGGCGAGCATTCGTGTCCAGGAAATGTTGATAATTGGGTAGGCGGTTCTCAATATACAGATTGGCATTGGGGCAAGTGGCCCAGTAGACCTGATCGCTCCAAGCTTGAGCTGCCTGGATGTCAGCAACGGTCGTTAAAGTATTGTGTACAAAGAGACTGCGTTGCTGCGGGTCCATATTCTCCAGTGCATAGTGGATCGCTGCTTGGCCTGTGGCTTCAAATTGATCCAATGAAATGCCGAAACCACTGTAAAAATCCAGAAAGTCCCCTGCCTTGTTCAAAAAGAGCTGATTCTCCGGTGGCGTTTCTTGGTTGTGAATGCTGACAGTTACGGGTGCTGCATTTGCATCATTGATCTTTGCAAACAAGGTTTTGGAGACCGAATAAGGCGCATGGGGTACACAGGATTTTTTATTGCCCTGGCCCTCAGCCTGCTCTTTGTAGACCTCATAATACTTGTCAAACTCTGCTCCCGCCCCTGCATCCTGCAGGAAATCAAACATTTCCACAAAGGTGTAATATTGGATGGGACTTTTACTTTTGCACTGGGCCGTATCCATTTTATTGGAAATATCCCCCACAGCCACAATACCGTTGTCGTACATCTCCTGGTCGGCCTCCTCGATGGCTTTGAGAATGACCTCCTCTGGAAAATCCCTAAACTGTACTACATTGCGGATGAAAGGAATCAGGCCCGTCCCCGTATTGACTTTTGCTTTCATATGAGACAGCTCCAAATGGCAATGCGCATTGATAAACCCAGGAACCAGAATGCCGTCGTGGCGCTCGATGGTGGCCGGATCGTGTTGATCGCTGGTATCCAGAGAAAGGATTTTGCCCTGTTCGTCTATGACCAAAACACCATTATCCACTGGGGCTTGATGAACGGGATAAATGCGATCGGCAGTTAATTTTCTCATGCTCTAATGTTAATGCAAGTAATGGAATAAATATTTTGACAAACTATTTGGTTTTCCAAACATCGAGGAGCCAACCGACCAAAGAAAAGCAAAAGACTACTTGTTGGAATGCTGCAAAATCACTCAGGTCAAGTAGGTATTTATATCTCCTGTACAATTAAACCATTTTTGATACGCGGCTCAAACCAGGTCGATTTTGGTGGAAGCGTTTTACCTTTATTAGCCAACTGCATCATATCCGCTAGAGAAACAGACGGCAAACAAAAAGCCACGCGATTTTCATTGCGCAGCGTTTTCAAGCGAATGCCTTCAATGCCTTTGGGTCCTTCAACATATTTTATCCGGGCGTCGGTTCGAACATCTTCAATCCCAAGGATTTGGTGCAAGACCTTTTCATTGAGCAGGTTAGCATCCAGGATGATCTCTTTTTTGGAGTAGCTTTTCAAAACGCTTTCTTTCCAACGCAGGCGAAACCACTCTCGATTGATAAACATCAGCAGTTCGTGCTTTCGACTGGGCGGCAGCGGATCATCGACAATTTCGATTTCAAAATATTTCGAGATTTTGGCCATAAAGGTTGTCAAAGAGCATTCATTGAGTCCTTCAACAACGCGATTGTAGTCGTGGACTTCCAATTCATTGGTTGAAAAAAAGGCGCAGAGCAATTGTCCAAAGCGTCCTGCATCTGGCTTTCCGATCGTTCGCTCGTGCATTAGAGCCATTGTAGAGGTTCGATGATGTCCATCTGCAATGTAAGCATGACGTATTTTTGCTTTGAATACATCCTGAATTTTCTCTATCATTTGCCCATTGGAAACCGACCAAAATAGGTGTTCATGGCCATTTTCTGAGAAACTCACTGTGTAGAAAGGCTTATTCTCCTCTATGTATGTACTCAAGTATTTGTCGATCGAGCGATTCCGTGGGTAAGTCAACAAAACGGGTTTCACAATCGCATTGCGGCTCAGCATCAGATGTACTTGTTGCTGTTCTTTTGTTGCAAGCGTTTTTTCATGCTTTCTGATGTGTCCATCTATATAGTCGCGAATGTCAGCACAAGCAATTAAACCAGTGTAAGTTCTTTTGGATGTTCTGATTTGATAGATGTACAGAGCTTCTTGAGCAGCCTTGTGAAAAAAGCCACTTTTCTTGTATTCGGGATATTCGTATTTGACCGTATCGAAAAAAGAATCGGACGATGCGATGTAGTCCATATTGGGATAGAGGGCCTGAAAGGGTCTGATCCGCATACTGCTTGGTTAGGTTAAGGCGTGGAAAACAAATAGCGCCCCAAGATAGGTATTTCTTTTCGACTGTATGCGCTCAGAAAGGGAACAATTTGGCAGGGTTTATTTTATCATTTTGAGGAAGGTTCCTACAAACCAACTGGAGTCGGAACGGATGAGTCGCTCCAATGCAGAATCTGCCTTACTGGAAAACAGCTTGATGTCCTTCACAACCTCCTGAAATTCCTTGGATTCATTGTCCACAGCTTCTACAGTTGACAGCTCATTCAGAACTCTGACCATCGGCTCTAATTCTTTTTTCTTTCGCTCTATGATGACATTACGAACCACTTCCCACATATCCTTTTCAGCCACAAAAAACTCTTTGCGCTCGCCTTGCTTGTGTATTTTTTGCACCAATCGCCAATCAATCAAGGCCCGGATGTTCATATTTGCATTTCCCCTGGAAATATTCAACTGAGCCATCACTTCGTCTGCGCTCAAAGGGGCAGGTGACACCAATAATAGGGCGTGTATTTGCGCCATTGTGCGATTGATTCCCCAATTAGAACCTAAAGTTCCCCAAGCCTGAATAAACTTTTCTTTGCCTTCGGCTAGCTCCATAATTATCAAACTTTCAATAAATTGTGAAACTACTTATTTCAAAACTTAAATCAAAATAGAGCGCTTTTTGTTTTCGAAAAGGCTAAAAAAGTCAATGAGTATACGCTTATTTCCATCGTCAACACCCATTCTTTTTGGCATAAAAAGTCCTAAAAGGCATTGACCAATACAACAATTTAAAAAAATTACAATACAAAAAACGGCTAAAAATTCACATTTTTTTATCTACTATTTGTAATATTTAACCTTATAGTTATCAATATTTTACAAGAGTATTTACAAGTACAAAAAATATGGCTCAGAAAAAAAGTGCTCAAAATTTTATGGAATTTCAGGGGGTGCCGTGTCCTATTGTCGAATTTTTTAATCCAAACCTTAAAATTATTTCGACATGGAAATGCAGAACGTATTGCACACAGAAAGAATCGCCATTGGTAAGCGCACATACTTCTTCGATTTAAAGCGATCAGAAAAAGGCAATGATTACCTCGTTATCACAGAGAGTCGGCTCGTTGAAGCAGAGCGTTACGAACGCCAACGGCTTGTATTATTCCAAGACGAACTCAAGCAGTTCGGAGCAACCTTAATGGACATGATGCTTTTATTCAAAGGCAAGAGCAAACAACGCAAATTGAGTGAGGAAGAAATAGAAGAGATCCGCAAAGAATATCCCAATGCTTTTGTTCCCTGGACCACAGAAGACGATCAATCCCTGATGCAACTGTTCCAGGAGGGCCAATCGATTGAGGAACTCGCCTCACATTTTCATCGGAAGCCCGCAGCCATTGACTACCGAATCAAAAAACTCAAGGCCGCCTAATTCCAGGCATTTGTCTAAAGTAGTTCGACAAAGCTTTCAATAGACCATTTGATTTTCAAAAATTTTCTTTTGCTACCTACAAAATATTCCACATCCATATGAATACTTCTTCGATGCTGCATTCAGAAAACTTCCGGATTGGCAAGCGCAGCTTTTACTTCGATCTGAATCAGTCTACCAACAAACAGCAATATTTGACCATCACCCAATTGAGAAAAAATCAAAGGGAGGAATTCGAGCGCCAGCGAATCTTGCTGAATGAAAGAGAAATCAGAGCTTTTGCCAGTGCTTTCGTACAATGCCTGATGCTATTTGATCAACAGACAAAGCAGAAAACCGCCGCTCCTTCAATAGAAGAGCTGAGGCTGCAATATCCCAATGCCTACCGACCGTGGAGCAAGGAAGACGACCTGGCTTTGGAGATATACGTCGGCGAGGAATTGAATTTAAAAGAACTCTCTTCCTTTTTTCAACGCAAAGAGAGCGCCATTCGGGCCAGGATTAAATCTCTGGGATTGGACAATCAAACAGCAGCCTGATGTGGTCAGGGAGAGACCGAAGGCCCCGTCATATTGGTGGGGTTCTTCAATCTTTTAAAGAACAGCTCAAAAAAGTAAAAGTACATGGTCAAATACAACAAATTGACGATCAAGTCTTGGGCAGAAGAGGAGCGCCCCAGGGAGCGCATGCAGCGCCACGGCAGGCAATTCCTCAGTGATACAGAGTTGATTGCCATACTATTAGGATCGGGCAACCAGGATGAGACGGCCATCGGCTTGGCCCGGCGCCTGTTGAACAGTGTAGATTTTAACCTGGTGCAACTGGGCAAACTGTCCCTAGCCAATCTGAGGTCTTTCAAGGGCATCGGTCCGGCCAAGGCCATCAGCATTGCTGCTGCTCTTGAATTGGGGCGTCGCCGGCAAACCGCTGCTGCTACCGACCGAGCATCAATCGTTACCAGTGGGGATGCCTGGAAACTCATCGCACCACAAATTATGGATTTGCCACATGAGGAATTCTGGATACTTTTACTCAACCGGGCGAATCGACTCATTGGGAAAGAGCAAATCAGCGCTGGCGGCGTATCCGGAACGGTTGTCGACGGTAAGATGGTTTTTCAAAAAGCCATCCACCAATTGGCCAGCGCCATCATCCTCTGCCACAACCATCCTTCGGGAAACCTCAAACCAAGCCGGGCAGACATCGACATTACCCGGAAGCTCAAATCTGGTGGTCAACAGCTTGATGTCAAAGTAATCGACCACCTGATTGTAAGCTCGGAGGGGTACTTTAGCTTTGCAGATGAGGGAATACTGTAGGCTTGGAGGGAACTTTTCTATGGCTTACCAACTTGTATGGAACGGTAAAAGAATACGACCTTTGGCATTCATTTGAGAACCTTCGAATTAAACCATTGTTTAACTAGCATGGCAGAAAATAAGTCCAAGCAATCCTTAGATAAAAACAAGATTGACTTTTTCCTTTTGGGAAGGGTTCTGTCTCTTGCAAAGCCCTACCGTAAGATTTTTATCCTAGCAGGGGTACTGGCTGTTGCGCTCTCACCACTGGCCATCATGCGTCCCTATTTGGTGCAAGTCATGGTGGACGAATACATCTTTCGCTATGACATCGATGGTCTGACGAGGGTCGCTATGCTTCTGGCAGGTATTCTAATGGTGGAGGCACTTTTCAACTACCTATTCATCTATTCAACAAGCTGGCTGGGGCAGTCTGTCATCAGAGACTTACGGGTTAACGTCTTTCAACACATCACTCGCTTGCGACTGAAGTATTTCGACACAACGCCCATCGGAACTTCAACAACGCGTACGATCAATGATATTGAGACCATTAATACAGTCTTTTCCCAAGGTGTCATTACAATTGTTGCCGATTTGTTGACCCTAGTAGCTGTATTGGCCATCATGTTTTACACTAGTTGGAAGCTTACTTTGATCTGCTTGACCGTCTTACCATTCATGGTTTTGGCCAGTTACGTCTTCAAAGAAAATGTAAAAAAGGCATTTCAGATCGTTCGGACTCAGATTTCCAAGATGAATGCGTTTTTACAAGAGCGTATTACGGGCATGCGCATTGTTCAAATATTCAATGCCGAGGCGCAGGAGATGGAAAAATTCAAGAAGATCAATCGGGAATACACTCAGGCCAACCTCGATTCCATCTTGTACTACGCAATTTTCTATCCAGTGGTAGAGATTATCTCTGCCGCCTCGCTGGGGCTGATGGTATGGTGGGGTGCCAGGGATGTCATCCAAGGAGGCGTGACTCCTGGTGCATTGGTTGCTTTTCCGATCTACTTGTCGATGCTGTTTCGTCCCATTCGAATGATTGCAGATAAGTTCAATACCCTCCAAATGGGGCTGGTCGCTTCAGAGCGCGTATTCAACTTATTGGACAACAACAGTGTCATCAAGAACAATGGAACCATTGAAGCAAAGCGACTAAAGGGCGATATAGCATTCAAAAAAGTCGATTTTGCCTACAATGCCAAAGATTATGTCTTACAAAATTTAAGTTTTGACATCAAGGCTGGCGAAACACTGGCCATCGTTGGTAGCACAGGCTCTGGAAAGTCGACAATCATCAATATTCTGAACCGCTTTTACGAAATTCAAAACGGCCATATTACCATCGATGGCATTGATATAAGAAACTACGAATTGTACAGTTTGCGAAAACGCCTGGCTGTTGTACTACAGGATGTCTTCTTATTTTCTGGGACTGTCATGGAAAATATTACCTTAAGAGACAATCGAATCAGCCGAGAGCAAGTCATCGAAGCTGCAAAAATGATCGGTGCGCACGATTTCATCAACGCCTTACCAGGAGGCTATGAATATGAGGTTATGGAGAGAGGAGCGACCTTATCTATGGGGCAACGACAACTGATTTCCTTTGTTCGCGCCTTAGTATTTGATCCAGACATCTTGATTCTCGACGAAGCGACCTCATCCATAGACCCTGAATCGGAGGCCGTTATACAGTATGCCATCGAAAAACTCATATCTCGCCGTACATCCATCATTGTTGCCCACCGGCTTTCTACTATACGGCATGCCGACAACATTTTGGTGCTTGATGGCGGGCATATTCAAGAGTTTGGCTCCCATGAAGAGTTGCTACGAGTGGAGGGAGGCCACTACAA
>JBCCSZ010000358.1:0-7228 GCA_039199225.1 Bacteroidota bacterium
CTGAGCCATCTCCGGAGGATAAAATATCTTTAGAGTCCTGCCCAGTTTGTTTTTTATAAAGTGCCAGAGCTTCCTGGAACAATTGTTCCTTGCCTCCAAAGGTATTGTACATGCTGCCCCGGTTGATTTCCAGGTGATCTACCAAATCTTGCATGGAGGTAGCGTGGAATCCCTTTTGCCAAAAGAGTTCTACTGCCTTTTGCAAGACTTCCTGCCGATCAAAATTTTTACTACGTGGCATACAATGCTTGTACTTTAATACAAAGTTAGTTTGTTCCCATCAATTTTTGGAAAGATTTCGTCCACCTCTTTCAGCTGTAGACTCAAAAAAATCAGAGAGATGCATATGAGTCCGTCCAGGCAGATGAGCAGCTCTTGGACGGACCCATGTGCTCGTTATCTAAGGCTTGGGGGTATTTTTAGGCGCCAATAGTGGCAATCTTAGCTTCAGCTTTGTTCAGATGTTCTGTCGGATTGAGCATCAATTGATCGGCGGCGATGAAGGTGATGTCCTCAATGCCAAGAAATACCAAAAAATGCTTCAGATAGTCGGAGGCAAAATCGGCCGTACTGCGGAAAGCTGTTCCTCCCGAGGCAATGGCAATGTAGGCTTTCTTGCCTTCCAGCAAACCTTTTGGACCATTCTCTGAATATTGGAAGGTAACACCTACTCGAGCAACCAAATCAATCCAGGCTTTCAGATTGGCTGGAACAGAGAAATTGTAAATAGGGGCTCCAATCACTAGCACGTCGGCCTTCTGCAGCTCCGCCACCAACGTATCAGAGGCAGCAATAATGGCTTTTTGTTCAGGTGTACGGTCGGTCGGAGGGGTGTAGAAGGAAGCAACCATTTCTTCGGTCAGCAGGGGCAGCTCTGTCTCCGTCAAATCGCGCTCGATGAAGGTTAAATCGTCCGCCAAGGCCAATTTTGAGGCAATTTTGTCGACGAGTTTTCGGGTGGTAGATGCTTGCTTACGAGCACTGGCATTGATCTTTAATACTGTTGTCATTTTGTCTAAGTTTATTTTATTTGAATGATCGTTCAAAAAAAACACCTTAATAGAACGATAGTTCAAAAACAAACTTTTTCCTTTTCAGATCAATGACTTAGAATCCTTGATTCAGGATGAAGGCGAGTAGGCTGTCGTTGGATCAAATGTCCTACGGCTGGCGGTAGCAGCAAAGGAAGATTTCCCAAACTACTTTACTAAAATATCCTAAAACGAATGAGGTGTAGCGAAGCTTAATCCCTGTAACGCACTTCTACGGCTGCATCCAGTTTGAGCACTTTGACCTCTGTCCGACGATTGAATTGATGCTCTTGTTCGGAGCATTGGACCCCATCAGCACAATGGTTGCGCAACCTGCCTTCGCCATACCCAATTGCCTTAATGCGGCTTTCTTCGATGCCACGAGAAACCAAAAACTGCTTGGCTGTCTGCGCACGCTGCATGGATAGGTCCAAATTATACTGCTTTTGACCTCTGGCATCTGTGTGAGAACTCAGCTCTATTTCTAGGGTAGAGTAGCGTCGCATCATCTCTGCCAGGTTTTCCAATTCGCGGGTGGAACCAGCCTGAATGAACGACTGATTGAATTCGTAGTAGAGATTGTCCAACACAATCACCGATCCTTCACTCAAGACGGTTGCCTCTTCGGCGGACTGCACCAATTCCATCTTAATTTCTACTTTTTGCGCCTTACTCCCTTCTCTGCCTTTGGTAGACAAGCGAAGTGGCTGACCGATGTAACGCTCCTTCACGGCCGTCACCTCAAACTCACAATAGCGCGGCAAGCAAAAGTTGAAACCATCTTCAGCAATCATCACAGATTCTTGGTTGTTGCAAATGTTTTTGATTCGCACGACGGCATCTTTCAGGGCTTCGCCCTGCGCATTTACAATCCGACCGCTCAGATCAGAGCATTCTATGGCCCTCATCGGAATCGTGATGATTTTCTCACCTATATTGCCAATGGTTGTGTAAGAGCGTTCCTTGCTCTTATAGCCATCTTTGGTTATGAGGATCAAGTATTTTTTCTCACCTGTGAAGTTGTAAGAAGCTTTGCCTCGCCGATTGGTTTTTAAGTCCGCCGAGCCGAGCAATTCTTTGTCTTTTCGGATACTCTGAAAGAACAAGGCTTCTGAATCGCCACCTTCAGGCAGCAAAACGGCCTCGTACAGTTGATTGTTTTTCTGGCTCACCAGGCCATCGGCTGTTCGCTCGAAGATGCGAATCTCGGCCCCTTTTATCACCGCTTGGTTGGCAGCATCATACACTTGAATGCTGGCCTCAATGCTGGAGGGAGCAGTTCGACCCAAGATACCTTTGGCCACCTCGAAGCGGTAGATGTCGTCCTGGCCTCTTCCACCCTTGCGGTTGGAGGTGAAAAAGCCAAATAAGCCATCCGGACTCAAAATCAAGCCCAGATCATCCTTGGGAGAATTAAAAGGTTCACCCAGATTCGTTACCAAATCCTGCTTGCGGTCTTTGAGATCAATCATATAAATGTCCAATCCACCAGCCCCTTCATAGCCATTGGAAGCAAAAAACAGGTTTTTACTGCTGTGGATAAACGGAAAAACTTCATTCCGGGGTGTATTGATATTGCCTCCCAGGTTTTTGGGAATACCCCATTTTTTGCCGTCCCATTTAGAGACATATAGGTCGTAGCCACCATAGCCACCATCCATGTCGGAAGCAAAATACAACTCCTGCCCGTCGGCTGACAAGGTCGGATGCATGCAAGAATATTCATCATTGTTGAAAGGCAGCTCTCGTACATTCTCCCAGTCCAGGTATCCCTTTTTGGCTTCGTATATCTTGAGGCGGGTCACCCCTTCTTCATCTGAGACAGGAAATCCTTTTTTGGAGTTGCTTCGGGTGAAATAAACCGTTTCGCCATCGCGGCTGAAAGTAACCGGACCTTCGTGCAAACGGGAATTGAGTTTTAGAGAAAATGCCTCGGGCTTGAGGGGTACATTTTCCCTATCGAAGCGAGAAAAGAACAGCTCGAAGAAGCGAACATCATCTGCCTTTCCACCTTTGGCCGATTTTCCACTGGCTGCGAAGACAATTCCGTCTTGGTAAAAAGAGGGAGAGAACTCTACCTTTCGGGTATTGATCTTCAAAGCATTTTTAATATCCACCTCATTGCCTTTTTCATAAAGTTTTTTCATGGCTTTCGTCTTCGAACTCTTCTGAGCATTCAAAGACGGGTGGAACAAACAGCAGGCACCAATCAGCAAGGCAGCTAGTCTGACATTCATAGTTGTGGATATTAGCGAGAAACAAAGTTGCAATTTTATTCGCCCAACCAATAGCTTAGCCATTAGACAGCGAAGATTACAGCTTGAATTAAACAATTTTTTAACGTATCGTACCATTGTCTAGGCAGTATAACGTAATCTGGAAGGTACTTTATTTTTAGAATTCGATTAAAAGAAACGTGGATTAATGATCTCTTCTTGTTTTCTGCTCATATTGAATTGTACCAATGCTTCAATGCTTCCGTCGTTGTATTCCCTCAAATCACTTGTTGTCAAATCATAGGAAAACCCAATCAACCAGCGATCTGTCAAGCGCGCCGACAGTATCAAATCTATACTTTCACCCAACGCTCCATCAGACCCTCCCCAACGGTACGTGATACCAGCGGCATAGCGCTGGGCAAGGCTCAACAGCAGATTGATGTCTGCATCCAACGGTACATCTGGGGCATATTTGAGTAAAAATTGTGGCTGCAAACTCAACAGGTCCGACAGCTCAAATTGATAGCCCGCCATCAAATAATAATGGTTGATCTCTTTGGAGACTTCTCCACCTAGATCGTTGAAGTCGATGTTGTTGCGGATCAGGCGGGGAATGGAGAAACCAGCATAAAAACGGCGGTTGCTGAAGTAGAGTCCCGTACCGAAGTTCGGAATCACCCTACTTTGATTACCCACAGGAATGCTCCCATCGGGCGATAGACCATCGGTCGCCCGAAGACGATCATCGGTATAATCATTGTTGAAATAGCGAATCGACGCCTGCACACCGATCCCCAAAGTTCCCTTCTCCATCTGTATCCGATAAGCATAGACCAGATCACCGGTCAAACGACGATTGATCCCAATGCTCTGGCGACTTAGGTTGACACCAAAGCCAATTCGATTTTTCATCAATGGCGTATTAAAGCTGAGGGCCTGCATCTCGGGCGCCCCTTCCAGTCCCATCCATTGCTTGCGGTACAAAGCCGTTAGATAAGGCACCTCCTGGCTACCCGCAAAGGCCGGATTGATTCCCAGCTTGTAATAGATGAATTGGGTGTAATGCCCCTCCTGCTGTGCCTCCATCGAATGGAAAAACAGGCAGGAGAAAATAATGAACCAGTAAATTTTCTTCATGCTCTTACAGTTTCACAGAACAACTTTTATAGCTCAAATGAGTCTTAGCGTTCCAAGACTAAAAAACCGCTGATCGGCTCCTGGCCATTACCCAACTCTACAAGGTAGAAGTAAGTACCGATGGGCAAAGGCTCTCCATCATAGGTCCCTGCCCAATCGTTGCGATAGGGAGTGGCACTGAATATTTCATCGCCCCACTGATTGAAAACCGACACTTTATTATTTGGATATTGACCAGAGTCAAAGCAGGGAATTTCAAAGGTATCGTTGATGCCGTCGTCATTGGGGGTAAATATGGTAGGCGCCTCGCAGGCCAGATTCCGAATGAGCCTAACCTGAACGACTGCCTCTGCGCATACATCTGGACAGCTTTCGCTACACAGTCGATACCGGAATTCGTCCATATCCGTAAAGGTTTCTCCTGCTTTGTAGCGGAACATTCCATCCTCCAGGTTTTCGACACTGCCATTCGTTGGCCCAGCCATCAATGTGATCTGGAAGTCCAATGGCACTCGGTCGTTTTCCAGAACTTCAATGAAAACCTCCGCAGCATAATCCGATTCAAAGAAATCGTCCTCCGCCAAAGGAGCCAATTCATATTCGACAAAAACGGTATCAGCAGTCATTCCACAAATACCATTTTCCACTGTCCACACAAACAAATAAGCCCCATCCTCTAAGCCTTCTGCTTGAGTCTCAGGTGCCTGAGCATCAGAAAAAGATACATTGGGGTCGGGGCTGGTCCACATACCACTGCCGGCCATGGGTTGATCTGCCATGAGCAAGACACTGCCCGATCCACAGTCCACAAAATCATCCCCAGCAAAGGCAATTGCATTGTTTTGACCGATGAATATTTGTACTTCATCCGAATCATAATCCCGACAAACACCATTCGATAAAACCCATTCAAAAGTATAATTGGTATTGGGTATTAAATCATCGACCTGGGTAGTTGCTTGATCAACTTGAAGAATGTTGGCCAGCGGGCCGCTCGTTTGCCGCCACTGCCCGGTGGCAAGGTCGGGAACTTCGGCATTTAAGGTAATAGAATTGACATCACACAAGGATTGATCGGTCCCTGCCATAGCGACATCTGCTACAAAGGTGTGCATTTCAATAGACAAGGGAATGCTCGGCAAGGAGGAACAACCACCAACATCAGCAACTACAAAGAAGTCAAAAGTCCCTTCGCCATAGTCCTCAAAATCATTCAGTAGATAGCTGGTCGAAAAGGTTGGCCCCCCAATTTGCGCTGCATTTTCTGCCTCAAACCAAGTATAGCTGGCCCCCTGAACCGCCGTTCCATCTACAAACTGCAGGCGCACACCGCTGTTGGGTGCATCGATACAAATCGGATCAACCGCCTCCAAAATCGGTACGTCCGGAATGGGTCGGACCTCTACATTCACCGGAATGGAAAAAGGGGAAGTACAACCATTGACATCAATGCGCACGGCATAGTTTCCAGCATTGGCTGAACCAACATTGGCAATGAAAGTTTCCGGCCCATCAAATTGGAAGTTGTCAGGCCCCGTCCATTGATAGGTTGCACCAGCCACAACATTGGTGGATAAACGAATGGTATCTCCGGCACATACCGGACTACTGGCAATCACAATTGGAGAAGGCAGTACAGCAGAGACTTCTACCGGGATAAAAATCGACGACCGAGAGGAGCAACCATCTACATACACTCTAAGGCTATAGTCTCCGCTATTGATGGGCTGAACCGGGCTAATGGTCAGGGATGGAATCAAGGTGGTATCTATGCCCAGGGGTGTTTGCCAAAGGTACAAAACGTCCAAACCAGCATAAGGTCTAGAGGTTAAGGTGAGGGCATCGCCACTACAAATCAAGCTCGGACCATCGATGGGAGGACGTGGAGGGGCTTGCTGTAAATTCAATGAAACAGTACTGACTTCCGAATCGCAGCCATTGCCATCCATCACCTGGAGACTGTAAGTATGATTGCTGGTCGAAGAATCCAATAATATAATAGGTATGGCATCACTAGACATAAAACCATTGCTACCACTCCAATTATACGTATAGCTTCCATCGTCGGCCGGAAAAATGGTCGGAATCAATCGGATGCTATCGCCCCTGAAAAAGCAATCGGTTCCATCCGTACTAATCGCTGTAATTTGGGTTGCGGCATAGGTTTGTACATTGGTCGATACAGCACTAACGCAGCCCAAAGAGCTACTCACCCGAACAGTATAGTTGCCTTGAATACCCGGTGCATCGACCCGGCGCCCAATGGTGCTGAAACTGCCCGGACCAGACCATAAATAGCTTGCTCCTGGTATGTCATTGGCGACCAGTCGAACGCTATCCCCTGCACAGATCGGACCGTTGTTCGTAGCAATCAATACCGGTGGCTGCTCCACGAATACGTTCACAGAATCGGAAGCAGTCGAACTGCACCCTTCACCCAATACCGTCACCACCCAATTGCCAGAATGAGAAGCATTGGCATTGAGAATCAGTAAGGAGGGATCCGTAGTCGATAAATTGGTGCCATTTGGTGCCGTCCAAGTGTAAAGATCGCCCCCCATGATGTTACTGCTGAAACGGAGAGAGTCGCCATTGCAGACCACGCCATCTGAAAAAAGCACTGGCTGATCGGGCCTAGGACGAACCCTTACCACCGTAGAAGCTGGGTCGGAAGTACAACCATTATTAGAAATGACCAAGGTGTAGACACCGCTGTCGGCCAGCACCACATCTGTCACCAAGCTGGGATACTGACTTTGAGATTGAAAGCCATTCGGACCATCCCACTGGTAGGTGTAGCCAATCTGACTAATGGTTGTCCCGAGCGAAAAAGCACCTCCC
>JBCCSZ010000359.1:0-7205 GCA_039199225.1 Bacteroidota bacterium
CAATGGTGAAAAGAAGGATGTAAAAGTTATAAATGGTAGTGTTCTCAATACCGGATTTAAAATCATCTATTATGGAGATGAATTTCCTGTTTATGATGTGGAATCTTTTCAATTGGTTAGGGATAACGAGGGAGGATATCGAATGAAGTTCTACAAGGATAAAAAGAATGTATATCTAGATAAAGAAATAATACCTCAAGCAGATCCTGAAAGCTTTCAGGTAGTTGATCTAGGATTCTCAAAAGATAGAAATAACGTATATCATAAGTATAGTATATTAAAGGATGCTGATTGCAAATCTTTTAAAAAGAAATCAGCTGGATTATGGGGCGATAAAAATGGAAATAATTACGATTACAAAGGAAATAAAAAATAAAGGTCTGTCACTTAATGTATTCTAATCTGACAACATAGCTGTCAAAGAAAATACCTTATTATATTTTTTAGATAAAACCAGAATAGCGAATTCCATAACACTTTTTGCTACTTCATCAGACTCCTTTCTCCCAAGCGGTATAAGTCCATCAGTCGCAAGTTGGGCGATGATCCTCCCAATTGTTTGTACAATACTTTTCCAAATATTTGGTGAAAAAATCGCAGTGCAGGCGCCATACCCCAGCGCTCTAACTGTTGAAAGGTTTTTGTCAATTTGGTTTGAACGCCTGGGTGCTCCTTTTGCAACTTGAGTAAGTTTTCAATGGCTTGGCGGTGTTTGCGAAGAAATACATCCCAAGGTTCTAAGCCGAGATGTTCTACCGGATTGTCCAAGTGGAAAATTTCAAACTCCTTCGCATGGGCTTGTAAGCCAAACAGTGTGTCTTCATGGCCATACTGACGAATGTCTTCTTCGAATCGAATCTGATTGAAGTAGATTTTTTGGATCATAAAATTATTGCTCGTAAAGCCCATTTGATCTTTACGCATGCGCTGCTCAGCCCTCAGCGCTTCGCGCTTGCTGCCATACAACCAATGCAAGTGAAGCCGCTGGTCCTTTGGTGGATGAGGAGCATAAATGGTTCCACCACACAAAACCCGTCGATCTTGGCGATGGCTGAGGTAGTTTTCAATAAACTGCTCACTGGCGAGCTGGCTGTCACAATCCAAAAAAAGCAGCCATTCTCCAATCGCCGCATCGGCCAATAGATTGCGGATTCTGGACCGTCCGACGTTCTGCGGAAGCACTTCGTATGTGCAATGCGTATACTGGGCAATGGAAGCATTCTGTTTTAGAAACGAATCCGTCGAGCCATCGTCAAAGCAGATGAGTTCAAAGTCCACACCCGACCGAAGACACTGCCGGTGCAGGGCTTCCAAAAGGGGGCGAACATCGAAATTATAGATCGGAATCAGCACAGATAACATAGGCTAAAGATATGTTAAAATGGCCCTTTTGAGTAAAAAAATTAATTTCAATGGAAACTGAAAGTATTGAAAGTTGTTAGTATCTTTGAGAATTGTTTATGTAATTCGATCTATATGTTGAACATGAGCATTACAGAAAACGTGCAGAACCTAATCGGTCAAACGGAAATCAGTGAGGAGTTGCGGGCCATCGGGGAGAAAGTTTTGAATTTTGAGCGCATCAGCCCGGAAGAAGGACAATTGTTATATGACAAAGCTGATTTATCCTTTCTAGGCATACTTGCCAACTTCATCAGAGAGCACAAACACGGCGATAAGACCTACTTCAATCGTAATTTCCACGTCGAGCCTACCAACGTCTGCCTTTACACTTGTACTTTTTGTTCTTACTCTCGCCTCATCAAGAAGCGTGAGGAGGGGTGGGAGTATAGCTTGGAGGAGATTATGGACATCATCAAGAAATACGATGAGGAGCCTGTCACAGAGGTTCATATTGTAGGGGGCGTGTTGCCTCAATACGATGTTCCGTTCTACGCGGAACTGTTCCGCCAAATCAAGGCGCATCGGCCCGAACTGCACGTCAAGGCACTTACGCCTGTGGAGTATCACTACATCTTCAAAAAGGCGAAGATCAGCTATGCTGAGGGTATGAAGCAAATGCTGGATGCAGGACTTGACTCCATGCCTGGCGGTGGTGCAGAAATTTTCCATCCAGAGATCAGAGATCAAATTGCAGGGGGTAAGTGTAGTGGGGAGCAGTGGCTGCAAATCCATGAAGAATGGCACAAACTGGGCAAGCGTTCCAACGCTACCATGTTGTATGGCCACATCGAGAAGTATGAGCATCGCATTGATCACATGGAGCAACTGCGCCAGCTTCAGGACCGAACAGGTGGATTCCAAACGTTTATTCCGCTGAAGTTTCGCAACAAAGGAAATCAGTTGTCGCATGTCCCCGAAGTGAGCATTCTGGAAGACCTCCGGACGTATGCCATGGGACGCATTTATCTGGATAATTTTGAGCATGTCAAGGCGTACTGGCCTATGATCAGTCGCAACACTGCTCAGCTTTCTCTGGCTTTTGGTGTAGACGATATTGATGGTACCATTGACGATACGACGAAGATATACACGATGGCTGGCTCAGAAGAACAAAGCCCGGCTATGAGTACCAGAGAACTGGTCAATCTCATCCGCTACGTTGGACGTCATCCCATCGAGCGGGATACACTGTACAATGTTGTGACGGATTTCAAAGACCACGTTTTTGAGGAGGACAAGCAGTTCAGAGGCTATGTCTCCTTACCAGTTGTGAATTAGTGCTTTGTGATTGATTTCAGGATCAGTCAGTTACAGAATTACACGATAACAAATGACAGATAAAACCATATACATCATCCGACATGGCCAGACAGAGTTCAACAAGCAGCACATCATCCAAGGTAGTGGTGTGGACTCTTCGCTAAACGATACAGGACAGGCCCAGGCAAAAGCCTTTTTCAGACATTATGAAGAAGTATCGTTCGATGCAGTCTTGGTTTCCGGATTGATTCGTACGCAGCAAACCGTACAGCCATTTATCGACAAGGGACTGCCCTGGGAAAAGTGGAACGAAATCAATGAAATCGGATGGGGCATACACGAAGGGCAAAAGAGCGAGCCGTGGATGGTCGAATCGTACAAACAAACGATAGCTGCCTGGGGAAGGGGAGAATTTGATGCCAGTGTGGAACAGGGAGAAAGTGCTGCAAAGCTGGCCGCCAGACTCGGTACATTTGTTGAACACATAAAAAATAGACCCGAAAAGCAGTTGTTGGTCTGCAGCCACGGACGAGCCATGCGCTGTCTGATGTGTGTGTTGCAACGGCAGCACCTTCGGGAAATGGAGAACTATAAGCATGCAAACACCGGCCTGTATAAGGTGGATTTCCAGAATGGTATTTTCAATATCGTCCTGGCAAATGATACCCGACACTTAAATGATCTAAAGCAGACAACCGGCGTATGAAAAAATTAAATCTAACGGCAGTTAGTTATCTCAACACCAAGCCTTTATTATATGGCTTGCTCAAAAATGGGATGGAAAAAGAGTTGAACATCACTTTGGACATCCCTTCTGCCACAGCTCGCAAGCTCAAAATGGGTGAAGCCGACCTCGGTTTGGTACCCGTAGCCGTGATTCCGGAGCTGGAAAAAGCACATGTCATCTCTGATTTTTGTATCGGTACAGTTGGAAAGGTTCAAACGGTTTGTATCTATGGGGACTGTCCCATAGAGCAAATGACGCACCTTTATCTGGATTTTCATTCCAGAACTTCGGTTGAGCTGACCAAGGTGCTGGCCCGCGAATTTTGGAATGTCGATCCAATTATGCTGCCTGCGAAGGAGGGCTACGAGAATAAGATTGGGGGACGACGAGGTGGACTCATCATCGGCGACCGAGCCATTGGGATGGAAAAAAGGCATCCTTTTGTATACGATCTCGGCGAGGCATGGCTGCAACATACTGGCTTACCTTTCGTTTTTGCTACCTGGATCAGTACCCGCGAATTACCGGCCGATTTTATCAGACGCTTCAACAGTGCACTGGCCGATGGTCTGGCGCAAATACCTGAAATGATTTACCTCATTCCACCGCCCCGACCAGATTTTGACCTTCACAATTATTTTACACACCACATCAGTTACAACTTTGATGCTCGGAAAAAGAAGGCATTACAACTTTTTCTGGAGGCCATGAATTCCCCTGTGCAGCCGATTTTGTTTTGATTTATGTCGGTTTTGCACTATATTTACGGCGTTGATACATCAAGCCTACCTACAAAATCGTTTCGCAATAGGCAGCGAAAAGTTCTCGTTTACTCATGGAGTTTAATGGCTTAAAGCCAGCAAACACAGTCTAATCGTTATGATTAAACTGGCGAATGTTCGTTTTTCGACTGCTTATTAAATGACCGTTTCAGTCAACCTTTCTTAAAAATAAGATGGTTGTGTATTGTATACACTGCGATCAAAGTAAATTGGTAAGTTCATCGACTTGCAGAAAGGGTCTACATGATTCCTAGTTGGTTGGTATACAGACCGTTATTTTGTTTGCAGTGTATCATGCAAGAGCCATCAGCATTCCTGCGCTAAAACTTATTTATAAGACTTCTCTCTCTCGAAAAAGTGCTTTGTCAAGAGTTGTGTGGCCATTGGTATACATGGTCTTTTCTAGTAACTTGTACGAAATATATATTTTTGTACATGAAAGTTGTAGTATGGCTCCAAAATGGAGTACTTGTTGCACTCTTTAAAGCAAGCTCGATCCTGTGGTCATTTTAGACCAATACCAAGGTTTCCCATTATCATAAATTTTAAAGCTATTGTTCCTAAATCAGTGCTATGACTAAAATTTTTACGTTCCTCTCTCTCTTTTTCTGTTCCTTATCATTTGTGCAAGCCCAATGTAATGTAACCTTAGAGGCTACATCCAGTGGCATCACTTGTGCTGGGGACTCCGATGCAGCAATTTTTGTCGGAATTGGCAATGCCAACTTTCCGGTAAATTATGAATTGTTCGGCCCAGTCCCTTCTCAGGGCAGTATCTATCAAAGCGATACAACATTCAGCGATCTGCCACCAGGAAATTACGGCATATTTATCAATGATACGATTGCCAATTGCTCCTTGGAGACGTCTGTCATCATTGAATCCATCACAGAATTGGCGATCTCCAATGCCAATGTAGAAAATCCAACCTGCGGTGATTTCAATGGACTCATCACGGTCACGGTCGAGGGCGGAACGCCCCCATACAACTATCTTTGGGACGATCCTGCCAGTCAGAATACGCCCACCCTTGTCGGCATGCCAGCAGGTACCTACACCGTTGTAGTGGCCGATGTGAATGGCTGTCAAGTCAGTGGCACTTATACTTTGGTTGCTTCTCCGGGATTGTCTGGAACCATCTCTGTGATCAGTGATAATTGCGACAGCCCGAACAGCGGTGTCATCCAGGTGGTATCAATTGGAGGCACACCGCCTATTCGATACTTTTGGGGTCATGGACCCACTACCTCGCTCGTAACCAATTTGGCTAGTGGAACTTATAATGTGACCATCGTTGACGATTTCGGCTGCGCCGTAACTTTGGATGCCGAAATAACGGGCAGTGGCGCCGGTGGTCTGTCCATCGACCCTATCCTTACATCACCTTCCTGCCTTGGTTTATGCGACGGCGGCATTCAGCTACGCCCTTCCTGTGGTACTCCTCCGTACCAATTTGATTGGTCGGATGATGCGTTGGATGGTCTCGAAAATCCAACCAATTTATGTTCCGGTGTTTATTCGATTACCTTGACCGATGCCATGAATACCACCATCATCGATAGTCTTATTGTATCTGAACCATCCAACATCACCCTGCTCGATTCCTTGATTTTGCCAACTTGTAATGGGACATGCGATGGAGAGCTGTACGTCTTTCCTTTCGGGGGCAATGGCAATTATACCTACCGATGGGCTTTGCCTGGTGGCGAAATATCCCAGCAGCAGGGCCTCATTGACATCTGCCCGGGCGATTATTTCGTTACCGTCACGGATCGCAGAGGTTGTGAGGTCTCACAGTCTTTTACCATTACTGACAACGACCCACTATCGGTTTCCATAGAGGTGGTCAACAGTGCCTGTCAAGACGATGGTGCCTTGGCTGCTGTCGTATCAGGCGGAACGGCTCCTTACTTTTATCGTTGGAACAACACGACCTTCGATTCCATTGCCACCGGTCTATCGGCTGCTTATTATCTAGTGGAGGTATTCGACTCCCGGAATTGCATCAGCGAGGCGGATTTTGATCTGGACGATGTTCTGGGCTTAGATGTTAGTACTACTTTTGCCAATTGTGATAGCGCCGGTGCTATTGCGAATGCTGACGTGCAAAGCAGCAATACAGATATTGTTTACGAATGGAGCAATGGGGGCAGTGGGCCTACCCAAACAAATCTTTCCGTTGGTGGATACTCCGTCACGGTAACAGATAATGATTCGGGATGCCGGACGCATGAGACCTTTTTGATCCAAAGAGATTCCAATTGTTTTGTGCGCATCAGCGGTTATGTCTATGAGGATTTTCTGGGTGGATGTACCACGGACTCGGTGAATGGATTGCCAAATGTTCTGGTCGAATTAACCAATGGTCAGATCGATTATACGGATGACAATGGCTATTACGAATTTTTATCTGAGCCAGGTACTTACAACCTGTCCGTCCAGCTTGATACCGTCTTTTATGAAGCCATCTGTATCGATCCAATAACCGTGGATGCATTGACATTGGGTTCGAGCTATGAGAATAATAATTTTTACTTAAAACGAGCGCCACGTCAGGACATCAGCCTCAAACTCAGCAAGCCCAATCCCCGGCCGGGCTTTACCCGTAATGTCCAGATTTGCGTAATGAATCTCGGAGATGACATTGCCTCCGGAACGCTGACCTATCAATACGACTCACTGCACCAGTACATATCATCCAACATTCCACCAACTACCATTGATCCTGTCAATCGTTTGTTGATTTGGGATTACAACGATCATCCTCCGGGAAGAATCATTGTCTACAATGTCCAAATGAAGCTGCCTGCGACCGTTCCGTTGGGTACACAAATTAGTTATTACTTCAGAGCAGACCCGATCGCTGGTGACCTTCAACCTCTCGATAATGAGGTGATTTGCTATCGCACGGTTGTCGGTTCTTACGATCCAAACGACAAATCTGTCTTGCCAGAGGGCAGAGGACCACTGGGCCTGATCGGTCCGGATGTCGATAAACTGGAATATTTGGTCCGCTTTCAAAATACCGGAAC
>JBCCSZ010000360.1:0-7057 GCA_039199225.1 Bacteroidota bacterium
AATCAGGATGCCTCCATTCGGGTCATGCGCAATTGGGTCGATCCAGATTTTATGCCGATGATGGAATTCGAATTATTGGCAGGCCGCTTCTTTGATGAAGATCGCATTGCAGATACGGTCGTTAGTGTAGTGATTAACGAATGACTCATGAAGGAGTTGGGATACACCCAAGAGGATGCCGTTGGTCGAAAGCTGCTGTGGAATTGGGATGGCAACCTGAACACCCAGCGCATCATCGGGGTCGTCAAGGATTTTCACTCCCAGGCGCTCCACCATGCAATCAGCAATTACATGTTTCAGTGGAGTCCCACAGAGGTCCCCGAGCAATTGGTTGCTTCCGTTGCAACGACCAATCTGCCCGACCTCATCGCCAAGCTCGATCAAGACTGGTCGACGATCAATTCGGGAGAACCCTTCGACTATTTTTTCCTGGACGATAAACTGCAAGAAGCCTACAAGACGGATCAGAGAACAGCTGGTTTGATATTGGCTTTTACCTTGCTGGCCATCTTTATTTCCTGCCTTGGTTTGTTCGGCTTGGCAGCCTTCGCCGCCGAGAGTCGGACCAAAGAAATCGGTGTGCGAAAAATATTGGGTGCTTCTGTTGGAAGTATCGTCGGCTTGATATCCAGAGAATTTGTATGGCTGATATTGCTGGCCATGTTCATTGCAACGCCCATTGCCTTTTACTTTCTCAAGCAGTGGTTACAAAATTTTCATTACTACATAGATATGCCTTGGTGGGCTTTTGGCCTAGCTGGATTCTCGGCTTTGTTGATTGCCTTTGCCACAGTAAGTTTTCACAGCATTCGAGCGGCGGTCGCTAACCCTGTCGATGCGCTGAGAAGCGAATAAGCTAAAGATTAACCTCTGAAAATCAAAAGTATGTTTTTTAACAATTTGAAAATCGCTCTTCGGTCTTTACGCAAAAATAAGATTTACACCTTCATTACGCTCTTTGGATTGGCTGTCGGGGTAGCTGCTTCCCTGCTGATTTTTAGGATGCTGAAGTACGAATTGAGTTTCAATGAGTCTTTTGAAAAGTATGAACGAATTGTCCGGGTGGTCAACATCGAATCCCGGCCAGAGGAGGGTGAAATATACCACGTTTGTACGCCCCTTCCGGCGATGGACATTATGGAAGATCGCGTCAGCCAATTTGAAGCAATGTCGCGTGTTAAGGAATTCTGGCCCGCTCTTACCGTCCCTGATCCGAATGGCGGCCCACCCTTGAAGAAATTTACCATTCAGGACCATGAGACAGCCTTTTTTGTGGAGCCTGAATTCTTTGATATTTTCGATGTCGAATGGTTGGAAGGGCAGGCGCTTGCTGCTTTATCCGATCCTAGTTCCATTGTGCTCAATCGCAGTTGGGCAGAAAAGATGTTCGACAGTCCTGAAGAAGCCGTAGGGCAGCTTTTAGTCCTGAACAATGCTGTTACTGTTACCGTCCGAGGGGTTGTCGAAGATTTGCCAACCAATTCAGATTTTCCGATACCCTTTTTTGTAAGTTGGCAAACGCTCTTAGCAAATGCCGATCACTTTTTCCTGGACAATAGATGGGGAAGTTGCAGTTCAAATAACCAGGTTTATGCCTTGCTCAATAGTGCCGACCAAGTGGAGGCTGCCAATGCCGTCCTGGCAGAAGTCGGTCAGGAGCACTACAGCCAGCAGACTTCCAATCGGGAGCGCTGGCACATACTTCAACCTTTATCGACCCTGCACTTCGACGAGCGCATTGGACATTCTGGTACCCATCAAATCAGTCGTTCCCGATTGCAAATACTGGCCATCATCGGTATATTGATTATCATCATGGCTTGCTTCAATTTCATCAATCTGGCTACTGCTCAAGCGTCGCTGCGAGCCAGAGAAGTCGGTGTCCGCAAAACCCTCGGCAGTAGCCGTCGCCAGTTGGTTGGACAATTTATGAGCGAGATTGGCTTGATTGTATTTTTTGCTGTTTTCCTGGGCGTCAATCTAGCCAACTTCTTATTGCCATTTCTAAAATACATTTCAGATGTTCCCGAAACGCTGCCTTTTCTATCAGACCCCACCGTCTGGATTTACCTGGCTGTTGTAATCGTCCTGGTTACGCTGTTGGCAGGTCTTTATCCATCCTTGGTAATGGCGGGTTTCCGTCCTGTACAGGCATTGAAAAAAGAAGTGAGCCGACGAACTTTTAGCGGTGCTACCTTGCGCAAATCATTGGTGATCTTACAGTTCATCATTGCACAAGGGCTCATCGTGAGTGCTGTCATCGTTTTATCTCAGCTGAATTACATACAGTCCAAAGATTTAGGTTTTGCCAAAGATTTAGTGTACACCTTTAACCTTGGGACGGACAGTGCTTCGTTGGCTCGGCAGCAACCATTGAAGCAAGAGTTGTTGCGCTTGCCCAATGTCGAGGCTGTCAGCTTTTGTAGCGATTTCCCACTGTCGAATAATACCTGGGCGCAAAACTTTCGATATGCTTCTCGTGCGGAAGAAGAGACTTATCCGATTACCAATAAATTTGGAGATGCGGATTATCAAAAGACCCACGGCATTCGCCTATTGGCTGGCCGTTGGTATGATCCTTCCGATACCATTCGCCAAGGTGTTGTGAATATGACTCTGCTGCGCAAACTGGGCATTACCGATCCCAACGAGGTCGTCGGACAACAAGTCTTTTTAGGAGGACGCCGGCCAGTTGATATCACTGGAGTGATGGAAGATTTTCATACCTACTCTCTGCACTCCGAACATCGTCCTTTGTTGATGACTACCCAAAAGATTTTCCATTGGGGCGTCGGTGTAAAGATTCGTCCCGAGAATATTCCTGCGACCCTGGCATCGATACAAGAGATATACGATCGCATTTTGCCAGAGCAAATTTTGGATGGACGTTTTATGGATGAGCGCATTGATCAATACTACGAAGATGAGGCCAGACTGTCGACGACCTGTAAGGGCTTTGGCTTGTTGGCCATCCTGATTTCTTGCTTGGGTTTGTTTGGCTTGGCAGCACATGCAGCCCAACAAAAGGTCAAGGAAATTGGGATTCGAAAAGTATTGGGTGCGAGTGTTTCCAGCATCATCAACTTGTTGTCGAAAGAATTTATTTTACTGGTCACTTTTGCATTTTTGATTGCTACTCCAGTGGCTTGGTATCTGATGAATGAGTGGTTGGCCGATTTTGCTTACAGCATAGATATTCAATGGTGGATGTTTGCCTTTGCTGGTTTTGGCGCCATTACCATTGCCTTTTTGACCGTTAGCTTTCAAAGTATCAAAGCGGCCTTGGCCGATCCGGTAGAAAGCCTTCGAAATGAATAGATAGATCAATATGAACGTAAATTGGAAAATAGCTTTTCGAAAGTTTCGAAAAAATAAGTTTTACAGCCTCATCAATTTGTCGGGCCTCACATTGGGTATTTTGATGTGCTTACTGATTGTGTTGTTTTTGCAGCACGAATCGAGCTACGATCAATTTCACAAAGACGGTGATCGGATCTATCAGGTGGCATTGACCTCTTCTTTTGGTGGATCGGAATTTTATACTTCTAATACGCCACCACCCGTTGGGGAGACGATGGTTTCGGAGTTTCCAGAGATTGAAAGCTACACACGTCACCACATGCCAGGAGATGTGGCAATGCGGTATGAAGATCAACTTTTTACAGAGTCAAATGTCTGGATGGTCGATTCCAATTTTTTGGAATTTTTCTCTTTTACTCTATTAGAAGGCAATCCGAAGACTTGTCTGAATGACAAGAATTCTATGGTTTTAACCGCTTCGATGGCCAAAAAATATTTTGGTGGAGAAACGGCTTTGGGCAAAACCCTGATGATGGAGGACCAACCGTTTAAAGTGACGGCGGTATTGGAAGACCTTCCCCGCGAGTCCTCCTTGCAATTTGAGATTTTGGCACCCATTGCGGCATCCGGAGCTGTGAATCGTTTCAGTTGGAGCTGGGTCTGGTTACAGGTAGATCACTATGTTCGGCTTCACAAGCCCATGGACGCGGCCGGTCTGGCCAGCTTGGAAAGTAAATTTCCCGGAATGGTCCTTCAACATGCCGTGAAAGCATTCCGGCGCGTGGGCTATGATCTGGAAAACTTTTTTGCAGAAGGCAATCGCTGGGAATTGTCACTGGTGCCTCTGGCCGATGTACACTTGAATACTCCGGAGATGAATTCTCGCTTGACTACCAAGGGGAACATCCGCGATCTGTATGTTTTTGGAACCATCGGTTTGTTCATACTGCTATTGGCCTGTATCAATTTCATCAATCTGTCTACTGCTCGTTCGATGCAACGGGCCAAGGAAGTTGGTCTGCGAAAGGTACTTGGCTCTATGCGCTCCACCCTCATCCGGCAATTTCTCTCAGAAGCCATCTTATACAGTTTGCTTGCCACCCTGACAGCGCTGGCCCTCTTGCAGGTTAGTTTGCCTGCCTTTAATTATCTGATGAACCTGGAATTGGTTTTTTCGGATGTGCTATACCCTTGGTCTTTAACTGCCATTATTTTGCTTCCTTTACTAGCTGGTACATTGGCAGGAAGTTATCCGGCTTTTTATCTGTCGAAGTTTCAGCCCGTTGCTGTTTTGAAGGGGAGTATAGGCGGCCGTAGACGTGGAGAGCAGTGGATTCGCAGCAGCCTGGTGGTTTTCCAATTTGCCATTTCCGTGGGTTTGGTGATTTGTACTTTGGTTGTCGTTCAGCAAATACAATTTTCGATCAATGGTGATTTGGGGATGGATAAAGACAATATTCTCGTCATTCGCAACGCCCAATATCTGGGCGACAAAAAGAAGTCTTTTAAAGGTGAGATGGAGAATATGTCAGAGGTTCGGCAAGTGAGCCTTTCAACGGATGTTCCGGCAGGAAACAATGTTTTTGGTGATTTTTACGTGCCGCAAACAAAGGAAGAAAATGCAGCTGTGATCGATGATTTGACTTTGTTTTCTTACCTAGTCGATGAAGATTTTATCCCTACTTTGAATATTGAATTGGCAGAAGGGCGCAATTTTGATGAAGCCCGTGGCCTGGATTCCTTGGCTGTGATTGTCAACGAAGCAACGGTGCGTTTGCTTGGTTGGGAAAATCCCATCGGCCAGCGGTTGATGTATCCGGGGGGTCGGCGAGAAAGCTATGAGGTGGTTGGCGTGATGAAAGATTTTCATGTACAGTCACTGCGCGAGAGCATCAATCCATTTGCACTGTTCCACGAGTCTTCCAATTCGTATACTTTGGACCACAGTTTATTGGCTGTCAAAATTGCAGCGGGTGAATCCCGCCAGGTTTTGGATAAGGTGAAAGCCCTGTGGACGCGTTTTGTGCCGGATGCTCCTTTCGGCTACAGCTTTTTTGATGAAGACCTCAATAGTTTGTATCAGTCGGAAAGGCGCTTAAGCACCATGTTGAGCTACTTTACTGGCATCTCCATTTTTATTGCGTGCCTTGGACTTTTGGGCCTGATTGTTTTCACTACCGAAAGACGAACCAAGGAAATTGGTATTCGAAAAGTGCTGGGGGCTTCGGTTGTGAGTATTGTGGGATTGTTGTCAAGAGATTTTCTCAAACTGGTCCTGCTTTCCCTCTTGATCGCTTCACCCATCGCTTGGTATGTGATGAAGGATTGGTTGGAAGATTTTGCTTATCCGATCGAAATTTCCTGGTGGATATTTGCTCTGGCAGGTGGTGCCGCCTTGCTGATTGCCCTATTGACGGTGAGCTGGCAAAGTATGAAAGCGGCCTTGGCCAATCCGATAGATGCATTGAGAAACGAATGAATTCAATTATAAAATGAGAAAACCGTGAGATTGCTTATGCCTTTTTAGATCACCTTTAGATCAATCATTATGTGGATCAATCATTTACGGATCAGTTTTCGAAAGCTTGGAACACACAAGTTTCAATCGGCCATCCTCATAGGTGGTTTGGTGATTGGGATGACGAGTTGCATCATACTTCTACAGTACGTGAGTTATGAGCTGAGCTTTGATGGCTTTCATGCCAAGGGTGATCGGATTTATCGGCTGCTCAATGAACGCTTTCAAGATGGGCAGTCCATTCAAAGAGGGACGATTACCTACCCGACGATTGGTCCGGCAATGATGGAAGAGTTTCCGGAAATCAAAAATGTCAGTCGCTTGGCAGCAGCCCCGAATGTCATGCTGACGGTCAACGATTTGGTCGAACCGATCGGCAGTGGTTTTTGGGTGGATGAGCATTTTTTTGAAATGTTTGATTTTCACCTCCTGAGTCAGGATGACACAAAATTATTGGATGAGCCGAATGAGGTGATGCTTTCGCGTGAGTTGGCGGAGTATTTTTTTCCGGCAGTTGAAGGCCAATTTCACCATCTGATTGGCAAGACAGTGCGTATCAATCGGGTTTTGGAAGATTTTAAAATTGTTGGTGTATTTGAGGATGTACCAGCCAATTCAACTTTGCAATTTCAAATTTTAATCAGCTATGCTTCGGGCATTCGCTATTGGGGAGAAGCCGCTGAAAATAGTTGGAACTGGTCTAACTTTTACCACTACTTGGAGTTGGAGCCGGAAACAGATGTAGCCGCTTTGGAAGCCAAGTTTGAAGGCTTTAGCCAGCGTCGGTTCAGAGGAACGGAGGTGTCTGGAAGCCAGGAGGTTTTTAGCCTGCAACCCTTTTTTGATGCCCATTTGTACTCCGCCGATCTGGAATACGAAATCGGAGAGACGGTCAATGGTCGTGCGGTGTGGTCGCTTTTGCTCATTGCATTTTTTCTATTGATGATTGCCTGGATCAATTATGTCAACCTCAGTTCGGTACGTGCCATTGAGCGGTCTAAAGAGGTGGGTGTCCGCAAGGTCGTTGGTGCTGGTAGAGGTCAGCTACTTCGTCAGTTCTTTTCTGAGGCGTTGATGATCAATGTCATCAGCTTGATCTTTGCGCTGGGCATCGTACAATTTATTACGCCTTGGTTTGCTGCTCAGTTTGACCTGGATGCTTCGATATTGGGGTTTTTTAACGGACACCACCTAAATGTCTATTTGGTCTTAACCCTTCTCGCTTTGATATTGACAGGC
>JBCCSZ010000361.1:0-7039 GCA_039199225.1 Bacteroidota bacterium
GATCGTGGAAACAACAACTTCCTCGACAATATTATGATCGGATCGAAGTTGTCTACCGGTACTCAGAAAATCAATTTGTTGACTGGTAAAGTGGATGTTTTCCCTAACCCGACAGCAGATGTAGCAAATATCCAATTTGAATTGGAGTCTGCAACAAACGTAGATGTCAACATTTTTGATGTAAGTGGTAAATTGGTGAAAACACTGGCGGCGAAGGAAGCTTACCCTGCTGGTACACACATCATCCAGTGGGATGGCGAAAAGGAACGTGGTATCTACACGGTGAAAATTCGCACAGAAATTGGAGAAATTACCAAGAAAGTAACCGTATTTTAATAATTAAGTAAGCTGTTCGACAATTTTCGATTGATCGAATTCCTAAATTGAGTTTACTTAAAGTGAGGGAGTTGTCCTTAAAACGACCCCCTCACTTTCTTCGTTTTATCAAATAATAATTCATCAATTACAATATCTCCGTGCTTATGAAAAAAAATATACTTTTTGCTTTGTTTTTGCTGGCCGGATTCGGACTCTCTGCACAAAATGGTGTGCTGAATGAATCCACCTACAACACCATCGCCGAATGGGCCGATGATGTTCCGGGCGAAGCTACCTTTACCAACACAACGGGTGAGGAACGGACTTTCACCTGGATCAAACGCGACATTAGCCTGCCCGATGGTTGGGCTGCTGCTTTCTGTGATCCTGTTTTATGCTACGATCCATCTACAGTGAGCCAGTCGTTTACCTTACAGCCAAACGAATCAGATACGGTATTTGTCCACATCTATCCTTCCGAGTTTTCTGCCGGTGAGGCCGTTGTAGAGATGCTGCTGTATGAAGAAGGGCTGACCGATACGGTAAGAGCCATGTTTAACTTCTGTATTGCTTTGGATGCCGTTGAATGCTCTTTGACCAGCACCAATGAGTTATCAGAAGGGCAGATTAACATCTTCCCAAATCCATTTACTGCTTCTACCAATATCGAATTGGAATTGACTAAAGCAACTGATGTACAGGTTACTATGTACAACGTCATCGGCCGCCAAATGTACAATCGCAACTATGGCCTGCTCAATGGTCGCCAACAGTTGAATATCAATGGTGGTGATTTGCCAAAGGGGGCATATCTGTTGCAGCTGTATTTAGACGAACAACTGATAACCCGTCGGGTCATCAAGCACTAATAGACCTCAATCTAAAGGTCATCAAGGGCTGCTGGTTTTAGAACTGGCAGCCCTTGTTTTTTTAAAAGATCAGCCTAAAATGAAATCTTTATCGTCCCGCCAGCGTTACTATAGCATCCCGAGAGTATAAGTCTGTTTTTTAGATTTCGCATCCACCCATCGTCAAAATCGCTGCTGGTTTTTGACCAATATTTCTATGTGAAATCCTAGTCAATGAAGTGCATTCATTGGGTAGCTAGACCTTGTATTTTCTTAATCAAAAAATATATAAAGTATGAAATCAAGAATTTTTTTTCTTGGGAGTTTATTACTGATGTTGTGTCTCCACGCTTGTAACAAAGAAGAGATTCAACCCACCGATCAGACTGCTACCAGTACGGAGAAGATCGAAAAAGAAGAAGCTGCTGCCAGCCTGCGATCCGACAGGTTTGATCTTTGTGATTGTCGCATGAGAATCTTAAAATTTGCTCCGGGAACAGACCCGGAGAACCTGCCACCATTTGGCGCACTTGCACCTCCTCGCTTTCCTTCTTACACAACAATTATTGACAATCCGGAGGTGGGCGTTTGGTACGACATTCAATTGGTACAAGGGGAATCATGGCGATTCATTATGGGCGATGGTTCACGGCCAGTTACGCAAGATGCCGTTGTGATACAGGTTGAATGTCCGGATTTCTCCCTGGAGCATGAGTTTGTTAGAAGTGAAGCTCCGGGTGGGTTTGGCTTTTTTCCACAGCTTCAAGATGTCGTTTCCAATTGTCCAGATTGTGATTGTACACTAAACATTCTGTCGGCGACAACTGTGGGGCAAGAAGAGGAGGTCATTGTCCGAGGACAGATCAAGCAATCTTATCCAGGGGGGATTACTACCAAATTTGGTGGAGGGATTGTAGAGTTGCCCATCAGCGTGCCTTTTGAACACATTGGAGACAATGACGTAGGGCTTTACTTCGAAGCATTGTACTATGATGAAGAGGAAAACAGTAGGTATCCGGTTACCTCCATTACTTTTGATTTGAATTGTGGTAGTAGTTTGAGTAACCCCCAAACCATTACTGTGGGTAGTGTCGACGAGCAAACCCCTATTCCTTTTGAGCGAAATGCTTTTGTGACCGACGATTGCGTTGTGACCTTGGACGAGCCCTGTGAGTGTTCGGTAAGCGTTGATAAAATTGCAGCACAGCAAAATGTCAATACGCAGGCAGAATACTTCAGTTGGAGCCTTAACAGCCCAAATGAAAAACCCATTAATTTATTTGGGCGTCGGAATACTATTTACCCAAGGGTAGATAATTTTAAGGTGCTTCCCAACAGTTCCTTTTTGATTCTAATGAGCGCCACACTTTTTGAGGAATTCCCGGCTCCTCCAGACCAAGCCTTGTCCATGCAGGTTACGGTGACTTGTGGTTCGAATTCAGTGACGAAGAACTACCTTTTTGGCTCGTCTATCGGTCAAAAATTTAATGGTTCTACCTATGGAATCAATTACACCTTGGAGGAAGGTTGCTACATAACAGATACAGAGCCTATTTTCTAAGGGTATTTGTAGCCATCCTAGAGAATGGTTATTCTGACGGAAAAGAAAATGATAAATAAGAACAATGGGCATGAGCTGTAAAACGGCATATGCTCATTGTTATTTTTGGACGATGATCTTTCGTTGCATACGTATGCCATCCTCGCTTTGAAGAACCAACCAATAAATGCCACCATCCAGGTCGCTACAATCTAGGCTGGTTTCCTGAGGACGAGCATCAAACAGTTGTGCAGGACTCGACTTAACCAACTGCCCAAGGGTGTTATACATCATAAACTGATAGGATGCCGATTGGTAGGGTTCGAATACAATATTCAGCAGATTAGTGACTGGATTGGGAAAAGTGTTGAAATCTGCAAAATATGCTACATTGGATTGAGAGACTGTAACAGGGGAGGCTTCAAACGGAATAGAAAAGCCAAAACCAAAGCTGGCATTGTCCCAAATGACATCTTGACCACTTCTCAGTAAGATGGCGCCATTTTCAAATTGGCCAGGCCAGAGTTCTCCATGTGCCAATCCATTGCCGTAGCTGTCGGTCATTTCAAATTCATAGCAGCCAGCACGGGGAAGCTGAAATTCATAATAGTGTAGGGCATCTGCTTTGAGAGAGTCGAAATCTTCACTGGACACAAAATAGCCGCTAGGACCTTTGATTGACCAGGCATTTTCCTCCGGCCAATTGTCTGTATGAATGGTTAGCTGAATGTCTAATCCAGTCTTAGGCGACTTGATGAGGATGCCATCCAGTTCATTGTGTTGCATGTATTCGTCTGGTTCGTAGTTGGGTGAAGCAGCTCGAAAAGAGAGCCAGGATTCTTCATTCAGTTGTTGAGGCGAAAAACTTATTTGAGAGGCTTCGAAAGGAGCCAAGGTGCCTCGCCATTCCCGTTCTTCTACGACTGTACCATTCAAAGAGAATTCTATACTACAATATTTGAGCGTGTCAGTTCCTTCATTTTGGATGCTGATGATAGGGCTCAACTCCTTACTTCTGCAAAAAGATTCGTGATCGCCGTCATAGCTGAGGATGGAGACATTGTGTCGTCCCCAGGGATTTTCACAGTCCCTGCTGTGCCGATAAAGTGTCTGCGTACTTTGTAGCCCCACTGAGCGCAGGCGTTTATTGGGGCAGATAACGTAGAGCATTGGCCAACTGGTAATATTGTAGAGTCGATTCAGGCTATGGTCATCTATAATCGGATAGTCGGTATTGGAAAGCCAATTGCCATAAGTGCGTTGACCATTGCCATGGATTTCATCTTCACTGGTTTGAAGATCGCCTTCGATCATAATCACCATCACTTCACCAGTACCGTTCGGCCCATACTCCTTGTAAAGCCTATTGAGATAGCCATTGTTGTGATAGGCCCAGCTATCACCAGACCAGGTAGCTGAAAATTCGAGATATACTGTCTTTCCTCGGTTGAGGTAAGAATACAAATCGTGGTTTCTTCCATCGATGTCGGTCAAAATCCAGTTGGGGGCAATACTATTGTCCTCCAATTGAGCAATGGCCATCTGGGTTAAGCCTAGAAAAAGTAATAGAAATATTTGCCTCATAGTTCGTTAGCACAAGATTGTTACACATTTCATTTTCTGAAAGGCACTGCCAAGCCTTTCAATAAATTTAATGGCAAATTCTCACAATCGTTTGAATTCAATTGTCAATTTGGAGATGATTGTGGAAGTTTCTGTTCACTCAAACGAAAATTTGCTAAATAGGCGGCAATTGGATGTCGTGGAGGCTTAGAAATTACAGTGCTCACCGTAATCTTTCAACCATTTTTCTTTGGCTTTGTAATCTGGCATGGCTTCATTGACGAGCTTCCAAAAGCGCTTGGAATGATTCATCTCGATCAGGTGCGCTAGCTCGTGAATGATCACATAGTCGATCACTTCAGGCGGAGCGAAAAGCAATCGGGTCGACAGATTGATATTTCCCTGGGTAGAGCAACTGCCCCAATTGCTTTGATTGTACTTTAGAGAAACGCTCCTGATGTCTTTTCGGAAGTACAAGCGGTTGAGTTCCAAAACGCGGCGTTCAATGGCTGGTAGATGGTCCTGCGCAACGACTCGGCTCAAAAGGTGTTTGATACTTCGCTGAAGATGCGGGCCAGAATCTTGCTGGCTGATTTTCAGATGAATGATGCCGTTGAGTAATTTGCCTGCGTGTGTTTTTCGATCCGTCTTTTCGATCTGTATCCGATAGGTTTTCTGGCCAACGACCAGGGTGTCTCCATCTTGATAATTTTTTCCAAAAAATCGATTGTGGAGCGCGGGGTTTTTGTCAAATTGCAGGGCTACCCATTCTGTAAACCAGGCAAAGTGTTTCTTTTGTTCGCTGAAATCGACCAGTTGCGGCAACCGAAGAATAACCGCCTTTTTGCCAATAGAAGCCCGAACGTTCCGACGAAATTCCCGATAAATCTTAGCGGGTACCTTACGGCCCTTGATGGTTATATGTGTTTGCTCGACATTCAATACTAATGTTTGAGGGTAGAAAGAGGATGCCTTTTCGGGCTTTTGCGTGGGCCTTTGGAAGACAGCCTCTTTCTTTATTTGTTGGCTACGACGATAGATTGTCACGATACAATCTGGGGCCGCATCCTCTAGGATTCTGAATTATTTCTTTTATCCGTGTGACTTGGCGACTTCCTTCATCAAGTCTACCAATAATTGAACGCTTTCTTTTTGCATGGCATTGTAAATGGAAGCTCTGAATCCACCGACAGAGCGATGTCCTTTGACACCTACGCAACCTGCTTCTTCGCAAAGAGACAAAAACGTTTTTTCAACTTCTTCGGAAGGAGTGACAAAAGTAACATTCATCAAAGAGCGGTCTTCTTTGGCAGCTGTTCCTTCGAAACAAGGGTTGTTGTCCAGCTCATCATAAATTAAGCGGGCCTTTTCCTCATTGTGTTTTTGCATAGCAGCAACACCACCCATACTCTTCACCCATCGCATGGTGAGCATAGAAACATATATGGGATAGACTGGTGGCGTGTTAAATGCAGAGTCTTTCGCAATATGTGTTCGGTAATCCAACATGGTCGGGATGGTCCGCTCTACTTTTCCAAGTAGGTCTTTGCGAACAATCACCATTGTCGTACCTGCTGGGCCAAGATTTTTTTGAGCACCGGCATAAATGAGTCCAAATCGATTGACATCTACTGGGCGGCTAAAAATTTCAGAAGACATATCACAAACGAAAGGAACGTTTGTTTCTGGCCACCAGTGATACTGCGTTCCGAAGATGGTGTTGTTGCTGGTCAAATGCAGATACCTGGCATCATCGGGAACGCTGTAATCTTTTGGGATGAAGGTGAAATTGCTCTCCTTGGAGGAACCCAGCACATTTACCTGACCATAGTTCTTAGCTTCTTTGATGGCTTTTGTAGACCAGCTACCTGTGTCTACATAGCATGCCGTTTGGTCGTTGTTCAGAATGTTGAGTGGAGCCATGAAGAATTGTGAACTGGCTCCACCTGTCAGGAAAAGCACAGCATAGTCGTCACTAAGGCCCAAAAGCTCTCTGGCAAGAGCCTCTGATTCTGCCAATACGGCTTTGAACTCGGCTGAGCGGTGGGAAATCTCCAAAATGGATAATCCCATGCCATTGAAATTGGCAGCGGCCGCAGCGGCTTCTTGTAAAACGGAGGCAGGCAGTATCGCAGGACCTGCGCTGAAATTGTGTTTTTTCTTGGTGGTTGCAATGGTTTCCATCAAAGTGTTTTTTCTATATGTTAAATCATAGGTTAAATGGCAAAACAAAATCTTTGACGCGTTACGGGATTCTAGAGGAATCAAAAAATAACTGATCAAAGTAAAATTGTGGGACGTTTGGTGGAAGAGCTACAAGAAAATGACCTGTTAGTATTTCCACTGAACTATTAAAACAAAATTACTTCATTTCACTACAGAATGCCAGTTGAGGATTCAATTATCTCCGTCTTATTTTCTTCTTTAGTGATTATATCTGTAGTTAACCATTTTTTGTAATATAATTTTGATTTTTAATTTTTTTGCCCTATATTAGTTTTCACCTCATGTAATAAACGAATCCAGAAACACTTAACGAGTAAGCAAGGGACTAGGTTTAATATCTGGAATGAGATTTTTTTCCATTATTTTTTAGATTGTTCTTGTATAATTCAATTTATGAGTTTACCTTTGCACTCGCCTTTCGAAAAAAGGGAAACAGAAAAGTCAGCAGAAGCGCTGATTTGGAAGATAAAAAGGGACTTGGTCCGATGCTGAAGATACAGGCAAAGATGTGTTGGAGGTATGAGCCAAGAAACTAAAAAGTTCA
>JBCCSZ010000362.1:0-7018 GCA_039199225.1 Bacteroidota bacterium
AGTCACCACGCCATGAAGAAGCTCACCATGCAATTTGTGGGTGTCAAAAAAGTAAGGATCACCTCCATCGGCCCTTTGCGTTTATCGACAGATGCCTTCAGGGCCAAGTGGCTGCAAAAGGTGGAACGGTTGGGGCAGAAAAATTTATAGCTAAATCAATGCAAGGATTTGATTGCCAGCTTTTGTGCGATTTTCTAATGCGGCAAACGATCCCTCAATGCCCCATAGACAAAAGTTCCCAGCACCGCGCTGAGAATCACGACCAAGATGGTCCAAATACCGTGTCCCAGCAAAGTAAACAGCGGCCCCGGACAAGCGCCTGTCATAGCCCAACCTAGGCCAAAAATGGTGCCGCCACCGAGGTAGCGAATGATGGTTTGACGCTTTGGGGTAAAGGCGATCTCCTCCCCTTCCAGATTGCGGAGTCGGCTGCGTTTCAGCAGTGCAACCAAAATGGTACCCAGGATGACGGCCGTACCGATGATGCCGTACATGTGGAAGCTTTCAAAGCGAAACATTTCCTGAATGCGAAACCAGGAGATGGCTTCTGACTTCGTCATTACGATGCCGAAAAGAATGCCTACACCAAAGTATTTTAAGAATTTCATATTGTGTTTTTTAGAGGCTCAAAATTTGTGGAAGGATCAGGAAGGTCATCAATAGTCCGCCGATGAAGAAGCCGATGACGGCGATCAGCGAAGGGAGCTGCAGATTGGACAAGCCGCTGATGGCATGACCAGAAGTGCAACCGCCTGCCCAACGGGTGCCAAAGCCAATCATAAAGCCGCCCACGACCAATATGAGGAAGCCTTTGAGGGAAAAAAGTTGATTCATGGCAAATAACTCTATCGGAACGTAGCCATTGCCTTCTTCCAGGTTCTGTGGCGTTTTTATACCGACAGACTGTAGGTATTCCTGCGTAGATGCGGAAATCTGGACGGGCTCTGGACTTGATAGGAATTTTATAGCCAAAAAGCCACCTACAACTGCCCCTCCGATGAAAACTAGGTTCCAAATTTGGCCTTTCCAATTGTAGTTGAAAAATTCGAAGCGCTTGCCCGCTCCACCTATGGCGCACATGGTTCGCAGGTTGGAGGAAACACCAAATTCTCCACCAAACCACAGAAGTAAAAACATCACGACGACAATCATAAAGCCGGAGATGGACCAATGCCAAGGTTGCTGGACCCATTCGAGCAGGCCGCCTGTTGCGGATAAAAAAATCATGCTGATACACTTTTTGATAATGGAAAAACCACTTGCTGAAAATTCTATTGAACTACGGGTATTTTATTCCTTTTGGTGGAAGCCATGCAAATTTTGACTGGCGAAGGTTTTCGGAAATTCTTCCACTCCTGGAAAGCCCAATCGGATGTCTCGTCCATTAAACGGAATGTAGGCCGTACCAAAAATGTAGTCCCAAATGGCCAGCGTTATGCCAAAGTTGACCCCGCGCTGGCGGTCTTCTGGTAGGTCGTACGCATGATGCCAAATGTGCATTTCCGGACTATTGAACAAATACTTCATAAGCGGCCCAAAAGCAAAAATACCCAATATTGTAGCACTACCAAAGAAAGAAGCCTTCAGGCCCAAACTACTTCCTTCCAACAGCTGGATGTCAAAGGCACCTAGGCTGATGGCCAGCCCGATCAATCCACCAAAAATTCCGCCGGTAACCCAGCCGGGAATACTGATGTTGGAATGGTTGTAATGACCTATTGCCAAGGTGAAAATATGGATGATGAAAAAGTCGTAAAGGCCGATGCCCATCAAAGCCAATGGGAGGTATTCAATGCTGCGATAAACAACGTTTTCCATCCAGTGATAGCGCAGATGCGCCGCAAAACCCATTTGCTCTACAGAGTGGTGGACTTTGTGGAAGCGCCACAAAAATTCAAAGCGATGCAGCAGCCGGTGGGTCCACCATTGCACAAAGTCGCGCACGACAAAGCCCGTCAACAAAACCACCCACAGAGGCGCCGAACGCAGTGGATTCGATGACTGTAAATCGAAGCCACTCACGGCCTTGATGTGGTCGTTGAAGGCATACACCACGACATCCGAAGCTGCATTGTAAATGATTAAAGAAAACAAGAAAAAATTGAAAAACATATAAAAAAAATCCAGCCAGAAATCCTTCCGGAATCGCGCCTGTTCTTTTCGCCAAGGCGTCAATAATTCCAAGACAAAAAAGAAGGCGGAAACCAATAGCAACCAATAAAAGTAGTTGTGCCAGCCCGGATGGGTAATCTCGTGCCAGAGGTAAGAGGCATAGCCTTTATATCCATTGATTAAAACATCTACATAATTCATCTTCTCAAAGTCATTTTTGTTTTAACACCTGTTTTAAAATGCATTTGCGATCCTTGTCGCTTGTTGCGCTGTCAAAGCCCTTGGACCGCTTTTTCGATCAGTTGTTTGTTTGTGTTGCATATTCCAAATAACGGTCGCCCGGTTTTTGGTCGTAATAATCCACGGCATTTTGGACCTGGTAGAAAAATTTGTCTGTCCCCATTTTTTCCATGAATCCGGCCCTTTTCAATGCATCCCGAACCGGCCCTTTGACGTTGGCAAAAAACAGCTTGATGCCTTTTGATTCGGTATTCTGAACCAATGTTTCCAAAGTCCTCACGCCGCTACTGTCTATGTCGTTGATGCTGTCCGCCTCGATGATCAACAGGGCCAGCTCTGGGCCTTTCGCCGCCATCCACTCTTCTACCGTATCCAGAAAATACGCCACATTCGCGAAATACAAACGGGCATCGAAGCGGATGATTAATATTTCATTTCGGACTTCCAACTGGTCAAATCGATTGACATTTTTATAGTGTATCTCTCCTGGGATTTTACCTAAAATGGCCATGTGTGGCCGGGTCGTCTGAAAGATGACCAATCCGATGGATAAGCCGACACCGATCAAAATACCTTCTTTGATGCCCAGCAATAGCGTTCCAACAAACGTTATGAGCAACATCCAAAAATCTGTCCGATTGGACTGCCATAGATAACGCCATTCTTTTGGATCGATCAGGCCCAAAACGGAGACGATAATGACGGAGGCCAATATGGTATGTGGCAGGTAGAATAAATAGGGCGTCAAAAAAAACAGCGTCAGTGTGATGAAAGCTGCGCTGATGATGGCGGAAATACCTGTTTGTCCGCCTACTTGTTCGTTGATCGCTGTACGGGAGAAGGAGGCACTGACGGAGAAGGTGCGAAACAAGGAGGCTCCTATGTTGGCCATACCCAAACCGATTAATTCCTGATTGGGGGAAATTCGATAGTCGTTGCGCTTGAATTGAACGCCTTTGGCAATGGCAGAAGATTCCATGATGCTGATAAAGGCAATCGTACCGGCAATCGGGAGCAATTCCATCACTTGTGTACTGCTCCATTCAGGAAGGGCAAAATAAGGAATGCCTTTTGGGATTTCGCCAATGACTCGAACACCTACTTGGTCCAAACCAAATCCCCATACCACCAAAATACCAAATAAAACGGCCAGCAACGGCCCTGGCACTCTACTGCGAAATCTTTTACTCAGCTTGATGATGACAATAGCTGCCAATCCAAGCAACAGAGTTGGCAGATTGACCTCCTCGATGTGCTGGCAGGCACTTTCAATGACCTTGTAGACATAGTTGCTGCTGTCGATCCGAATGCCCAATAAGTGCTTTAGCTGACTAAAACCAATGATCAAAGCGGCGGCAGCTGTAAAGCCGGTGATGATCGGTCGGGACAAGAAATTAACCAAAAAGCCCAGTCGAAAAACCCCCATGGTCAGCTGAATCAGCCCGACGCAAAGGGCCAAAAGGATGGCGAGCTGAATGTACTCGGCAGTTCCTTCTATGGCCAAGGTTCCCAATCCGGCAGCTACCAGCATGGAATCAAGCGCAACCGGGCCGACCATCAGATGGCGAGAAGTGCCGAAGATGACGTATAGGATCGGGGGAATGATGGCAGCATACAGTCCATAGATGGGCGGAAGTCCCGCAAGCATGGCATAGGCCAATCCTTGCGGGATCAGTACCACTCCGACTGTCAAACCGGCCGATAGGTCGCCTTTCCACTGCAATTGGGTGTATTGCGGCAGCCAGGAAGTGATCGGCACGTTTTTATATAACCATTTCATTCCTTCGCAATTTAAGAACTTTTGAAAAGGCTATTTGTAACCCCGATCACATAATGGATGAAAATTGGGATCAATCGCCGATAGGGCCAAGCTCGACGCCCTCGGAGTAAGCAACTTTTACCTTATTGCTATTGAAGGCTCGCTTGATTCGCTCTAAAATATCGAAGGTGGCATCCCAATAGTCGTCCGGATCGATGAAGGGACGGACGGCAATGATGATGTTGTGGCTGTCGTATTGCTCAATGCCGACCTGCGGCGCTGGGTCTTGCAGCACGTTGGGGGCCTCTTTCATGGATTCGAGAATGACCTCCTTGACGCGGGTAAAGCTCTCCTCGTAGGGCATCGTGACCTGCAGTTCGAGTCGTATGTGGCCCCTGGTAGAGAAATTGGTAATAATGCCATCGGTGACCTGCCCATTGGGAATGATGAGGGTTTTTTCGCCTGGCGTAATCAGGGTCGTATTGAAAATCTGAATGCTCTGAACTTTGCCGAATTTATCAGAAATCTCTACCCAATCGCCCACCTTGTAAGGCTTGAAAAATACGATGGTGATGCCCGAGGCAAAATTTCCCAGGAAGCCTTGCAAGGCCAAACCGACCGCAAAGCCAGCGGCTGCTAAAACGGCCACGAGAGAAGACACCTCAAAGCCAATCATGGCAGCAGCAATCAAAATCACGACGAATTTTAGCCCTATTTCGAGTATGGAACCGAGAAAAGTAGCAATCTCAGGAGAGATTTTCGCCTTCATCAGAGCGGCATCTATCAGTTTGCTGACTCTTTTGACAAGCCACAGCCCTACAAAAAGTATGATGATGGCGATGAGCAGTTTGGGGATGAACACAACGGCCCAATCTGTAAAATCACTGATGTATTGGTCAACTTTATCCATTGGTAATTTTTTTGTGTTAATCGGCTGATTAAAATTGTCTGTACGCTGGCCGTAAAAGTAACTAAACCATTGAATGCTTGGAAGTTGCACAGGAATTTTCAGCCTTTGTGCTTCAGTTGCAAAAAAAGCAATGCTCCGGCGTTGTTCCAAACAAATCGGCTTTTTTTATTTCGGACAAGATGTTTTTGTTGGAAACATTTAAACAGCCGCTTTATAAAAATAGAGTGTATATTTGGCCTGCTAAGATTTTTGGTCATTAAATTCGTATAAGTGCTATCCAAAAGTAAATACTTGATGCTGCTGGCCGTAATCGGCATCTTCGGTCTGTCGTTGGCGAGCCTCGGCATCGGCTTGTATAAAACCTTTGCGGCTTTCAAATATATATTCACAGAAGGGCTACCCGATTCGGGCGATAAATCCTACCTACTGGGATTCATCGAAACGGTCGACTTGTTTTTGCTGGCAACCGTGTTTTACATCATCGCCCTGGGTCTGTATGAGCTGTTCATTGATGCAGACATCAAAGTGCCGGCCTGGTTGGAGGTCAAGTCGATCGATGATTTAAAGGTCAAGCTCATCGTTGTGATCGTGATGACGCTGGCCGTATTGTTTCTCGGAAAAATCATTTCCTGGGATGGAAAATCCGATTTGATGGGCTTTGGCATCGCCATTGGAGCGGTTGTATTTTCCTTGAGTTATTTCATTGGTAAAAAGGAGAAAGAGTAAATTTGCTTTGTCTGGCACTGAAGGAATTCTCACCTCTAGCTGTCAGTGTTCTATAGACGAAGGAGGTTTTGGGATGCATCTTCCAAGCTCGTTGGAGCAGTTTCCCTTTCAGATGCCTTTGGTTGCTTCCTTGGGTGGAAAAGGATTGTATAATTTCTCTTGGCGGATGGTACTAGCCTGGTAAAAGTTGAGCCTGCAAAGTTTATTGTTTCTCTTAAAAAGACTTCCAAAAGGAGTTTCCAAAAATTTTGGCCTTTTCATATAGCTATCAACATCTACGCTATCCAAGGAATTGATCCAAGTACTTTTGGTACATGCCTCCTACCCTTTCATAAGATTAGCTTTTAGAAATCTCTCAGTCTCCTAGCTTAATGATTTTTGAAAAAAATAATTTTGAGAAGAAAATTTTAAATGAGTAGAAAATATTTCTGTTTAATACTAGCAGATTTTTATTAGAATCAAATAAATTTTGGCTCGATGAGGTGATAAATCCAGGTGGGCTACTCTCCTCTTTAATCCCTGAGCAGATTTTCTTCTTGCATTACTTTAACAGCCTTTTCAATGTCAGATTTTTCGCCACTTAAACTTCCTGGAAGCATGATCAGTCTTTTGAGGACCTTCCCTTCTTCGCTTTCAAAAATGATCTCGAACCTAGGCCGTGTAAGTCCCGCTAATCCCTTGTTGAAGACCACTTTTCTGATTTGCTTCCTTTCAATGACTGCCGCAGCCGAATTATTGCGACTTCTATAGATGCTGTAAGCGGCAAAGCAGCCACCTATCGCAAACAGCGCCGAGGAGAAATTTTGCCCGTTTTTGAACGCATTAAATGACGAGTAAAAGAGCCAGATGGTTATAAATCCGTAGAGGACCAAAATTCGACCAATGCTGTTGCCTACAACCACTTTGGAGGTATTTCCAATAATGCCATCTCTTGTCAGAACAATCTTGTCAGGCAGTACATGACAAAAGCCTGTTTTAGTTTTAAACTTTTTTTCTTCCATTTCAGTCATTTTCTAAGGGGTAGAAAACGTTATTTTACTTCCTGGTAGCGACTAAATAACAACACGGCCAGCATACAAAGGACAAAGCCAAATACACCCGAAAGCCGTATGCCCAAATCGTTGCCAGGGTCTTTTCCAAAGAGTGTCAAGATGGCAAAAATCATAATGCCAAAGGTTTGGCCGAATTTGTTCGCTAGATTTCGCACGGCAAAAAACATGGCCTCTTTTTGCTGCCCGGTTTCCATGCCATCTTTTTCCGCCAATTCCGCA
>JBCCSZ010000363.1:0-6960 GCA_039199225.1 Bacteroidota bacterium
AAAACCACCAATAAGCAAATAATCATTGCCAAAAAGCCTTGCGTACTCCCGTCGACTTTCCGGCCGCGGCGCCACAACCGAAACGACAAAACAGACAATAAAGCCCACCAGAAAAACCGACCAAAATCCAACAGTCGCCAGGCAAATACGGCCCCATTGCGCAGTACGCCCTGCACAGAAGCCAATCCCCGCTGCCCACCCCAGGATGCTCCCGGTGTACTGACCCACCAGCCCGTTTGTACAAAATGCCAGTAGTAGTACGCCAAAGCACAAAGGGCAGCCGGCATAAAGGGCCATAACCAAGCAAAGGTCTGCCAGTGCCTTCGATGGTTCCAAAGGGCATACAGCCCCAATGCTGCTAGCAAAAAAAGCCCTCGGATGCTCACGGCCACCAGCAAAATACCCGCAATGCTCAGATGGATTGGACGCCGACGATGGACTGCATTCAAAGCCCATAAAAAAGCAAAAATCAATACCAATTCCGGGCTGACCAGGGTGAACTGCGCCAACAGAGTAGCATCTGCCAGCGCCACCAACATCGCCCAATGATAGACAGATGCATCCAGGCGATCAACAATCAAATGATGTAGCTGCCATACGATGCCCCAAATCAAAGGCAAGACGGCCAAATGGCTGATGAATAGACTTTTGGAGAAAATTTTCCAAATCAAGGCCAAAGCATAGCCGAAAAGAGGCGGGTGACCACTGTCAAGCTGGTCTGGCAAGGACAAAGATTGGAATCCCTGCTCATAATACCAATGTCCGACCCTGGAGGCTTGATGTAGCGTATCCCAAAAGAACGGATGGCCGGAAGTCGCATACCAGAGGAGGGTCACAGCCAGCATATAGGGCCAGCTATTGTACAGGCTAGTTTTCGACATCCATCAAAATGGCTTCATTTTTTTTTACCAAACAAGCTTGGACGAAGGAGATGAACAATGGATGCGGGTTTTCAACCGTGCTTTTCAGCTCTGGATGGAATTGAACGCCGACAAACCAAGGGTGGTCTTTCAGCTCGACGATCTCTACCAAATCAGAGGCTGGATTTTTACCCGAAGCGATCATACCACGCTCGGCAAATTGCTCCAAGTACTTATTGTTGAATTCAAAACGGTGACGATGGCGCTCGCTGATCTTATCCGCGCCATAGGTTTTGTGGACCAAGGTGCCTTTCGTCAACTTACAGTCGTAGGCCCCCAGGCGCATCGTACCTCCCTTCTTCGTGATTTTCTTTTGCTCAGACATCATATCGATCACCGGTACATCCGTATCTGGATTGACTTCTGTGGATGCAGCCATCGGCAGTTCCATCGCGTTGCGGGCAAATTCCACCACGGCACACTGCATACCCAAGCAGATACCAAAAAACGGAATCTTGTTCTCCCGAACGTAGCGGATGGCAGCCAGCTTTCCTTCGATGCCCCTTTCGCCAAATCCAGGGGCCACCAAAATGCCATTGACCTTCGACAATCGCTTGCTGACTTCCTCGTAGCTCCCCTCCAATTGCTCCGAATGAATGGGATCGACAACCACTCGACACTCATTAACCGCTCCACTGTGTACAAAGGCTTCATGGATGGATTTGTAAGCATCCTGCAGTTCGTTGTACTTACCAACCAAACCGATTCGCACTTCATAACGCGGATTTTTCAGCTTGCCCAAAAAACGCTTCCAAATCTTGAGGTCTGGCTCCCGGCGGTCTGCCAAACGCAGTTTACTCAGGACCGTTGTATCCAGTTTTTCCTTGAGCATCAACAGCGGCACATCGTAAATCGTATCGGCATCGATGGCTTCAATAACCGAACCCTTGTCGACATTGCAAAACAGGGCCAGCTTGCGACGGATGGCATTGTTGATGGATTTTTCGGTGCGGCAAACCAGGATGTCTGGCTGGATACCATTCTTTTGCAATTCTTTGACGGAGTGCTGTGTTGGCTTGGTTTTCAGCTCTTTGGCAGCGCGAAGGTAGGGAATGAGTGTCAGGTGAATGACCAGGCAGTTGTCTTGCCCCAATTCCCAGCGCATCTGCCGCACAGCTTCCAGATAGGGCAAGGACTCGATATCGCCGACGGTTCCACCCAGCTCTGTGATGACGATGTCAAATTTGTTGGTTTGTCCTAAGAGTTGGACCCGACGCTTGATTTCATCGGTGATGTGTGGGATGACTTGGACCGTTTTACCCAGGTAGGCACCATCACGCTCTTTGTTGATGACTGTTTGGTAGATGCGTCCGGTAGTGACATTATTGGCTTGGGAGGTCGGAATATTCAAAAAGCGCTCATAATGACCTAGATCGAGGTCGGTCTCCGCTCCGTCGTTGGTCACGTAGCATTCCCCGTGTTCGTAGGGATTGAGCGTACCAGGATCGACATTGATGTAGGGATCAAACTTTTGGATGGTAGCTTGAAAGCCCCTGGCTTGGAGCAGTTTGGCAAGTGAAGCGGCAATGATTCCCTTACCCAGAGAAGAAGTCACGCCTCCCGTAACGAATATGTACTTTGTCATTCTAGCTGTGTTGGTTACGGGATTCAAAGTTAGCAACTTTTGCCAGTATCTCCCACTGTCAGTGGAGTAATTTTTTCGGCAATTCTTAATTTGTTCTTAAAGCTCATACCAACCCAAGCCTTGGTACAGTTATTGATCCTTTTGGCGTGGAAGAAGGTCATGTATGCCATCTTTCGTACTCTCCCCCGACAACAATCAGCACCAATTTAACTTATAAAATCTACCAATCTGATGACAGATTTAAGCCGCAAGATAATGCCGTGGATTTTTCTGTTCCTTCCATGTCTAGCATTCGGATCTTCGAATCCGGCGCTTGTATGTTCGGACCTTTTGATGGTTTCGGACACCGGAACAGTTCCAACCAATTACAAAGACTTTACAGAGTGTCCTAAAAAGACGAGATTCTGCAAAGGGAAGCGTACGTGGGCGGATGGCAACACCTATGAAGGGGAATTCAAATTTGGAGAGCCGCATGGCTGGGGGACTTACACCTTTGGAGAAGGTACTAAGTTCATCGGTGAGTTTGCCGACGGTTTGCGCCATGGCCACGGCCAGCAGTCCTTTTCAAACGGCGACAACTATGCCGGAGATTGGCGCTTTGGCCACATGCACGGCAAGGGTGTTTATGGTTGGTACGATGGTTCTAAGTATGTTGGGACCTTTGTCAAAGGACGGATGGAAGGAAAGGGTATCATTACGTTGCCCAACGGAGAGTCTTACGATGGTGAGTGGAAGTACGGTATGGCCGGTGGAAAGGGTGAATACACCAAGTTGGATGGTAGTAAGCACAATGGACACTACAAAGATGGTAAGAGACACGGGACCGGTGTGATAACCTGGCGAACGGGGGATGTCTTTGTCGGCAAGTGGAAAAATGGCCATGCCAATAAAAAGGGAACTTTTCATTTCTCAAATGGCGACAAATATTTTTGTACCTGGGATGAAGGCGAAATGAGCGGCAATGGTACTTATTTGTTTGTGAATGGCCGAGAAATCAAAGGTGATCCACTGTCCATCGAGCAAGCCATTCTGGACGATGAAGAACTCAACGAAGAAATCGCTCCCAATTTGGGGCTTACTTGGTACACCATTGGGCTGGAACACATGGAATCTGAAGCTTGGGAGCAAGCAAAAGACAATTTTCAAATGGCTCGCAAGTACGTTCCAAAGTCTTCTGACCTCAACAAGCTGATTCACCGACAAATGGAAATATTGAAAGAAAAAATGCCGGAAGGCAGTTAGCAGTTATTATGGAATAACAATTTGATAAACTTAGCAGGCAAGCGGCTGAATTTCCAAGGAGATTCAGCCGCTTTTATTTTTACACCTTTCTATTGACTGAGAGGCATTAGCAACCAATATTTTACAAATAAAAAATAAATTTATTCATTTATTACTGTTGCATTTTCGTACAATCCGCCTTAGTTTTGAGGTACGCATCGAATAAAAACTCCCTCCTTACATTTTTTACAAAGAATCTTCCCTCCCGTAAACATTTATAACCAAAACTTTCAAAACGTATGTTTTTTACCAACCGTCTAAATGGCGCCGTACTCTTGTGCGCCCTGTTGATTCCCTCTTTTGTTTTCAGCTTCACTTCTTCTACTTTATTCGACGACATTCAATTCGGATTCATACAACAAAGCAGTTGCTCCAAAAAAGAAAAATACTGCGAAGGAAACTGTACTTTCAAAGACGGAAGTACCTATGAGGGGGAATTCAAATATGGCGAACCACATGGTTGGGGCATTTTGACATGGGCAGGTGGCGATGTATACGAGGGAGAGTTCGAAGACGGACTGCGCCATGGTAAGGGAGAACAAAGATTTGCCAACGGCGACATCTACGCTGGCAATTTTGTATATGGATACCGCCAGGGAAAAGGCACCTACATCTGGGTAGACGGCCACAAATATACTGGAACATTTTTTCGGGATTTTCTCAACGGCAAAGGAAATTATACAACTTCTACAGGCGAATCTTACGAAGGAGAATGGCGCAATGGCTTGGCAGATGGCAAAGGCACTTACATCCTGGCAGATGGCAGTAAGTACATGGGCCACTACCGCGAAGGACTGCGCCACGGAGCAGGTGTTTTGACGTGGATCAACGGAGCGGTGAGCAATGGAAAGTGGAAAAATGGACTGATGAATAACCGCAACAGCATCACTTTTGAAAATGGCGATGTGCTGACGGCCAAGTGGCAAAAAGGTCAGGTCAGCGGAACGGCTACCTACACCTGCCGCAACGGCAAAGAAATCAAAGGCGCCATTGGTCAATTGGAAGCACAAATCCAGGAAAATGAATCGATGGAAGAAAACATGGCCATGATTTGGTATATATTAGCTATTGAAAGCAAGATTAATGAGCAATACGAAGCTGCTCAAAGCTTCTTTCACAAAGCCCGCAAATACTGCCCAGCTTCATCCGATCTTGGAAAATTAATCCACACACAGCTCCAGCTCGTTGGACAAAACATCGCAGATCAACCTTTCTAAGGAGCCCATCTACTCATTTTGTCGTATTTTATCAATAAATGTCAGATAAATACCTTGGTACCCTTTCATGCTATTGAAAATAGGTGTATATTGAGTTTTTAATAAAATTTTAACAGATCCTAAGAATTTATTAAGAGTTCAATATGCACTTTTTCAGTAAGAACCAACATATATACATAGAGTCTCGCTTGAGTGGCTCTGACGGTATGACACTTGCTGAAAACCAGGAACTCACTGCAAATGTCAAGGCCGCCGTTGAAGCGCGCATGATCAAAGGGCAGAAATTCCGCTATGCAGTCAATAGCGTTCTCAGGGATTTTGGCATCAAGACTGCTCCTGCCGCGAGCTTTTTCCATTCCAGCACCTTTCGTGTATTGAGCTTTGGTTTAGTTGCTTTGTTGGCACTCCTACTCTACTTCTTCGCTTCAGCTCCTCAACAAGTCCATCCGTCCAAGGAAAAATCTGCTTTCCAAAACACAGATGTAGCATCTTCCACCTCCACGATTCAAATCCGCTTCCAAGGAGGTACTACCTACCACTCTTTACCAGCTTCTAAGAAGGCTTTCCGAAAAATCCACGGCACTCCTTAAGGTCATTTTCCGATAACTTAATCGTCTTTTGTTGTTTCGTGCGTCAAATTGTGTAATTTGATATTTGACAGTATTAAAAGGCGATCAATGATTTCTGCTATTCTGGACGTATTGGTGTTATTCGGAATTACCTTGAGCTTCTTCCTGGTTGCATTGATTTTCAGCTCCAAGTCTTTTAGAAGTGATGTACACAAATATTTTGCACTCACCATTGTCTCCCTGAGCTTTTGCCTTACCTATACTTATTTCGATGACCTCGTTCCCGCCAGTGGTATCCTTGAAATCATCAGCTGGGACTTTCTATTTCCCTTCGCCTTTGTGATGTATTGTCTGAAAGCCATCAAGCACCCACTGGGACAAAGTAAGCAGATTTGGCTGCTGGCCCTTCCATTCTTCCTACTCAGCATCCTCCAAACAAGTATTTTTATCTTTGACTTTGACCTCTTTGAATGGATAACCGATGGCGATGAGGAGAAAATACAGCTACTCATTGAAATCAGGGTCTTCAGCTTTTTACCCTTTTCCGTCATTTTGATCAGCTTCGCCTATTTGAAAATCAGAAAGGCCCACAACATCTACAAGCGAGAGAAGCAGTGGCTACTGTTCAACTGCCTGTTTTTGATATTTTACTTCCTCTGCTGGATATTTGGAGACTCTATCGAATGGCTCTTTGGCTTTGTACTCTGGCAGTATCTCCTGGCCGTTCTAGCCATTTTTCTCATTGTTGTTACCTATATCGGCATTCACCATCTCAACATCTCCGAACAAAGAAGACAAATACAGGCTATGCAAGTAATTCCCTTGCAACCATCGACGCCCTCTGACAGTATCGCCATTCCTTCGGGCGTCAAACAGGCGATGGTTTCTCAAAAGATGGAAGACCGCATCCAAAAGCTGAACACCATTATGGCCGAAGACAGCCTTTATCAAAATCCCAACTTGACACGCACCATTGTCGCCAAAAGCCTAGGTATCAGTGAAGGCTACCTGAGCGAGCTGTTGAAGAGCAGGTTACATACAAACTTTAATGACTATGTAAACGAATTCCGTGTCAAGCGAGTCATTGAAATGTTTCACGATCGCCAATTCGACCTCTTTTCCATCGAAGCCATTGGATTTGAAGCAGGTTTCAAGACCAAAAGTGTGTTTTACAATGCTTTTAAAAAAGTAACCCAAAAGACCCCAGGTGCCTACCGCAAGTGGCTGAATGCGTCCTAAAATGTCAGAATATCGATAATTTCATACTTACCTACAGACCGGAACTAAAATATTCGAGGCAGATTGTCCTTTATTTGTGCAGATCATCAACACATTGTTCCATCAACTAATTCTCATCAAATGATACGTATGAAGTACCGCAAGACAGG
>JBCCSZ010000364.1:0-6953 GCA_039199225.1 Bacteroidota bacterium
AAGCCAGCTTTGGCGGCTAGTTTTTTGCTGCCTTGGTTGGAGGGGATGATCCGAAGGAATATTTTGATCATTTTTAGGTCGGAGAGGCAGTAGTCGCGGATGCGGAAGAGGCTTTCTGTCATGTAGCCATTGCCGGCGAATTTGCGGCGGACGAAGTAGCCGACCTCGCATTTGGGAATGTTCCAATCGATGGTTTTGATGGAAATGTAGCCAATCAGCTGGTTCGACTCGCGGAGGTAAACACCGAAGGCGAATTGCATATTTTGAGCCCACTGCAAGCTCTTTTGGTGCAAAAAGCCGGCTGTTCGGCCTGTGTCTGTGCAAACACGCACCATCATTGGAAAACTTTCCTGTAGCCAGGTGGGGTCTTCCTTGATCATACCGTAGAAGGCTTCTGCGTCACTTTTGGTGAGTGCTTTTAGCAGTAGGCGTTCGGTGTGGATGCGTGTTGGCATGACACAAAAGTAAGGAGTAAATCCTAAAGCCTTTCTTCTTTATCTCATAAATCATCGATTTTAATGGTCTACACTTGGCAATCGCATTACTCTATTTTGATCCATGGGCGACTTAGGTGTTGGTTGCCATTTTCCAGTTTTAAAATGTATTTGCCAGCTGGGAGATCCGACCAATTCCGCTCGATGGATAGTTGGTTGCTATTGGAGACGATCTCCTGACGCAGTAGTTTTCCCGACAGGTCGAAGAGCTGTAGGCGGGTTTCTGAGGCGTTTAGGCCCGTCCAGTCGATTTGGATTCTGCCGTGGCTGGGATTGGGGTAGACATTGAGTGAGCCGGTTGTAGGAGAGTCTAGAACTGCGATGGAGGTCAGTTGATCGATCAAAAAATCTACGATCAGCTCACAGCCACGGTCGTCTATGATGGTCACCTCATAGGTACCAGCCTCTAGGTTACTCCATTCATGTGAAGTGGAAGAGACAGCCGTACTCCAATAGTACGTGTAAGGAGCCGTCCCTCCATTCACTTCAACATGCGCCGAACCGTCGGCTTTTCCGGCATGAGCCGCCTGGGTTTGAACAACCGCAGCGAGTGGCTCAGGGGCAGAGAAGTTGACCGTTGCTGTGCTGCTACAGCCCAGCTGATCTGTCAGGGTCACTTCGTGCTGCCCGGCCGAGAGAGAGAAAGCAGTCGGGCCGTTTTCTCCATTGTCCCATAAAATATCGTACTTGCTTGGATCGCTTACCACCACAGTAGCCACACCATCATCGGCACCTGCGCAGCTGATTGGCTCTGCTTGCTCAATTTCAAAAATGTTGGGCTGCGGCAATCCTGGGAAGATTTCCTTCGTCTCGGCCCGGATTCCAGCAATACCGCTGGCTGTCACAGGTCGGATGCTCACCCACTGATTTTGCGTATAATCCAGGTTTTCCAAGATCGCATTCGATGTACTTACTGTTTTCTGCAAAGTCATTTGGCCGTTTTCATAGCGCAGGACTTCATAAGCCGAAGCTGTTTGACTAGGCTCCCAATTCAGGCGAAGAACACCATCGCAACCAAAGGCAGCATCGATCGTTTCGATCCGGTCGAGTATGTAAAAGGGCGTCTCATTTTGATCTTCCAGCGAAGCCCCATTTTTAGAAATTCGAATACGCCCTTGTTCTGTAAATTTTGTTGGTACGCTCCATTGGAAAGTCCGTTGGTCAGCAGCAACTGCTGCGTCAATCAGCGACCAAGAAAGACCATTATCAAGGCTGTACTCTAGCTTGAAGGTTTTGTCGTTTAGTGGATCGGCATCCCAAACGATGAGGGTTTCTTCTTGTGGCGTCAATTGCTCTTTTCCGACCGGAGAAGTCAGAACAACTTCTGGTTGAATTTGCTCGAAGGAAAGGTAGAATTGCTGAGGGCCAAAAGGCACTTGGCTGCCTTTCACCCGAATGGTGTAATTTCCGGCTTTGGGTAAATCTATTACCACTTGCTCGATATTATTGTGTTGATCGACCGCGCGAATTGCGGCTTGATCGGGTTGAGTGGCCTGGGCTACATAGGGCAGGTGTATACTTCCGTCGGCTGCCACCACTTCGATATCCAGGTTGTTGATGAGGGCCGGTTCGAAGAGAATATTTTCAGCATTTTCCTTGTCGGCCCAGTAAAGAAGTACCTTCAGTTGATTGGTTTGCTCGTCGACATTCAGAGGAAAGGTCAGCGTTTGTCCGTTGGCGATTTGCCCACTGCGGTAATTCTTTTGTTCCAGATTGTAGAAAGCCCTTCTAGCATTCATCAGCCCGAATCCATAGGTAAAGTCTGGTCCTGGAAGTCCTTTGTCCACAGCGGTGTTGCACAAAATGGCCTTGATGAGGCCACCATCAGGATTTTCACCATTGTTTTCAAGGCGATAGGCTTGTGTGAGCAAAGCGCTGGTTCCGGTCACCAAGGGAGCAGCCATGCTGGTGCCACTCTTGGTAGTGTAGCCTTTGCCACCAGCTGTAGAAAAGGTCTGAACCCCCTTGGCACAAATCTCTGGCTTGAGGCGGCCGTCGAGGGTCGGCCCGCGAGAAGAATTGGCAGCAATTTTACCATCGATGTCGATGTTGCCAACGGTAAGCACATTTTTGGCCACGCCATATACTGGCGATAAGGTTTGGAAATTGGGCAACTGACCTTCACAGCGATAGTCACCAAAATTACCAGCGGAAAATACGTGAAGTAACGCTGGAATTTCGTGTAGCTGTTTGTCTAAAATAAGGGTAAACTCTCTGATGTTTTCTGCTATGTCGCAGTAAAAAGTACGGCCGTAGGAATTGTTGGTAATGGCCATGCCGTACTGATCATTCAGCTTCATGCTTTGTGCAATGATGTCAAAATTTTTACCCAAAAGTATTTGTCCTTCTGGTGCTACGCCGCCATAGTTTTCGCTGAGATTGGCTTGACCAGCCAGGATACCGACAACATGCTCGGAATGTTCATGGTATTTTAATCCGTCAGAAACTCGAATGATTTTTCCTTGCAAATCGATGTGATTACTGACGTCGCCAATATCTCCAACACCTATCACAACTCCATCGCCTTTTAGAGAATAAGCCTCGTCAAGTTCTCCGTGTAGGACATTGATCTGATGCAGTTTTTGGCCATCATCGGTAAAGGAACTCAACTCGTCCGGCAGGATGCTCATGCGCAGTAAATGGTGGCTTTGGCGCAACTGATCCAATTGCCTGGGATGGATGTTGCCGAAGTACATCAGCATATCCTCAAAAGCATAAGTCAGTTCCAAACCAGCTTGTTGGATGAGGGCTGAGCACTGTGCTGGGGAGGTCCCGGGTAGGAAGGTTAAAGCGACAAAGACAGCATCGGAAAAATTGGTATTTCGAGTGGCCAACTGGGAATCCAAGCCGCTAGTCAGATCATTGTTAAGTTTGTATTTTTCAACCCTGTAAAAGCCATTTTTCTGTAATTCAGATGAGCGTACAGATTGTTCGATCATAGCGATATAGCTACCATCGCTGCGAAAACTCATCAAGTGAATGCCCTTTTTGGCCAGTTGCTCCCGTTGAGCAGCATCTGCCAATTGGTGGGTAAAGAGTTTGACGACGGGTGCCTCGGCTTGTTCAAACCAAGTATCGAATGAATACTCAACTATCTGATTATCAGTTACTTTTTGAAAATCTAGGAAAGGATTGGTTTGAGCTTGTAGTCCAATCGACCACAAAGTCAGGAAAAGAATAAGTTGGAGATGCTCTGTAAATTGCATAGCGTAGGGTTTTTCTTTTGGTTTTCCTGGCCGTACCTCTGGCTTTCAGCATCCGAGCAATTGAAGCCAATGGATACTGCGCAGCCAGTACTAGGTACGAGCCTAAGTTTGTTTGCAGGCAAGCGATAGCTGGCCCGTGTGAAACGGAAATACGATTTCTGTAAAACACCCCGCTAAATCAGAAAATAGAGAACGGTCTTTGTTTTAGTTTTTCAAAGCTATATCTGTCGTTTGTTTTTGACCGCGTAATTAGAACAATGAACAGTGTATTTTGGTTTGATGGTTTCTCTGCTCATCTGTTGTTTACTTAACGCAAAGCTGCACATTTATTTTATACTATGTCAATTGTTTTTCAATTATTAACTGTCTTTTAACTTCTTTCTTACATATTCCTTAAAGCCTGAAAAGCGTCACAATTTGAAGTACAAAATCTGATTTGCCTTCGGCTGCGGAGATGCTAATCAAAGCATTGGCAAATGATAGAAAATACAATAATTTATTCTGAAGTAATGGATAAAAGCTAATAGCCAATTATTGCTCTTTTAACTGATGTATTTGGAACTATAGTTCCTCAATTTTTTAAAGTTTAATGAAAATGACTTCCAGTTTGCAAATCCCCATTCATGTGCATTTAGTTTTTTTGACACCCTTATTCGACTTGCAAAATATTGGAGTAGGCTACTTTTGCAAAAATGTTGTTTCACCATTCACGAGGGCGTCTTTACTAATAATGACGTGGTGTTAAGGTAAAGGGTTGGGTCAGGAGAAACAAATTTATTATTGGGGATATGTCAGTTTTCTGATTTGATCATCTTTCAAAGGGCTACAGGTCCCACGCTGTGTTTTGAATCGGATCAAAAAATATGAGTCATTCCAGTAAAGCCGGAATGACCCATATCTAAAAAACGTTTACACAAAAGTTACAGCTTATATTCTATACGCTGATTATTCGACAATCAGCTTAAGTGTCTTAGCTTGCTGGCTGACCAAGTTGGTCACCTCTATCAGGTAGAAGCCAGTCGTGAGGTCAGAAATATCTACGTTTGTTGTGACCTGGTCGAAGCGGAGCATTTTCATCAGTTTACCTGAATGATCAAAGATGCGCGCTTGCTTGGGTCCGAAATCCAATGCCTGGATGGTTACAAAATCCTTGGCTGGGTTCGGGAAGATGGAGATTGGTTCGGAGATTTGTTTTTGTATGCTGATGGTTTGTTCTTCTTCACTGTTTCGATCTTTCACTGCTCGGCCAATGGTAATGGTATAGCGTTCTCCACCGACGGTTTGTCCCCGCTGGGTTTGTATCAAATCCAGGTTAAAGGTAGCGGTCGTTTGTACTCGTGGAATGATCTGAAGACAGATTGCTTCCATTTGTTGGGGCGCAAACTCTAGCCCTGTGATACTAGCCTCGCGATCTGTCAGCGCCAGGGTGCCATTTCGTAGGTTATCAAAACCTACCGGGCGGACCCGTCGTATCATTTCCCCCAATCCCGGAGAAGCTGTAAAATGAACATCTGCCACATCCAACAAGGTAGCGTCTTTTTCTGTTGGGAAAACAACTAGAAAGCCAGCATCTTCCATTGGAATTCTGTCGAAGTTACCCACAAATACACAGTCTGGATCATCACCGATGAGTCCGGCAATATCATTTTTCAGAGAGATATTTTTCCAAACAATATTGTTATTGTTATTGACATTGCTGCCCAGTGCCGTTGTTTCTGGGAAAGTCATTCCCCCTGGCTCGACAATTCGTCCCAACAAGCAAAAGTGTTCGTGGCTGCCATTTCCAATCTGATTGACAAAGGGCTGATAGTCATCCGGATTGGGTGGACTCCAAGCAAACTCATAGATGGTAAAATCACTGAGTACTTCGGTGATGTTCCCGTTTTGATTGATGTCATAAACATCTGTATAATCTTGGTTGATCGACCGCAGCGGCTGTGATCCTATCGGGCCACCGGCAGGTAAGTTGATGGGGTTTGGGAAGTTTGCACCCGTCCAAGGGAAGGTCCAGGACAAATTGGTGGATGCCTTGGCCCAGTACAAATTAACGGTACCTACACCATCCTCGTTTGGCATCGCTCCGTTGTTGCGAACTTTGATGTAGACGTAAACCGAACCACCACTGACATATTCAGGATTTTCATGCGTCTGATTCTGGAAGCCATCGTTGGTATTGCGAACCCAGATGTCATCACTTACCCACATCACAGATTTTGGATATGGCTCGGCTGCCACATCACTGCCATCGTCTGCACTCCAAAGGTCTGAACTCAGTCCCTGGCAAAGTTCCTGATAGCAGTGGTACACATCGTCGACCCAAGCATGCCACAACCAAAAGATCGCAGTTCCAGAAGCAGTGGCAACACTTCCCATGGAACCACCAATGGCACCATGAACAAAATCGTGCTCGCTTTCAAGGCTACCAGCCATAGCATCGATATTGGAAAAGTTACACAAAGTCACATCATTGGTAAAAGTGGAAAAGTCGTAGGAAGAAACAGAACTCGGGTCTTGATTGATTAAAGAGGGAAAAGCAGAACCAGGCAAAACAGAAGTTCCATTGAAAAACTCTGTAGGGATCGGATCCATTGGGTTCCATTTTGGAAGTGGCAAAAACTGAGTCTCTCCTTGTTCCAAAATATATTGCTCCAAACCGGCGATGTAAGCTCTGTGCCAAGTCAAAAATTCCTCTGCATAGTTGTGAAAATTGAATGGATTAATACTGTGTACAGCTACGTTTGGATACTGGTTGACCCCTGTGGCGAAAGGATCGAAACCAACATTTAAGTAGTCCATAATCAAATCGCGCAAATCCTCTCTTTCAGTAGGAGACAAGTCATTGACAACATCTTTTCTTCTACCATCGCATTGTGCAAAGATACTGTGGGTAAAGGCTAGTAAAAGTACCAGCAGTCCAATTTTCTTAATGTGTGAAACAATTTTCATCATAATTTTTTTTTAAATTTTGGGTACTAAAATATTGAAGCATAGGCCCTTCTCTAAAAATATTCCACTCCCAAAAGGCGCCTTTTCAAGAGGTAAAATACTTTCGCTATGGGCATAGATTGTTCACTCTTCTAATTGCATTTAGCAACTAAAAAACATAGAAATTTCAGACGCTCGGATGAACGCTTTGAATATTGTCTGTCCCATCTTCTACGATGAGTTCAGACCTTTATTTTGCATGTAACCACCAAGGTATAACTATACTGGATTAAGAACTGCTGGAAATCTAATCTTCTTTACTTCAAAA
>JBCCSZ010000365.1:0-6848 GCA_039199225.1 Bacteroidota bacterium
CCGACTTGGAAGGGCGCTATACTTTTACCCGAGACTTTGAGCCCAAAACAAAATTGCCAGTCGGTGAAGAAGTGTACATACTTGCGATCTCTATTCAAGACGAGCAGTTGCATCTGGGCAAAAAGAAGGCTGTTATTGCTGATGGGGTGAACGTTCAAATTCAGCTAGAGGCAGTGGAGGAGGAGGCGTTTCGGGAGGCGCTTGAGGTTTTGTGAATTGGTGTTTTGTGATTTGTGATTTGGTGATCTGTGATTTAGTGTTTCGTGATCTGTGATTTGGTGATTTGTTAGCTGAATGAATTTTTATTGGACGGCAGGAGAAAGCCATTGGACAATATAGTAGCCGGCGGTGGAAACGGTGAGGCAGAGGACGGCACCCCAACTGATGTCCATTAGGACGACTTTGACGGGCCAGTCGCGTAGGGTGGCTAGGTTGGTGAGGTCGTAGGTGGCATAGGTGATGAAGCCGAAGAAGGCACCGTAGGTTATGGCGTAGCTGAGGGAGCCTTTGTCGACGGCAGGTAGGATGCAAAATACCATGATGCCGATGATGTAGAGGGCGTAGAAGATGGCGGCGGCTGTCCAGTTGACGGTAGGGCTGAGGAGGTGGGCAAGGTTTTTCTGATAAAGGTCTTTGGCCAGCCAGCCAAGCCAAATCATATCGATGAGGAAGAAGACGAGGCTGATGAGTAGGTAGGCGATGAGTAGCTTGGCGATGGGCATACAGACTGGTTTTGCCTGTAACAACAATAAATGGGGGAGAAGGTTGTGGTGAAAAGGCCCGTTGACCAGTGAGGTGGCGATGAAAGGGCCTTCTCAGAGGTCAACGGGAGAATGGTATTTTTTAGAGGTGGATGACTTCGCCGTAGGCTGCGGCTGTGGCCTCCATCACGGCCTCACTCATGGTAGGGTGAGGGTGTACAGTTTTAATGATTTCATGGCCGGTTGTTTCCAACTTCCGAGCAGCAACGACCTCTGCAATCATCTCAGTTACGTTGGCACCGATCATGTGTGCACCCAACCATTCGCCATATTTTGCATCGAATATGACTTTGACGAATCCATTCTTCACACCGCCTGCACTGGCCTTTCCAGAAGCCGAGAATGGGAATTTACCCACTTTGATGTCGTAGCCTGCTTCCTTGGCAGCTACCTCCGTATATCCCACGGATGCTACTTCGGGAACACAGTAGGTGCAGGAAGGAATGTTGTTGTATTCAATGGGTTCGGGGTTCATCCCTGCTATTTTCTCCGCGCAAATGATGCCTTCGGCTGTCGCGACGTGGGCCAACGCAGGGCCGGCTGTGACATCGCCGATGGCATAAATGCCTTCGACATTGGTGCGGTAGAAATCATCAACCTGGATCAAACCACGCTCGGTTTTGATGCCGAGGGCCTCCAAGCCAATGTTTTCCGTATTTGGACTGACACCAACCGCCGATAGAACGACATCACACTTGATCTCCTCTTCCTTACCATCTTTGCGGCTCTTGATCTTGACCGTGCAGCCGCGCCCCTTTGTATCGACTGCTTCTACCGAGGTATTAGCCAGTATCTTGATGCCTGCCTTCTTGAAAATTTTGGTTAACTCCTTGGAAACATCCGCATCTTCTCTCGGTAGCAATCCCTGCTCCAGAAATTCCACAATGGTGACCTCTGTACCGATGGTGCTGTAGAAATAGGCAAATTCACAGCCGATGGCGCCGGCACCTACGACAACCATTTTCTTAGGTTGCTTGTCCATAGACATGGCTCTCCGGTACTCGATGATCTTTTTATCGTCGATTGGGAGGTTGGGCAATTCCCTGGCGCGGCCACCCGTAGCAATGATGATGTTCTTGGCATCGTAGGAAGTCGTTTTACCTTCGGCATCTGTGACCTCTACCTTTTTGCCACGAGCCACCTTGCCTGTACCCATAATGACATCTATTTTATTTTTGCGCATCAGGAAATTGACCCCTTTGCTCATGCCATCGGCCACCTTGCGGCTGCGGCTGATCATTGCACCAAAATCGGCTTTGGCCGATTTGACTTCTATTCCATAATCATTGGCATGGTTGATATAGTCGAATACCTGGGCGCTTTTCAGCAATGCCTTGGTTGGGATACAGCCCCAGTTGAGGCAGATACCTCCGATGGATTCTCTTTCCACAACGGCTACTTTCATCCCCAATTGAGAGGCTCTAATGGCGGCAGGATAACCTCCCGGGCCACTTCCGATAACGATCAGATCGTATTTCATATGATGTATTTTTTTGGATGTTTTTCAAAAGTAAAACTCCTAGCAGGCCATTAGGTTCTGTTCTACGAAAGATGGGCCTACCAAAACCGCCGCAAATATAAGGCAAGGGTCCAGAAAGAGCAAAAAAATAACCCCGCGACAGTTGTTGAGGCGGGGTTGGAAACATTACTGATACTACTTCTACTTAAATTTTTCCGAAGCATCGTCGCCCATCTCTGTACCGTGGGGGTTGATGCTGGTCTTATCTTTTAGCGTATTGAGCTCACTGTTCAATACGACAATCGTTTTCTTGAGGCGATCGAGCACTTCTTCCATTTCTTCCTTCTCTTGCTGCCATTGGACCTCGAATTTGTTTTCGCCAGGCTGTGTTTCTGACTTGAGCTGATGAAATTCTCGGATGATGAATGCCTTTTCGCGTTCCAGCTGGCTGATTTTTTGCACCAAGGCTTCGCGTTCCTCCTTGCGCTTGACTGCAATATCTTCCATGAGGTGGCGTTCATCCCGCATGCCTTGCAAGTGGTGAATCAGTTCGGTATTCTGCTGTTTCAGATCGTTGCATTCCTCCATCAGTTGCTGCCGATGGATGTTGATTTCTTCCCGGCGACCCACAATCATGGCCCTGGCCAGCAAAAAACCAAGCAGGGCGGCTCCTGTCAGGAGGATCAATAAAGGTAAAACGCTCGTCCAGTTCATCATTCTCGATTTAATACCCTTACTTCTACCCGGCGAATGGCATCGCCCGGAGTCGATTGGCTTTGGCGGTTGGAAGCTTCCTGTTCGTATTGAAGAACAATTCTTTTGGCATCGAATCCTTGCTGCAAGAAAAGTTGCTGTACGGACTCGGTTCTCCTAACGGTCGAGGGCTGGTCCTTTTTTGATCTTCGGAAACCTGAAATCCAGATCATAGCACCAGAATGCTCCTGTAATAGTTGCTCAACTGTTTTCAGGTACGTTTGTAGTTGAGGCGTCAATTCCAAATCGGTGGACTCAGAGCGGAATTGAAGATTCAACGGTCGCATCAAATCTGTCCATTTGGCAGTTGGTTTGGATGGCTCGACAATCGACTCGGACTTTGTCAGTTCAAATTGTACGGCATTGAGCAATTGGTTGTCCCTTTGGAGCAACTGCGACACGCGCTGGCCGCCGATCTCAATGTCGCTCGGTTTGGCACCTAGTCGGACCATAAATCGCTTTACAAAAGCGGCCCTAGCCAATCCGAGATTATCGAAACTACCCTTGTATTCCTCCGTGTCAAGGTACAGCCCCCTTAAGAATAAAACCTGATTTACTTCTTTCAGTTGATCGATCAATTGTCGAATCAACTTGTGGGTATGTGTACTCACCTGAAGCTCTGGATCAGAAAAGTTGAAAGCCAGTGCTTCAATGGCGTCAGTTTCAAAACTACTGTGAGAAATAGAAAGATGGGAAAGCTCAGACGATTCACCCTCGGCAGGTGAAGAAGCTTGAACAGAGATGAATTGCTGACTGTACCACCAGCTACCTCCTATGATCCAGATGAGAAGCGCGAGCAAAGCCAGCGGTACCATCATTTTTCTCATAGTAGTTTATCCGATTTTACCTTGTCAGAGGTTCGGGGTTGTTCTCGACAGCTCATCTGGCAAGTAGCTTATGGTTCAATCAAAGATAGGTAATAGACTTAAGGCAAACAAATAATGTTTCTCCTAAATGACAGATATTTTTATTTATCAATAATGCGCACACGAGCTGGAAATCCGTCGATCTTCAAGCTTGGTTTTGAAGGCTACCAATGGATTGATTTTTCCTTAGCGAGTAGATAACTCCAAGAGAATCATTGTGTTATTGTCACTTAAGATTCGGTCTACCTTTGCAAAAACGCCCGGTTCGAGTTCGAAGGCTTCCCCGATGTCCATCTGTTGCTGCTGTTGCCGAATCATGTTGCTCCACATCAAAAAAGGCTTTTGTTTTTCGGATAGGTTGCCCATGTAATTCAGCAAGCCAATGGCCTGTTCAATCCAAAACTGTGGCTCGTCCTGTTGGTGTTTGATCGGGAAGGAAAAGCGGAATTCTTGCTTGATGTTGTCACAGCCAGATTGGAAGAGTTCCAGCTCCATACCACTTTCAAAAAATACTTTTTCGTAGCCTGTATTTTCGCGAAGTTCGAACTGGTGCTGTTTGACAGCTGACAGCGAATCGGAGAAAATCGCAACGGGTTTGGCATAGCGACATTTGGCAAATGGATCAGACGATCCACCAGAGCCACAGGCAGCCAGTAGTAGTAGGAAAATGGGAACTGCTAAGAAATAACCAACAGCTGTGGTGAAGTTTTTTAAGAACATTGATGATGTATTGTTGTTACAGTGGTGCAAAGATAAATTCAAATATTTTAAACTTCATAAGAACATGAAATTGTCTGACAATAACGAACTGAATTCTGTGAATAGTTTCACTGAAGACAATTCGTCCGATCTTCCAATGAGCAACGGAAGCCCCATCAGGGATGATTCTTTTGAATTGACGGAGGAGGCAAAGATAGATCGGATTGAAAAGCACTTCAGAGGAATTATGGACACACTCGGTCTGGATTTGAAGGACGATAGGCTTATGGAGACACCCCGTCGGCTTGCTAAGATGTATGTCAAGGAAATCTTCAAAGGTTTGAATCCGGACAATAAGCCAGCTGCTACACTGTTTGACAATGAATATAAACATTGCCAGATGTTGGTGGAGCGCAATATTGAGGTGCAATCGACTTGCGAACACCACTTTCAGCCCATTGTCGGAAGAGTCCATTTGGCCTACATTCCAAACGGGAAGGTCATTGGCTTGTCCAAGCTCAACCGAATTGTTGCCTACTACGCAAGTCGTCCGCAAGTTCAGGAGCGCCTAACCAGGCAAATTGCCGATGAGCTGTGTCGCGTTCTAAATACGGAAGACATTGCCGTCTATGTCGAGGCACGCCACATGTCCATGGAGACCAGAGGCGGCAAACACCAAGGCGCGGAAACAGTGACGACTGAGTACAGAGGAAAATTTTTGAATGAAAATGTTCGCCACGAATTTCTTTCTACTGCTCTGAACAGATAAGTGAAATGGTGAATGACGACATCCTAAATTTTTCAGAAACGCCGTAAGTATTAGGAGGCCACTCGCAAAAATGAATTGTGCATTTTTACTGTAGTTGGAGGCGAATAAAAATAATCAACCTACCTATTCTGGGGAATTCCTAATAAATAAATAATTTTTCCACCGCGACCATTATCAAGTTTTCCGCTTTCCCAGGTATAATCGACTATTCGAATATTATCTGTCAATTCAGTAAGGTCCTGAGGTGAATAAAGTTTAAATAATGCGATGAATCCATCTATAAGAGTTACTAAAGGAAGAATAGGAATTAGATAAGTAAAAATTATCCTGGATAATCTAAATGGTTTAACCAAAGGAGTTGTTAAAATTATTGTTAGAGGAACGAAAAATAGCATTCCAACTACTTGCCACAAACTATCATTATTACCTTCCAAAATAGCAATAGGTCTATTACTTTTTGCTACCTTAGTTAACAATGTAGTAGCTTGATCTCTTGTTAGTTGATGAAATGAATTAATACTAACAAAGAGGCCATTAAGCTTGATTTTTTCAGCATCCAACTGCTCAATTCGAATATTACTGATTGAGGTAGATGGAGACAGAAATGGTCTTAATGTGCTTATTCCTGCACCTGTATCTTGCTCAATATTGATAATCGAATCATCACTTGAGTATTTTAACCCTCTCTCAATAATCGGCATGAATGGTTTAGCGGCATTTATTTGAATGACAAACCACGTCAAAAATTCGTGAACACAGTTTTTAAGAAAAGAAGGAAACCAGGGTTGGTAAATTATTTGGGGGATATTTCTACGTGTCATGATTAAATGAAGTTGAAAATTATTATTTTAGACCAAATGTACTAAAAAATTAGACCACTTGTACTAAAAATGAAAAAAACCAAAGAAAAAATTCTTGATTCAGCTCAACAACTATTCAATAAATATGGAGTTGCTGATGTTTCGCTAAGGAAAATTTCTTCTGAAATAGGAATTAGTCATACTAATTTGATCTATCACTTTAAGACCAAGAATGAAATTTTAGATCAGCTCCATTTAAGAATATTGAGCGCAGCTAAGCGAGAAAATGACCAATTAAAAGGAGAAGAAGACACTATTTTGGGATTACTAAGGGCAACTGAATCCGGATTTGAAGTGTTATACAAATTTAGATTTTTCATGATTGATCTAAACTATATAATGAGAACAAACAAATCTCTCCATAATTTTTTTTTGGAAGTAGAACAAGTGAGGGCTCAGATGTACAGAAATCAAATAAAGGAAATGATAACCAAAAAGTTAATGCGAAAAGAAGAATATGAAAGTGAATATGAAAAATTGATTACACAAATAAGAATCTTCAGTGATTATTGGATTTCATCTTCAGCAATTTACTGCGATGGAAGCATTCGAGAAATTATAAAAGAACATGTTGAAATGCTTATGAATATGTTTTACCCTTATTTGACTACAAATGGAAAGAAAATTTACAAGTTTTGTATGAAGAAGCTATAAACTTGAAGATAAGAAAACATAAAAATC
>JBCCSZ010000366.1:0-6836 GCA_039199225.1 Bacteroidota bacterium
GAGTTGGAAGCGAACATTCAATGGTCCTCCTCTAAAGTCACTCAGATCAACATAGGTATCGATCCAATCATCTGAGCGGTCTCCCCAGTAAGCGGGGAAGTCTTCTCTAACGAAGGTGAAGAAGGAAATTGGGCCACTATAACCATTGCGAAGAATTCGATCACCAGAGTTTTCATACTCGCCGTCGAAAGAATCTTCGTCTGGAGTGAGTTCGACAATACCACCATCGAAGCCAGCTTCTGTCTGGTACTTATGGTAAAAGCGCAAGACTGGATTGGCACCCAAAACTGTGATGGGGTCTTGTGTAAAAAGCGATTGTCTTGTTTCTGCGGAAGAATCCTTGGCAAACCAAGCAAAGTCTCCCTTGAATCCGCCGTCAATATCGGAAATAATCCAACCAACTTCGCTGACATCTTCGCCTTCAATGCTCTTGGTGTCAAACCAGGTATCGATGGAGTTGTCATCCACTGGATCGTAGAAATAGCGAATGGAAACATTGCTGTCACTGGTTTTTTGTCTATAGGTGAAGGTGAATTCTTGGTTGGTTGCTACGTCTGGAATGTCTACAGAAATCATATCACCAACAACATTGGCTGTCAGTCCATTGCTAATGGAACCAGCTACATAGGTCGTACCATCCAACTCATCCGTTACATTGAGGCCCGTAGCTGTGGACTCTTTGTCGTTGCGAACAGTGATGGTTACCGTTGTTTCCTGGCCGGCATCTACTAGAGGAGACATGGACTTAGAGATTTTCAACTCTCTAACATATCTTGGAGGAAGGTCAAACGCTTCAATGCCATCGCCAACGTTGTCCACCAATCCCTGGTCTGCGCTAAAGCCTAAACCTCTGGATGCAAAGATTTGCCAAAGCAACTCATTATCAACACCATCATATAAGTCTTGCTCAGCTTGAAGGATGGCATCTCTGGAATCGACAAAACCTGGGAAGCAAGGCTGGTTTTTCAATCCTTCCATAACCAGTAAAATGGCTCTGCTGTTTCCAGAATTTTTGTTCGTTATATCCGGATCATAACCATACTTATCGACCAATGCCCAGTACATATCCCAAAGCATTGAGCAGAATACAAATCCGACACCATGTGGTACAGGTAGACTAGCAATATCCTTATAAGTCACCGAGTTGATGCTACGGTCGGTTGTGTAAGGTAGTGGGCGGAAACCCTTGCCATCTGTTGGTTGGCGGGAAGGGAAAGTTCCGATTGAGCGAATGTCCTCGCCTTTGTCTCCGTCTTCGACTGTTGTAACCAGAGTGAAGAAATCACTCCAACCCTCTCCGGCTTGTTCGCCAATAACCGCATCGTTCTCTGTGATGGTCAAGCAAAGGTTGAAAGGACCACCCGTTAGGCGGTTGCTAATGCCGTGGCCATATTCGTGAGCGATGATACCGTTGTCAAAGTCGCCATCGAGTTCTTCTGGGCCAGGGAAGCTAGGTTGTTCGAAGGTAATGTTGAGTCCACTGCCCGCGAAAACACGGATGCGTGCGCAATCTTCGCGACCCATCATCAATACAGGGATGGTCACATCGTTTCCAACAGCTCCTGCACCCATTGTGATGACACCATCACCACGAACATTACAGATCAGTACACCAATCGCTCCTTCTTCCTGGGCAGCCAATGCTTTGAATCCAAACTCGCAAGTACCCCGATCGATCAATGCAATTTTGCCGTCGATCTCGCTCCCGTTGGCAATAGGCTGGCAGGCATCCGTTGTAGCACCTCTTTCATCGTCTATAATTACAACTTCTCCCGTGATGGGATTTTGCGTAATATCTGAACCCCACTCCCAGTTAGCACCCGATTGTCCTGCTTCGTAGAGTCCTGCAACAGCGGCTGGCTCGTTGACCTTAATCAGATCGTTGGCTGCAAAGCCTTTGGTCCATACGAACATACTGATGTAGCTGGTATCTCCATCAAAAGATGGTGTAAAGGTGGCGTTGTTTACTGTGCGGTTTCCTTGTGCGTTAGGCTCTGCACCCGCTTGTGCGCGTGAAAACATCTGATCGCCTTCTCTTCCGCCATTGCCGTAGTTGTTCTGCTGATAGTTACCTGCTTCCTCTGTAAAACCATATTGGTAAGAAAAGTCATGGAGGAAATTGGTGGCATAAAAAAGGTTAACGGTACCTGCATCGATGTGGTCGATAGGCTCGTCATTTTGGTCGTAAGGAAAATCGAAGAGCATGTTCATACCACCATCTGGCTCATTGTTGTCGCTTCTGAGGTTGCCGTCCCGATCTTCATAGGCATGAACATTATTGCCTCGTGTGATGCTGTATTCATCGCCATCCATTCCATCGGTATCGTGCCATCCGAATGGAGAGGCTGTTGGATCGTGTGGATCTGCTGCCAGGACACGACTGCCGTGGTTAGGGCTTTCCGTAGGAAATTCAAACACATTGTAGGTCGCACCCATTGCTGTTGGCGCGGCAGCTACTTTGCGAGTGGTGGATGTCGTTTTCTTTTGGCGATCGATATTGTCGCAAATCGCAGAACTATGTTCAGGATAATAAGAGGCAGCGTGTGTCAGGTTTTCTTTGTTGAGAACGTTGCCGGTTTGCGCATCGATTCTAGTCCGCCATTTGTTTACACTGCCGTTTGGCTGAAGGATGACGTTCCAAGCTAGTTTGAGGCTGCCATCTTTCAATTTGTGGTAACAAAGATCAGACTTGATGTTGTGAGCTGCAATTCCTGCTGCTCGGTATTCGAAATGCATGCCGTCTGTTGCCTTTACCTCGTTGAGTGACATGCGAGCCTGTGGAATGTTCAGGTCAGAGATGACCTTGTATACGGCTGCTTGGGAGCTAATGGCAGACGAAGTTGCATTGACTTTCTGAGCGAGCTTAGCTGTCAGGCGATGTCCAATGTTGGAAGCCTTTCCGTCTTTGGTTACCCCGACGTTGAGAACAGCATTGGCCACTTCGATACCTTGATGGCGCTGTACGAAGAAGAAGCGGGTTTTCCCGCTGTGCTTATCCGTATAGTGAGCGCTGAGGTGTAAGTCTTTAATATCTTCTTTTGTCAGTCCCCATTTCTCAAAATTTTGTTCGATATGTTGCCTGGCGATATCCAGTGGGGCAAGGGATTGCGCCTGTAGGCCAACAACCGCGATCATACATCCCGAGAAGGCGATGATTGCAGCCAATCTTGTAAACACTCTTAGCATATTCTGTACAAGTTTTGATTACGAAAAGATGATTTAAGTTGTGATTTCCCGTCTAGTGAGCGGGTAAGCTTCCTGAAGGGAGCTTGTCAATTCGAAAATTTGCTACAAAATCGTAGATTTTTACCAACCTTACCTGCCCATCAGCAGGAATTTTCCTTAAAATCTCCTATTTGTAGCGACTTAATTTAAGGCAGTAATAGTGTCAGTTGGTACGGAAGCTCAATTTACTCAAAATTGAATAAGATTATCAGGTATTTGCGAAGCATTCTGTTTAAGCTTGGCGACATTTATTGTTAAAATGACCATCTTTGCAAGCTATGAGTAAGCAAAACATCATCTATGGGAGGCATCCCGTTTTGGATGCTTTAAAGTCGGGACAGTCGATCGACAAAATCCTCCTTCAGAAGGGAGGGCGTGGCCTTTATGAAAAAGAGCTGAGGACCTTGGCTGCGGAGCAACACATTCCACTGCAATATGTTCCGAAGGAGAAGCTCAACCGAGTAACCGGGGGCAATCATCAAGGCGTTATTGCGTTTGCTGCGCTGGTTGCCTATCAGCGCTTGGAGGACATCCGTCCTTTCCTGTTCGAGCAGTCGGTAACTCCTTTGATCGTCTTATTGGATGGTGTGACCGATGTGCGGAATTTTGGGGCCATTGCGCGCTCTGCCGAATGCTTGGGCGCGCATGCGCTGGTTGTGGCCTCCAAGTCGGCCGCACCCATCAATGCTGAGTCTGTCAAGACATCGGCAGGGGCATTGACTCGGATACCTGTATGTCGGGTGCCTAGTTTGGGGCTGGCGATTCAACAATTGCAGATGTCTGGTCTGATGGTTTTGGCCAGTGATTTACAGGCAGAGAAACAGTTGTTTGAATTGGAGTTGGGTGGGCCTACAGCTATTTTGCTGGGATCGGAAGGTGCTGGGGTACAAGCCACACTGCTCCGGAAGGCGGACGAGCGTTTCATCATTCCGCAGCGGGGAGAGACGGATTCTCTAAATGTGTCGGTAGCTGCCGGTGTGATACTTTACGAAATTTTGCGGCAGCGCCTTCAACAATAATGTAGCGCATAAAAAAATCTCCCGGATTGTTAATCCGGGAGCAGGAATCAAAAAACAGCAGGATATGATTAGAGAGACTATCCTAATAATTATCGTCTGAGAAGGTTAAAAGAAACCTGTCAACCTTCTTTTGACTCGGAGTAGCTTTCGGACTTCTGTCAACTCGATGATAAAAGGATCGTATTCGAGGTAGTTGTCCGAAATAAGCTTGAGATGGGTCCATCTGCCATATTTATCCAGGCATCGTTTGACCCTTTTTACCCAGACAGATTGGTTGGCTACGACGGCATAGATATCGTTGTCTACCATCTCGTGTTTTTCTTTGAGTGGGGTACAGATAACCATGTCACCTGCCAAAATGGTTGGCGACATACTTTCCCCGTTGATATTGAATGCAACCAAGTCTCCCTCAAGACCTGGTATGTGAAAGCTTTCGTTTTCTTCCAATAGATCGACCCCTACGGTGTTGCTGGCAAAGGCTTCGATATTGGTGAAAAGAATGTTTGGTGAAAAATTAATTCCAAGCGCCATCGCTAATTTTTTTTCCGGATCAGGAATCCTTGGCTTCTCAAATGGTGTCCCAATTCCTTGGAACATGTACGCTTCGCTGATGTCGTAGTGAGCGCAAAGGTGTTTGGCCTGTTCATAGGTGATGGTTCTTTTGCTCTGTAGGAACAGGTCGATGATGTGGCCCTTGGTCCCTATTTTATGTGCAAAAGCGGATTTGCTTTTTTGTCTGCAGTTTTTAACAATCTCGCCGCGCTCTACCAACTGCTGGTAAACCTCCTTGAAACGTCTGTTGAGTTCTTTTCTTTTTGCGTTCTCCATCACGGCGACTATTCGTTCTTTTGTTGTAAATAAGCAGTTTGTAAAATCGAATGGACGACTCATTTGCAGGAAAGCTTTTACCCATACATTATTTGGAATGCTCGTCGATGCTTCCGCATCGCCTGCAGTTTTTGCTTGGTCTATAAAAAGTTTCTTTTCAACTTCTTGTTAGCTCAGTGGCTACAAACGGTTTAAGTAGTATGGCTGAAAATTGATGCAAAGACTTTGAAGTTTGGTTCTTTAACCGTCTACTTTACAGGCAATGTTATCAGCCGCTTAAGTACCATACAAATATAAACAAATAATTTAATTATGAAAAATTTAAAAACAAAAAATGTTTTATTTTCTTTTCAGCTCTGTTCTTTTCGGTGGGTAATCCTACAGGGACATTTTGGGTAATGTCCTATCAACTGAATGTCTCAGCCTGTTTGACGAAGTGGATGGATGTAAGGGAGGGATGATTGTTGGAGGGCATTGATTGTCTTTTGAATGCTTTTGTTGAAATGGGGTAAGAATGAACAGGTCGGAGCAGAGGGTGAGTCTGTCCGACCTGAAAAGATCATTTGTGTTTCATTGTACTATACTATGGAAATCAGATTTTGCTGATGACCCGAATGAGTTGATACAGTCGGGTGTGTTCGTTCACTTCCTCTTCGAAAGGTGGAAATTCGAGGTGGTTAGCAGAAATCAGGTTTAAGCGATGGATGCGACCCTTGTTGTTGCGGATGCCTTGCACATGCTTGATCCAAAGGGAGCCATTGCTTTTGATGGCATATATAGAATTGTCCTTGATTTCATAGACACCATTGATTTGTCTACAGATGACAATATCACCATCTTGGATGACTGGTGTCATACTATTACCCTCAATGGGAAAGGCTACAAGTCCACTGCCGCTGACCCCAGGCATAGAGAAAAACTCATGCTCTTCACTGGCTGCATTACCTCCTCCTACATCTACACCTGAACCGGCAAATGCTTGGACGCTGGTGAACAAAATGTTTCCTTTTCTGCGAGGGCCATTGTTAGTAGAGGTAGCCTGTGGCAGATCGATGCCAAAAGGCGTTCCGATTCCATCGACCAGATACGATTCATTGACACCATACTCACGGCAAATAGCTCTAGCATGGCGATAGTCTATGACGCGCTTGTCGTCTGGATTCAGGAAGGCACGAACAATATGTCCATAGGAGCGATTTCCCAGAATTTTATCTGCAAAATCACCCATACCCCTGCCATTTCGGTCATTGAGGATGACATCGCCGCGTTCAAGTAATAGTTTGAAGACCTCTCGAAAACGATTGTTTAGTTGGATTCTATCATCTCTAATCATTGTAATGACTTTAGTTTAAAACAATATGTGAGATATTGGACGTAAGTTAAAACAATTATTATTAATAAACAAATCGTTTAAGGATTATTTCTAATTTGTTGTATCCAGTCTCTTTTTAGAAGAGCAAAAACCTCCAAATCGTGGTAAGTATCGTGGATTCGAAGTGCTTGTCGGAGCTTTAGCTCGTGGCTGAATCCAAGCTTTAGGGGGATTTTTCGGCTGCGGGTATTGCCAGTGGCCATCCTGATTTCAAGTCGGTTGAGGTCTTTGTGGGTAAATACATGTCGGATGAGGGCCTGGCAGCTTCGTGTTACAATGCCCTGTCCTTGTTGTTCCCGGTCGATCCAATATCCGATTTCGGCCAGTTTGTTGTGTTTATCAATTCGGACCAGGGAGACAGCCCCTACCAATTGATTTTGAAATGAAATGAA
>JBCCSZ010000367.1:0-6729 GCA_039199225.1 Bacteroidota bacterium
CTACATGTTGTCAGCTCCTTATCTGATTGTTGGTACGATTGGCTTTATTTGGTATCGCAATCGCCGCAAGGAAGATGAAGAGCCAGAAGTATGGACGAAAGCGTAGATACCGTAGTTACAGCTGAACGGCTCGTGATTTGGTGAGCTATCTTACGTCATAGTAGACCGCCAAATCACAAGCCGAAGGCAATCAATACACGCTAAGGTCTTGTTCCTCCTCCCTGTAGATTAATCAGGTAGCCTATATTTACCCCAAACCCTCTATTTTTCGCATTCAAGTCGACGATTGGCAGCTGGTTGACATCTGTCAGGCCGTGTGTATAGCGAGCGTCCATGAACAACGCGCCACCTCGCGTATCGATGGTCATACCCGCGCCCACTGTTCCCGAAACTTCCCAGCGATTAAAGTCTAAATTATCCAGATCAAATTTGGTATTGTTGATGGGAATGTCAACAAACAAGGTTGCGCGTGTTTTGAAGCGACCACTGGTGGCATATCCTACATTGGGACCTGCCAGGAGGTAAGCGCGAACCTTGTTTTGTCCAAAGGCGTATTTCATCAACAGAGGCATTTCAATGTAGTTGAGGCGGAAGTCACTCCTGATACCGACGGGGAGTGGGATTCTTTCGCCGCCGATCTCAAATCCTTCTTTGATGATGAATCCTTTTCGGGTATATGCCAACTCGGGCTGTATAGATAAGTTTTGACTGATCTTATATTCACCAATCGCTGCAATACTGGTATTGAAGGCAGGCTTGAAATTGATGATGTCCTGATTGTCTAGGATGGGTACATCAATGGTCGAAAAATGCGCGCCGGTGCGGAACCCAAGGGAAAACTGAGCCATTGCCTGAGCAGAAAGTAACATCGCCAATGCCAAGGTGCCTAATTTGAGTGTCTTTACCATTGTATAAATATTTTGGTGTGAACAAAACATAGCGGAATGCATCCGTTACAATTCCAAGACGAAGCAGCAGCAGTTAAGGAACCTTAATTGCCTGTTAGCATTCTATTAAAAATTGGGTAGAAGGACTGAGGATTTGTTAAAGAATGTGAAGTTTTAATGAAAAGATACTCAATGTTTATAGGCATCCAATGCCAAAAAGTGCCACTCAAGCGTCCGCTTCTCGATATTCCTTTCAAAAAGCAGTATGCTGTCCCGCTGAAGATTTGTCACGTAGGGGGGAATGTGTTCTCTGCCCATTGAGTTATTAATGCCAGAACCCAAGAACCAGACACCTTCTTGCGTACGAAATTGAAAACCCTTGTGCCGTTGCCCAAAGTCTCCTCCGACCAACACAACCTGAACGCCCCGCTTTTGGACGTCTACCAAGCGGGGATAAATCTGTTGCTGGAAAGAGCTATCCGAGTAACAGCTGAAGGGAAGTTGGTCTCTATAAAAATTGCAGGTGAGGTTCATATCGGTCTGCTGCCTGGCAATGGCGTCTGTCAAAAGATTGTGGTGGTGGAGTACAACCAGGTGGGAAGCTGTTGTGATGGTATCCATAATGCCTTTAAACAGCTCGTATTGCTCATTTTGGGCAGGGCAGTCGTCTTTGGTACTAACCAGTTGTGGATGGTTGAAGTTAGTGTTTAAGACAAATAGGTAGAGCCCGTCGAAATAAGTACCGTAGTAAGTCTTGCGGCCGGTGGCTGATTCGATCCATTGTAGATTGCCTTCTGTTAAATCGTGGTTGCCGAGCGCCCAGTGGGTTGTCGGTTTACTGATGCCCAGGATCGAATCCAGGTAGGAGAGGGTAGCGGTACTCTTGCTGCTTCGGTTGCAGAGATCTCCGCCCAGCCAGAGTTGGTCATAGTTTTGAAGGGGTAATTGCTCCAATCGACGGTCAATTCGATCGCTGTTGGGCGCCCCCCAATCATATGTATGGCCCAGAAATAGGTACTGTTTGGGAGTTTCTCTAGGGGAGTTACAGCCTGATAACAGTATAATTGTAAGAATGAGAAAAATTTTGTCACACTTTTTCACAAATTTCGTTCAATTTTTTTGCCTTATTGTTTAAAAATTATCGATTTTTGTTAAACACTTTGAATAAACTATTGTTTCAAAGATAACAAGCAAGACTATAATAAGCTAAGCTTACCGCTTAGGTAGGCGGTTTTTTGTTTGTTTATAGTTTCTGTAGGGTATTTCGTTTCGAAATACCCTTTTTTTGTTTCCAATCGCCAGAAAATGGTATTTTTGCGCAGATTCAACCATCCAAAACCCAACCTATATAGATGAACATACTTCAGAAAATTCAGGAGAAGTACATCGAAGAATTTACGAATAATGTGCCTTTCGATGAGTTTCTATTCAACATCCTCATCGTTGCCTTGCTCGTGTCGCTGCTGCGCATTTTCTACATCCGTTACGGGAATGCTATATCCAATAGAGCAAAGTTTGCCAGCAATTTTTTGCCTTTGGCCTTGGGGACTCTATTGATCATTATGATTGTCAAATCTTCTATTGCATTATCGCTGGGGCTGGTCGGCGCCTTGTCGATCGTCCGTTTTCGAGCTGCAATCAAGGACCCGGAGGAACTGACCTATTTGTTTATTGCCATAGGTCTGGGGTTAGCAGGTGGTGCCAATCAGCCTATTCTGGCCATCGTCTCTTTTGTACTCATCCTATTGATTCTCTACATCAATAAGATAATGACCGGAAAAGTCGTTTTGAAAAAGGAAGATAAGATTTTCGTCAACATCAACACGGATGTCGAGGATTTGGGTAAGGTGACGGCTTTGTTGGTAAATCATTTTCCTTATGTAGAACTCAAGAGAATGGATACCCTCAATCCCGGGATGGACCTTTCCTTTGTTTGTACTGCCGAGTCGGTTGATCAACTCAGTAAGGCAAAGGATGCCATTGTCAATTTGTCAAAATCCACCAGACTTTCCATTGTCGATCAACCCGATCTGATTGTATGATTGTATCTGATGCAGCGAATAACTCCTTTCCTAGCCTTCGGAAGTTGCTGGGAATGGCTCTGGCTTTGCTGGCTTTCCTATTTTTAGGATGGGTATTGATGCAACCTAAGACCCCGCCGCCGCCCTTGGCTCCGGTGAAGGGGCAACGCATTCATTGCAATGCAGAGTTGGTGTCGGACAGTAGTGAATTCCTCCAGGATGGTTTTGTTTTTAATGCCGGAGAGAAGCAGAGTAAGGATCGGGCATTTTCTGGTCAGTTTTCTTGTAAAGTCGATAGTGGACAAGGACTGCAGTTTGGATTTGGATATGATTTTGGCCCTTATGAGGCTGGTGATTTGTATCGTGCGACTGTTTGGCGTTATCAGGAACAAGGCAGTCGGGAAGGCTACCTGGTTGCTTCGGCCGAAGGGGAAGGCGGTTTTTACTTCAGCGAAAATCTGGCCTCTGAAGTGAAAAATGGTTGGGAAAAAATCCAACTCTCTTTTCAATTGCCGTTGACAAAAGAGGTCGAAAACGTCAAGGTCTATGTCTACACCAGTGGGCGTCAGACTACCTATTTTGATGATTTGACCATCGAAAAAATTGGCTCCAAAACAGAGGAGTTCTCTCAGCCACTGGAAGTTCTGTCACTCAATCTTTCCCAAGAGGCGATGCAGCGTCTGCGGAACAAACGCGTGGATGCCTTTCAGCTGGGCATTTTAAAGACAACTGACAACGATTGGGTGAAAGGTCTCTTGCATTCCTCTGACAGCAGTACCGACCGCAGAATTAAACTCCGCCTCAAAGGTGATTGGCTCGATCATTTGGAAGACGACAAATGGTCTTTTCGCATTCGGATGCGCGATACCGATACTTGGCGTCGGATGCGCGAATTTTCCCTGCATACCCCCAAGGCAAGAGCTTTTTTGATGGAATGGGTATTGCACGAATTTTTTAAAAGGGAAGATGTTCTGACAACCCGTTACGATTTTGTACAGCTCAAGCTCAATGATAAAAACCTAGGGGTCTATGCTGCTGAAGAACATTTTGACAAGGTCTTGCTGGAATACAACCACCGTCGAGAAGGGCCGATTGTTAAATTCATAGAAGATGGCTTTTGGGAAGGAGCGGCCCGCAGCATGCAACAAGTAGATGTTGTCGATCACGATTTGAACCAGACGGTCAAGAAAATGGAGGCTGCCGACATCCGGCCATTCAAGGAAAACCAGCTTCTGGCCAATCCCGTGCTAGCCAAGCAGTTTGAAAGTGCGCACCAGCTGATGCATCAGTACCGCTATGGTTTGAAGGCTACCGAAGACCTGTTTGACCTTGATAAGCTGGCGCGTTATTATGCCATTTGCGATATCATGGGGGCTTATCATGGGATGGCCTGGCACAACCAACGTTTTTACTTTGATCCACTGACCAACTTGCTAGAGCCCATTGGTTTCGATGGCTTTGGAGGAAATGCTTCCAATAGGCACTTCATTCTGGGGCAGGGTGCGCTCAATCCGAGGAAAATACAACAGGAACGCCTGGACAATAAGCTTTTTCAGGACAAGGCATTTACCGAAAAATATGTCCGCTATCTGTATCGCTTCAGCTCAACGGAATACATCAAAGATTTTTTAGCGAGCATCGAAACCGACCTACGGTCTCGCGAAATTTTGCTGGAAGAAGAATTTGAAAATGCCAGTTTCGATCGTCGTACCTTTTTTATCAATACCAGACGCGTTCGCTCTTTGCTGCTGCCATTTGATCAGCTCAGCTTGCGGGCATATACCCAAAAATCCAGCGATGCTGGAAAGCAACTGCAACTGACCAACACACATGGTCTACCCCTGGAAGTAGTCGGCTTTGGCCCTCGGGCAAATTTGCTGAGCGATAGTCTGGCTGCGCCGGTCTTGCTGGAAGGTTTTTATCCCCGTTTATTTGAAACACTGATTGAGCAAAATAAAAATGCTCAGGTATTATTGGATACTTTTACCCCTGCCATGGCCTGGCAAGCATTTCAGAACCAAGAATTTATGGCCTTTACAGAATTGAATGTCAAGGCTTCTGCCAAATACCTTTTTTATCGACCTCTTGGCCTGGATACCATTTTTCACGCGGCTATTTCTCCCTGGAAAGCACCCATTGGCAGTACGCCCCGGCAAGCTTTGTTTGAAAATTTCCCACTGGAACCTCATCCTGCTTACCGCCTGAGTCGTGGAATGCTGTATTTTAAGAAAGGAAAGTTTGTTTTGGATAAGCCGCTTTGCATTCCCGCGGGTTTGCGGGTCCATTTTGAGGCAGGCTGCGAGATGGATATTCGGGAAGGTGGCATGATTGTTTCCCGATCGCCGATCTTTATGTACGGCCAGCAGGATACACCGATCATCATCCGCAGTAGCGATGGTAAGGGGGGCGGGCTGACGGTACTGCAAGCAGCCATAGAGTCCGAAATGAATTACGCCATCTTCGATGGGCTGGATCGTTTGAAATACCAAAACTGGGAGTTGACGGGTGCAGTGACTTTTTACGAATCTGATGTTTCCATCAACCACAGCATCTTCCGTAACAACAATTGTGAGGATGGACTGAACATCGTTCGCTCGGAGTTTAGTTTCAACAATTCTCTAATCAGCGATACCTTTAGCGATGGGTTAGATGCAGATTTTTGTAAAGGCTACATCAGTAATTCCACCTTCTTGCGCACGGGCAACGATGGGATGGACTTGTCTGGTAGCGTTGTTCTCATCGATAATTGTACAGCAGAGGATTGCGGTGATAAAGGCGTCAGTATTGGAGAAGAAAGTGATGCGACTATTTTTCAAATCAACATTAAAGGAAGCCCCATCGGGGTGGCCTCCAAAGACCTGTCTGTACTCACCATTCGGGATATACAGCTGGAGGATTGCGACCAAGGATTTACGGCCTATCAGAAAAAGCCGGAGTATGGTGGAGGGAAAATCATTGTTCAGTCTTATTTGGCCAAAAACGTCAAACGGCTTTACAACATACGAAAGGGGAGTAGCCTCCAATTGAAGAAAAAGCTCATTACAGATAACCAATGAAGCAGGCCCACATCATTCAAACCGATAGACTGGTCTTACGGCAGTTTGAGGCGAAAGATGCCAATGGCTTCTACGAGATGAATGCCGACCCGGAAGTGATTCGCCATACGGGTGACCTTCCTTTTACATCTGTAGAGGCCGCGCAGCTATTTATTGAAAGCTATGACCACTATCAGCAGTATGGCTTTGGTCGTTGGACCGTACTAGACCGGCAAAAGGAGGAGTACCTAGGGTTTTGTGGCCTCAAATACAGCCCAGACAAGCAGGAGGTTGATCTCGGTTTTCGATTGATTCGCCGGTATTGGGGCCTGGGTTATGCGACGGAAGCAGCAATGGCCTGCCTGAACTATGGCTTTGAACACTTACAAATGGAAAAGATTGTGGGACGGGCCAGAAAAGACAATCCAGCATCCATCCGGGTACTCGAAAAAATCGGAATGCACTTTCAAAAGACCTTTCGCGAAGAGCCCTATCTTTGGGTACAGTACGTAAAGATGAATCACCCGACATGATCCTAAGCAAAGGAGGAGATAAGCAGCAGAGCGTGTGGAAGGCCATTCGGCCGCTGCTCTTGCTATCGGGATTGTTGCTGATTGGCTGGCAGCTGCTTTATCCATCTTATTTGCTTTGGTTGACAAAAAAAACTGATGGTGAGTCGGTTATCTACTGTGATATGGAGCATCGCTGGAAGCGTTACTTTATTTCAGGTGGAAAGTTTTTTGAAGGGAGTCGAACGAGAAGTGCTGTGCGCAGTCGCTCTGGGAA
>JBCCSZ010000368.1:0-6676 GCA_039199225.1 Bacteroidota bacterium
AATTTCAGATTTTGTCGTCTCTATGATTTCATCACGATGCTCGTCGCCCAGTGCATCGAGGTCTTCAAAATTTTCCAGAATGGTTTCAGCCCCCATGTTAGAGGTCATAATGATGATGGTATTTTTGAAATTGGCCACACGCCCCCGATTGTCTGTCAGACGGCCATCATCCAGCACTTGCAGCAAGATGTTGAAAGTATCCGGGTGTGCCTTTTCGATTTCATCGAGCAAGACAATAGAATAAGGCTTGCGGCGAACGGCCTCTGTTAGCTGTCCACCTTCATCATAGCCGACATAACCCGGAGGCGCCCCGACCAGGCGGCTGACGGAGTGGCGCTCTTGGTATTCACTCATATCGATGCGCGTAATCGCGTGATCATCGTCAAACAATACTTCGGCCAGTGCCTTGGCCAATTCTGTTTTACCGACGCCCGTAGGTCCCACAAAAATGAAAGACCCAATGGGGCGATTGGCATCTTGTAGGCCTGCGCGACTACGGCGCACCGCATCCGATACTGCCCGAACTGCCTCCAACTGGCCAATCAGCCGTTGACCGATTTCAGCCTCTAGGTTCAAGAGTTTATCTTTTTCACTCTGCAGCATTTTTTGCACTGGAATCCCTGTGGATCGCGCCACTACCTCGGCAATATCATTGGCCGTTACCTGTTCGTTGGTAAAGCGATTTTCCTCTGGTAGCTCGTTCAATTTTTCTTCTGCCGCCTTGAGCATTGCCTCTTTCTCTTTGATCTTGCCGTAGCGAATTTTAGCGACCGTTTCAAAATCACTTTCCCGCTCTGCCTTTTCAGCTTGCTGCTCCAACTCCTCGATGGTCTTTTTGATGTTTTGTATGGTATCGACCACCTCCTTTTCATTCTTCCAGGCAGCAGTCAAAGACTCCAGGCTTTCTTTCGAGTTGGCAATTTGCTCATTGATCTTGGAAAGCTTCTTCTTATCTTTTTCGCGTTTGATGGCTTCGCGTTCGATCTCCAACTGCCGCACCTTTCGTTCCTGCTCGTCAATCTCCTCCGGTACCGAGTCCAATTCCAAGCGCAGGCGCGCTGCAGCCTCGTCGATGAGGTCGATGGCTTTATCCGGCAGATAGCGATCCGCAATGTAGCGATGCGACAACTCTGCAGCGGCGATCAATGCCTCGTCCATGATCTCGATCTTGTGGTATACCTCATAGCGCTCCTGCAAGCCCCGCAGGATGGAAATTGTATCCTCCACACTGGGCTCATCGATTACAACTGTTTGGAAGCGACGGACCAATGCTTTGTCTTTCTCAAAATATTTTTGGTATTCATCTAGGGTCGTCGCACCGATGGTTCGCAGTTCTCCGCGAGCCAGGGCCGGCTTGAGGATATTGGCAGCATCCATGGCACCGCTACCACCACCAGCGCCAATGAGGGTGTGAATTTCATCCACAAACAAGATGATCTGCCCATTGGAACCGGTCACCTCTTTGATCACACTTTTGAGGCGTTCTTCAAACTCTCCCTTGAACTTTGCCCCGGCAATCAAGGCCGCGATGTCGAGGGTGAATATTTTCTTAGACTGCAAGTTCTCCGGCACATCCTGCTTGACAATCCGCCAGGCGATCCCCTCCACAATGGCTGTCTTACCGACGCCTGGTTCTCCGACGATGATGGGGTTGTTTTTCTTCCGGCGCGACAAGATGTGCAGCACCCTGCGAATTTCCTCATCTCGTCCAATGATGGGATCGAGCTTACCGGACTCTGCTCTTTCATTGAGGTTGATGGCAAACTTCGCGAGTGCGTTGTATTGGTCATCCGTATGCTGATCGGTCACTTTGCGGCCTTTGCGCAATTCCTCAATGGCTCCGCGCATTCCCTTGTTGGTTGCCCCCAAACTTTTGAGGATTTGCCCCCCTTTATCATCCCCTTGAATGATACCCAGCAGCATCAACTCCACGGAAATGTACTCATCTCCAAGCTCTTTCAGCATTTTCTTGGCGCGACTGAGGGCCTTGTTGGCATCGTTGCTCAAAAACTGCTTATCATCCCCTTTGACCTTGGGCGTTTGCTTGATGGCTTCGGCCAACATCTTTTCCAAGGCAGCTATTCCCACATTCATTTTCTGGAAGAGAAACTTTGGAACATGCTCATCGGTTTCCATTATTCCCTTTATCAGGTGTTCTGTCCCAACGATTTGTTGATTCAAGCCAGCAGCAATCTGTTGTGCTTTGAGGATAGACTCCTGTGCCTTTATCGTAAAGTTGTCGTAAGTCATGTGCGTATATTGGTTACCAAAAATTCAGTCTTCTTTGTGATTAGGTAGATCGTTGTTGAGGCGTTCCTTAAGCCGATGGATGCGGGCTTGTCGTTCGAGAGAAAAAGTCTGCTCCACATCATTGAGGTATTCCAAGGTGATGATGGTCTTTTGAAGGAATGCCTGTTCTTGAAATGCTTCCTCTGCGCGCGCCGCCATCTCGGCCTTCTTGTCGAGTATTTCGACCAACAGGCGAATTTGTGCTGGGTGGAGGCTGGAGTCGTGCATCCAGCTTCGAAGCGCTTGCTCAGTCCAATCATCCAGCAGCTTGGGATCGATGTTGAGGGCCGTCGTACAAGCTTGGTCGATGAGCTCAAGGATGTAAAAAGGCTCCTCTGGGTCCTGGAAGCCCGTCAGCTTCGCCGTCAGCCGCATAGACTGCTGAATGATCCGCATGATATAATCTTCTTGAAGCATGTGTGCAAAATAAGGAACTAGCCCCGAAACGGATAATTTTTTGGCTATTTTGCCCCAATTGACCGACCAAGGCGGTGCTGGGCTCTGCAGGCAAGCGGCGGTGAAACAAACTTTTTATGAGAAAAAATATTCTGGAAACTTTACAAAGCTCTAAAATTGTTATAATTTTGCATTCCAACTCTTAGGAGTTTGTGGTTCAGACCTATGGTGTAATTGGCAACACAGCAGATTTTGGTTCTGTAATTCTAGGTTCGAGTCCTAGTAGGTCTACAAAACAAAAGGCAATACGACTGAAAGTCAACAACTTACACAAAGAAAAACTTCTCAGCAATTGCCTCGGCAGTCGTTAAAAAGATAAATCATCTTTGAAAGGTCGGATAGTCACATCCGGCCTTTCTCTGTTTACAGGCTTATGAAAAGGTAGAATTGTTCTCAATTGAATCTCCATCTGTTTCTTTTTGCCTGTTGAAATATCCGATCATCAAGCGTCCCCAACTCATCAATATCCATTTTTAGACGACCTCAAAGGTTCCCAACACTCAACCTACCTCACCCCCAACAAGTAGAAAACAATAATTTACAACTGGACCGTCATCCCTGGTCGGTTTATGTTGTAAAGATACCTATTCCTTGTCTTTGATTGATTCCCTCTGCTTAATGCTGCAAATTTCTTTAATGAGTTCTCAAAATCATCGTACATCGGTTGTATAGATTTTATAAAAGCACCTAAAGAACCTTTTGAATATTCGTCTCTAAATTGTTACTCACTCTTGAATCCTAGACCTAAAGATTTAAAAATAGGTGGGCTAACCTATCAGTGATAATCCATTTCTCGTTATTTTTGATTAAAAAATTTAGAGAGCCGCTCTGATAGGGTAAAGTTGACGGATCATGGATGAAACACAACATAAAGAATACAAGTCTGTTTGGAAGGATGAATATCTTAAATGGATATGTGGCTTTGCCAATGCCGAAGGCGGCATTCTTGAAATCGGAAAAGATGATAGTGGAAATGTTCTTGGAGTTTCTAGCTCTAAGAAGCTAATGGAAGATTTACCCAACAAAATTAGGGATGTTCTTGGAATTATCGTTGATATTCACCTTGAGACAACAAATGGTAAAGACTGGCTTTCTATAAAAGTTGGCTCCTACCCCTTCCCTGTAAATTACAAAGGGCAATTCCATTACAGGACAGGCAGCACCAAACAAGAACTAAAAGGATCGGCACTCAATAGATTCCTTCTCCAAAAGCAAGGTAAAACATGGGACAGCATTCCTGTACCACATGTTTCGGTCAAAGATTTAAGCTCAGATGCTTTTACTTATTTCAAAGAGCGTGCTACGCAAACAAAACGACTGGATAAATCAATTCTCAGTAAAAATCGTAAAACGCTGATTGAAAAACTTCGGTTGAATGAAGAGGATTATCTCAAGCGTGCCGCTCTTCTCCTTTTTCATCCCGATCCTGAACGGTTCTTTACTGGCGCATATATCAAAATAGGTTATTTTCGTACAGAAACGGACTTACGTTTTCAGGATGAAGTTCATGGGTATTTATTCGAGCAGGTGGAAAAGACAATGGATTTATTGTTGTCTAAATACTTGGAAGCCCAAATTCGCTATCAAGGCATTAGTAGGGTGGAAGAATATCCATACCCAGAAACAGCATTACGTGAAGCTTTGCTTAATGCTGTTGCACATAAAGACTATAGTTCAGGGAATCCTATTCAGATTAAGGTTTATGACGATCACATATCCATTTGGAATGCAGGAGAACTACCAAAGTTACTCACCATTAAAAAGCTTTTGATCAATCACCCTTCGATGCCATTCAATCCTGATATAGCGACTACCTTTTTCAGGGCTGGCCTCATAGAAGCTTGGGGAAGAGGTACAATTATGATGGTGGAGGAATGTAAAGCTTATAACCTCCCTACCCCGGATTTTTCAAATGCGTTTTCTGGTTTGATGGTTACGTTCAAAAACAAAAAGAAGAAAACGTCGGGGAAAACGTCGGGGAAAACGTCGGGGAAAACGTCGGGGAAAATCCTCGATCTCATCCAAGAGAATAATGAAATAACGATCCCAGAGCTCTCAGCATATATTGGCGTTACAGAACGCTCTATCGAACGCAACCTAAGAAAGCTACAAGAACAAAGTAAACTCAAACGCGTGGGTGGCGCTAAAGGTGGACATTGGGAGTTGTTCAACGACTAACTCTATTTATTGCCACTTGTCACAAGTACAGATCACATATCTGTTAGCAGAAAATAACATATTTCTATCCCTTTTTCACTTAGGCATTTTCTTGTGAATTCTTGTTTTTTCCCTGATCCAAACCTTCGGATCTATTCTCCATGTCGTACTGTCTTTCTTCTTCAGAAAAGAGCTACAGTTGGTGTGGATGTTCGAATTTCCGAAAATACAAAATCCCTGGGCCAGGCTACTTTTAGTTTGGCTTTTCGTCTTTCCAATCCACTTGATAGATACTTCCTCCTATCTTGAAGTCCAATTGAGGTTAGGGGGTTGGAGTGACCACTACAAAATCTCAAACTTGCACGCCCTTCAGACGACTATTTCATGCTTTGTTACTCAACGGTAATAATCAACTACGCAATCCGAAAGCGCTTGCGGATTAAGATCATTTGGAGCAGTACGTGGAAGGGGACTATTTCCAACAAGACGTTGTGGCCCATGTGGATGGGCAATTCATCGAGTTGGTCGATGAGTGGGCGCGCAATTTTTCCGAAGGTGGTGGGGTGAAAATTGGCGCGCGGAAGGTGGGTAAGGATTTTGATAAACAGTTTGGCGCGGCGGGTATCGCTGCCCTTGAGATGTCTGTAGCTGTAACGACGGGCTTCCTCGACGCGGTCGATGAAACGATTGCGATCGCGGACTAGGAGGACGAGTAGTTCTGCAATGAGAATGGCTACATTGTCTCCTTGTTTGTTGGCCTGCGCCCGGAAGGTTTCGTTGAGGTATTTTCCGAGGCGGAAGGTGTGTTGCAACTGTAACTGGCCTTCATGGGAAAGGAAGCAAAGGTAGGCTTCGATAATGGCAAATTGTTCGCGGATGTTTTCAAAGCGGCACTTGCGGTTTTTCCGGTAGAGGTCATAGGCCAACTGGTACTGTCCGGAATGGAGCGCATTGAGGGTGGTGTAAAGTCGAAGGATGTAGTCGTTGAGGGATTTGGCGGGAGCGTATTGGGCAGCTTGTTGGAGGTTTTGCCCGGCGGCTTGGTATTGAGATAGGGCCATTTGGGCCAGTGCTTGTTTGGAATAAAAAAATTGATAGCTAGAACCGTAGACGCCTTTTTTGCCTTTGAAAAATTGAAGAGCAGCCGTGCATTGTTCAATGACCAAGTGATAGTCATTTATTTGGAAGCCGTAGAGAACCGTCAATCTATGACGATAAAAATGGTAGTTAACGCTATCTCCAGGAAATGCCTTGATGTTTTCAATAGCTCGACGGAGACCATCAATGTCTGATATTCCTTCTCCATTTCCAAGAATAAGATAAAACTCATTCTCTGCTTTTTTCTCAGCGGCATAATTCCGTAAGTATTCCTCGTTCAGCCTTGCAAAAAAAATAGCCTTGTTTTTATTTACTTGATAGAATGCATGATTACGACATAAAATACTAGAAGTCTCACATGCTAGATGAACAAAATCATAATTAATAGCTATGCGATGCGCCTGCTTGACGAGTCGCATTCCTTCTTCTCTCTCGCCTTTATTGAGAAATTTTTGAGCGATGGTAAATTTTTTCAAGCATAAATCATATTTTTTTTTCACTAAACTACTTGTTCTTGAAGGACTCATCAAACAAAGAGACTGTAAGATTTGTAACACCCTCGACTTCAAATTATGGTAATACTCCTTTCCATGTTCCTCGCCACAGACTGTTCGTATAAAAGCTTCCTCTGAAACAAAATTCTGTTCCCTTAAAAGTTGTACAAACTGCGCTGGCT
>JBCCSZ010000369.1:0-6671 GCA_039199225.1 Bacteroidota bacterium
ATAGGGTCTGTCGCTCTTTAAGGGCCTCGATAGCCACTTTTGCCTTAAAACTTGAACTGAACTTTCTTCTGCTTTTTTTCATATCACAAATTACGCTTTTTCAACTTAACTCGTGGTCTAGTTTTTCAAGGGTATTATAGTAATTCCTGAATGGGTTCTGACTTGCAATGAATTAAGAGAGATGGATGTAAAAGATAATTTTATCACTGAGCTACCTCACTGGATTGAACAACTTAGAGAATTAAAAATATTGATGTTAGATGGAAACCCATTGTGAACCGTTGTGACTAGGTCCGCAGAATTTTCATTTGAACACTCGAACAGCCATTGGCTAATCATTGGTAAAACGCTGGATACCGTTGACGAACGCTGGACCCGTTAGCTATCCTTCGTCCGTATTGCCTAGACCCCCAGTACTTAATGGCTCAGCAAAATACTTGTTAGACATCCCACTACAACATCCGATTTACACCAACATTTTTCCATTCCTTCCCTCGTAGGCATACGCCAAAGCCTCCACAGAAAATCACAGATGCCTTGACCGATTTATAAGATCAAAGAAATCCTAGCAAAACCAATAAGCAGCCAAAAGAAGGAAATGCGGAAATTTCATTAGACTTTTATTTCTTGCTGGGCTTGCGATAAACTCGATCCAGCACTTGGTTGACGAGCCCTTGTGGGGCTACTTTTGCTAGAAAGACCTGTAAGGCGTCTAGGAAAGTTAGTGTGAATACTTTTTTGCCTTTGCGAAATCCTTCTAGGGTTAGGTGCGAGGCTTTTTCTACGGGTAGTAGCCAGGCGCTGAGGTGGTCCAATTCGTTTTTGCGGATCATTTCGGTTTGAATGCCGCCGGGTAGGCTGACGCTGATGGTGATGCCGGAGTTTCGGTTCTCCCAAGCGAGCGCACTGGCGTAGTGGGTAATGAAGGACTTTGTGGCCGAGTACAGAGCTTGCCAGGGGAGGGGGATGCGACTGGCCATACTGGAGATGAATAGAATGCCTCCTGGCTGGTTTGACTGGCGGAAATACTGAATGGCCAAGTGTGCCAGCTCCGTGGTATGTGCCACGTTCGTAGCAATCAACTGTTTTTTGCGTGTAAGGTCCACTTGGTGGTCTAGGTCAAAGGCGGTTACACCGGCATTTAGGATGACGGCATAGAGTTCGTGCTTTGCTACAAGTTCTGTAAAGGTGGTATGAAGTTTTTTGGTGTCGGTCAAATCAACTGAATATATTTCTATGTCTGATTTTTCTTTGATTTGCTTTTGGAGGCTGCGCAGCTTATCCGTACTCCTAGCCAGCGCAAGAATCTTGGCGCCATAGGTTTCAGCCAAGTCAATGCACATCTGCCGGCCTAAGCCTGATGAGGCGCCAGTGACTAGGACCCACTTATCTTTGAAATTGAGTTGCTTGTTGCGATGGAACATTGTGTCGTACTTCTTTTGAGCTTGTTCGCTGTAAATGTAGCTCTTTTGAGGTTTTTTGCCCAAAAACCTGTTTATAGACCATTCGTCGTAGCAATCTTTCTCTACCTTTCAGTAGGGGAGTAGGTGCATCCATTTCAAAAAGTTATTGCATTTTAAGACGACTGGTCGTAAATCTGGTGGTATACAGGGGGCGCTATGTAAGAAACACCTATCTGTAAATCCTCCTTCTCCCATAAGGATGGTTTTTGCTCAGCGTATACAATACCATTTCCCAGAGATTAAGGTAGGGGATGATCTCAATGTCTTGATTTTGTGTCATGCGAATGTGGCGCGATTTGAGCCGCTTGAGATCGTTGGCAGTATGGCGCAAAACAGCCTGGTAATGGAATCGATAGCGAGGTATTTTTAGCAACATCTCGATAAAAGTTCGAGCGCGAATCAGCTCGCGACTCTTCATATGCCGGTCGATGTATTTTCGAATGGCTTCTGCGCGGTCAATGATTAGATCGTTGTTGTGGCCGATGCTGTGGATGAGTTGGAGGATGATGATATTGATGTTGTTGCCCTGCTTGTCCTGAGAAAAAATAGGAACAGACTCAATAAATTTTCGATAGTGTGGACGCCTTCCTTCGTTGGCCTGAACGCGCTTGTTTTTTATTAAAAATGCAATGTAGCCGCGCACGATCTTCCATTGCTCATTCAGTGCCTTGGAAATTTGAGGTACGGCATTGGCGGCTAGGTATAGATGATACGCCTGTTGGTATTCGCCAGAATGGAGTTCAATCAGCAGGCGATAATACGTAAAGACGCTCCAGGTGTATTGGTCTTTGCGAACGCAGCCAATGGCTATTTTAATGTTTTCGCGGGCAGCATCGTATTGACCAAGGATGAGTTGGGCCGGTGTCAGTTGGTACCTGTAGGTAATTGTTCTGTCGATCTTTCGATCTTCCATAAAACGGATGGCGCCTTGGCAGATGTTGACGACGGCCTGGTAGTCATGCTCTAGGTAATAGCGCATGATGTTGAAGTTCCAAATGAAAATATTGATGTTTACAGAATTGTAGCGCAAGTGATGGTTCACCTTTTTACAGACTTGCGCCAGTTTTTCGCGTATGAATTTATTATTCTGCCGACTGCTGTTGCGCAAGGCGGCAATTTCGGCCCAACGCCCCATAACTTCTTCCTCTGCATTCGCCATTTCCCTTTGTTCCAGCATGAGCTTTTTATAGCGATTGCCTTTGCGACCATTATTCTCAATCACCAGGTATAAGTAGTACAGTTCCAAACAAATATCGGCTGCAATACGGTGTAGTTGGTACTTTTGGGCCTTTCTCAGGGTTGTCAGTAGAAGGTCTTGAACATCTTCGCGATGGCCTTGTGCCAAAAGCATTTTGATTGCTGCCAAGCTTTGCCAACACTCGGCATGTACCTGCTGATTCATGGTCGTGTAGTACCAAGGGTGCATTAGAACTGCTTTTGTCAATTGGCGAACCAACTTCATTTTTAGCTCCGAAAAACGCTGTCTTTGGCGAGTGCCTTGGTACAACTGCTGCATCGCTTCCTGTGGACTCTTTAGTTTTCTGGATTGGACCAAATCAAAGAATTGCTTGCACTCTGCATCGAGCCGATGGCCAATGAGAGGGTCAATTCTTGTGATTAATCGAATAAGGCTTTTCATATTCTTTGTTTTTTAAGTCATCTAATTTACTGACTGATAGTTTTTTATGATGTCTGACACATCGGTGTTTGGCATAACAAGATAACGTATTTGAATCCTTTTTTGTCAAAATTATATTCCCTTCTATTGGTGTACTTAGCATAAAAATTTAAATCATGAAAGTACTAGACATTATTTCAAAAGTGAAAAAGTTGAATGATTCCCAAATGAATCAAATCAAAGGAGGCTCAGATACTACTGCCGATGCAAATGCTGATATCATCATCATTGATGATACCATCTTATAGTATAGAACCTTCAAACACAAAAGCAAGTTGGTTAATCGCTCTTTAAGGAAAATGCATTCACGCACGTTCCTTAAAGAGTGGTTATGCGATCCTAATCAATTGAATACAAGCTTGATGGCAACCTATTTCAGGACTATACAATTTGGGTTATAATTAATCTTATGTTAAGTAACAATAAAGAGAGATGTGTCTTGTCTCAAAAATCCCGGACCAGCAATTGTCTTTTGTGTTGCACGAAATTCTGATCATCGAGCAAATGGTTTTATCCTGCCAATTCGGTCTGCAAAATTAGTGGACTGTGTACTCTTTATCCTTAGCCAATCAGTTCGAAAGCGGCCTGCTTTTTCAAGTAGTACTCGGCATTTTCCTTGACAACAATGTCTAAGGGCAAAAATTGCGTTTTTTCGACTGCTTGCTTGAGAATCAAGTGTCTAAACAAGCTCATAACGCCCAAAAAGCCTTGTTCTGAAGGGTTTTGGTTGATCAAGAAGTTGATTTTGTTGGCTTGCAGATATTCCAGGTTGGTTGGGATGAGATCGAAGCCGGCGATTTTTAGCTTGGAATGGAAGCCTTCCAAGCAATCGATGATCTTGTGGACTCGCGAGTTGGTGACAAAGATGCCGCAAAGACGCGAATCGTCTGCTATGAGCTGATGTATAAAGGCTTTCAGCTGTATGGGGTCGTTGAAACCCTCGAAGTCTTTGCGGATGATGTCGATTTTTTTGTTGCCGTTGTTGTGCGCGAAGTAGTCCCGGAATCCTCGTTCTTTTTCCAAAAGGTGCTGGGCAGCCTGGGTCCCTATCTCTAGGTTGAGCAGGCAGACCGACTGGCCTGAATTGGCACCAAAGCTGAGCAATCGAGCCCCCAATACCCCACTTTGGTAGGAATCCTGGCCAATGTAGCAGAGAGCATCACTGTCGGCTATGTTGGTGTTGACGATCACTTTGGGGATGCCGTTTGCACTGCACTGCGCCAGTAACCACTGGGCTTCCTGAAAGAAAATGGGCGGAAACAATAGGCCATCGGGCTTTTGATCCAGGATCGTTTGGGCCGTCTGAAGGAAGCTTTGAGGATCGAAATAGTCAAAAAAGAAAGGCTCAACCACTAAGCCATAGTGCTGCACTGCCTTCTGCGCACGCTCTACCCCATCTTGGGTTTGCCGCCAATACATGTCTTTTTCTGTATTTGGAAGCATCACCGCTACCCGAGTGGTTCGGTTATAAGCCAATGTGCTGGCCAATAAGTTGCGCTCATAGCCCAACTCCTCCACGACTTTCAGTACCCGCTCTTTGACTTCAGGAGCTACCTTTCCCCTATTGTGCAATACCCGATCGACTGTTCCCGTGGAGACACCTGCCTTCATCGCGATGTCTTTGATCCTTACCTTTTTTTTCATTTTTACTATGTGTTGCCCAAAGATAATCAACCCAAACCACTTGCTGCCCTCCAAATGAGTCCTCGCTCAGTTGAAATCACAACAAACTACCTCATTTACCTCCAAAGTAGTTGTAAAATATTTATCTAACGTGTTCGAACACATTTTTATAGATTATTGGTGTGTTCGAACACAAAAATAATTAAATTTTGTGTGTGCGCACACATTTAGTGAAAATTATCTATATCTTTGTATGGTAAACGATCTAAAAATCAGTCCGTCACACTCAAAACAGTTTAGCTATGCTACTTACCTCAGCGAATACCGATTTGAAATATCAGCTGAAAAATGTTGAGAAACTTCCGGTTAAAATCTGGGAGGACTCTACGGAGGCTTCCATCTACATCGCCCGATCAGTGGCACTGGCCATCCGCCAAAGCCAGCAGGAAGGAGAACGCATTGTACTGGGCTTGGCGACCGGCTCCTCCCCCATCGGTGTGTACAAAGAACTCGTCAGAATGCATCGGGAGGAAAATCTCAGTTTTTCCAATGTGATCACCTTCAATTTGGATGAATACTACCCGATGTCGCCTACCGCGCAGCAAAGTTATGTCCGTTTTATGCATGAGTATTTGTTTGACCACATCGACATCGATCCCAAGAACATCCATATTCCGGATGGGACCATCGGCCTGGAGGAGATAGAAAGTTACTGTGATACTTATGAGAAATTGATTGACCAGCTGGGAGGTATCGACATTCAACTGTTGGGCATCGGACGGACGGGCCACATCGGTTTCAACGAACCTGGCTCCTGGAATAGCTCCCTGACCAGATTGGTCCGGCTGGATGGAATCACTCGAAGAGATGCCATCAAGGATTTTGTGACGGCAGACGCCGTACCCTACCGAGCCATTACCATGGGCATTGCCACCATTATGAAGGCGCGCACGGTTTATCTCATGGCCTGGGGACAACACAAAGCCTCGATTTTGCAGAAAGCTGTCGAAGGTCCCATCAGCTCTTCGGTACCGGCTACTTTCTTGCAGGAACATCCGAATATCAAGGTCGTAGCCGATAAAGCGGCCAGCACGGAGTTGACACGCATCAAGACGCCCTGGCTCATTGGTATGTGCAATTGGGACGACGACCTGATTTGCCAGGCAGTGGTTTGGCTGTCCCAAAAGGTGGGCAAGTCGATCTTGCGGCTGACAGACAAGGACTACAACGAGAATCACCTCAGCGACCTCATCATGGAGTATGCTTCCAGCTACGAGCTAAACATCAAGGTACACAATCGGCTGCAACGGACCATCACCGGCTGGCCGGGCGGCAAACCCAACGAAGATGATGTATACCGGCCGGAGCGCGCGCAGCCCGCGAAAAAGAGGGTTGTCATCTTTAGTCCGCATCCGGATGACGATGTTATCTCCATGGGTGGAACCTTTCTGCGGCTGGTCGAACAAGGGCATGAGGTACATGTAGCTTATCAAACCTCTGGCAACATCGCTGTACACGACCATGATGCACTGAGGTTTGCAGAGTTTATGGAGGAATATGGTCGCAAATTGGATTTGATTAAAGAAGAGAAAGTTGACTTGATTCAAAAGGCAAAGGTGTTCATCCAAGAAAAGACCAATGGGCAGGTGGACATCCCCGAAGTGCGCCATGTCAAAGCAATGATTCGAAGAGGAGAAGCCAGAGCAGGTGCTAGATTTTGTGGGCTAACGGACGAGAACATTCACTTTCTGGACCTGCCTTTCTATGAAACGGGGGCGACCCGCAAAATGCCCTACGGCAAAGCAGATGTGCAAATCATCAAGGACTTATTGAAAGAAATTCAGCCCCATCAAGTATATGCGGCCGGCGATCTGGCTGATCCCCATGGTACGCATCGGGTTTGCCTA
>JBCCSZ010000370.1:0-6664 GCA_039199225.1 Bacteroidota bacterium
AGCACCTTCTTTGACCATATCTGCCGTGACAAAATTCGGTCGCCCCAATGCTACCACCAAAACATCGGCCCGGCGGGTGTGCTCGGCCAGGTCTCTGGTTCGGCTGTGGCACAGCATGACCGTTGCATTGCCTGGCTTGGCTTTTCGAGACAGCAATATACTGATTGGTGTTCCGACGATGTTGCTACGCCCCAAGACAACACATTCTTTTCCCTCCGTCTCAATATTGTAGCGGTCCAGCATCTGTAGAATGCCAAAGGGCGTTGCTGGCAGGTAGGATGGTAGGCCCTGGGCCATACGACCAAAATTCATCGGATGGAATCCATCTACATCTTTGGCAGGATCAATGGCCAGCGTGATTTTTTCGTCATCGATGTGCTTAGGCAAAGGCAACTGAACGATGAAACCATCAATATCCTCGTTTTCGTTGAGCTCTTTTACGATGTTCAACACCTCCTCTTCCGTTACAGAAGCATCGCGACGAATGAGGGTCGATTGGAAGCCGACCTGCTCACAAGAACGGACCTTATTGCGCACATAAACTTGGCTGGCGGGGTCTTCGCCAATAAGGACAGCCGCCAAATGGGGCAGCTTGTGGCCGGCCTCTTTCAGCTTGTTGACTTCTGCGGCAATTTCTGATTTGATCGTTTTAGCGAGTTGTTTTCCGTCGATGAGTTCCATATGATGTCTATTATATTTTAGAGCTGCAAAGGTAACAAATAGGAGGCATTCAAAGGGGATAATTTTTTTGAAACAAAGCGAGCAGCTTTTCCGATTCTTGCGACCAATTCAATACCGCTTTGGCCTTTCGGCAATTGTTTTTCAGCCGCTGATAGGTGGATGGATCCTCCAAAAGGGAGCGCACCGCCTGTACGATGGTATCCGCCTCCAAGTCTTCAATCAACAGGCCAGTCTGGAACTCCTCGTTCAATAGGCGGTATTCCGGAAAATTCATATGGATGGCTGGTACTTCGGCCATGATGTAGTCGAAGGTTTTATTGGCTAGGGAGTAGTAATAGTTCAGCCCTTTGTTTTCTAGCAGGTTGAGTCCTATGGTCGCACGTCGGGTCAGCCGCGGCAGATCTTCTGGTAACACATATCCTAAAAACCGGACCTTTTCATCCAATTTCAACGCTTTTGACTGCTCCCGCAAAGCATTGGAACAGTCTCCCTCTCCTGCCAACCACAATTCTATGTCCTCCATGGATTGTAAGGCAGTTAGCAGCTCTGGCAATCCACGCCCCTCGTTCAATGCCCCCTGATAGAGCAAAACAGGAGGTTCGGCTTTGCCGACTTCCGGATATGCTTTCTGGTGGGGAACATTTCGGATACAAGTAAAAGGCTTGTGGTATTTTTGTTGGAAAATCTTGGCCAAACTTTCACAGACAGTGTAAGAAAATACGGTTTTAGGCACCAAACGGCGAGCGGTCCATTCCCAAAATTGCTGCACCTTTGGACGTCCGACAACCTCCGGAACTTCCGAAAAATACTCGTGGGCATCATAGGCATGCGGCAGTCGTCGCAGGCGTGCAGCCCAGGAAACGGCCCACAGCGTGTCCAAGTCAACAGCAACCATCAGACCTGCTTTCTGAAACAATAAGAAGAACAGCAACCTCAAGTTGTACTCTAGGTAAAACAACTTACCTTTCTGAAAGTAGCAACTCAGTCGGACTTGCTCGAAAGAGCGTTGCTTGGTTGGTAAAGAGGTATTTTTCAGTCGCCCAATGAGCTTCACCTGATAACCTGCAGTAGCCAGCGTCTTGCAAGAGCGAATCATCCGTTGGTCATAGGACAGGTCGTTGGTTACTGCAAAATAGATCAATCGGTTCTCCATCGCAGCAGTTCATTTTCCTCTTCCAGCACCCCTTCATCTAACAAATATTCGAGTGTTTTCAGCACTTCATCCCGGCGTTTGGGGGAGAAAGAATCGACAACTGCAGCAATCGGCAGCTGGTCTCTTTTGAGTAACAGATGGATTTTTTCTTTGTAGCGCTCAAAGGCGACTTGGCTCAGCTCTGTCTTGTTACGGCCCAGGCAGATGTCGCAGGTGCCACAGGCTGGCGGGCGCTCTTGCCCGAAATAAGCCAATAGTTGCTGGCTGCGACAGATGCCTTTTTCGCCATAAGCCATCATGTGCCGGATACGCTCTCGAAAGCGTTGTTTTCGAAAAGCATATAGGGCGGTGTCGATAGTGAGATTTTGCGTACCAACCCGCTCCTCTGCAAATACGATCTGTGGTTTTTCCTTTTGTGGAAGATACTCGATGATGCCATCTTTTTGAAGGATTTCCAGCGATCGCTTGAGCTTGGGCAGAGGCATTTTCAAAAAACCAGCCAATTGCTGCTCGCGGATGTGTACTCTGTTGTTGAATGCGCCCTGGTAGGTTCGGAGGATCGTCTTGAGGATGGGATCCATTTTGCGGTTGCGCAGTTGATAGTCGTACAGTGTATCTTTAGAGACGATCACCCGAAGGCTCGAAGGGACATAGACCGACTCGGATAAGACAATCCAGCCGGACTGTTCCAAAATCTTCAGGCAGTTATAGGTCTTGATGAGGTCCAAGCCAAAGGTTTTGACAAAATGCTGTATTTCCATGTCGTAGCTCTTCCCGCTGCCACCACCCACGGCCAATTGGAAATAGCTCCCCAACGCCTGATAGGTGCCTCGAATTTCGTCCATCTCTGGAAAAGCCTGGATGTAGCGCTTTTCCAAGTCCAGTCGGTCCGATTCCCGGTACAGCAAAACGGCATAGGCTTTTTCACCATCCCGCCCGGCTCGTCCAGCCTCCTGGTAATAAGCCTCCAGGCCGTCCGGCACATCAAGATGAACCACGGACCGGACGTTTGCCTTGTCGATCCCCATACCAAAAGCATTGGTAGCAACCATCACCCGGATTTTGTCCTGCAGCCAAGCCTCTTGCTTAGCAGAACGCATTTCGTTCAGCAATCCTGCGTGGTAATAATCGGCTGCAATGCCTTTTTTGCGCAAAAACTGAGCAACCTCTTTGGTCTTTCGACGCGTACGCACATAAGCAATACCACTACCTTTCACTTTTTGGAATATCTCCAATGCCTTTCCTAGCTTATGTTCATCTTTCAATACGACATAGGATAGGTTTTTTCGCTCAAAGCTCATCTGAAAGACATTCTCTTTCCTAAACTCCAGTTTATCTTGGATGTCTACAACAACCTCCTTGGTAGCCGTGGCAGTCAATGCCAGGATCGGCACTTTAGGATGTAGTTCCCGGATGTCGCAAATTTGTAGATAGGCGGGTCGAAAATCATAGCCCCACTGAGAGATGCAATGCGCTTCATCAACGGCGATCAAGTTCACCTTCATACGGCGAATCCGCTCCTGAGCTATATCGGTTTGTAAACGTTCCGGAGACAGGTACAACAACTTGGTCTGGCCGTACACACAGTTGTCAAGAATGCGATCAATATCTCGATGATACATGCCCGAATAGATGGCTTCAGCCTGAATATTTCTTTGCTTCAGCTGAAAAACCTGGTCTTTCATCAAGGCAATCAAGGGCGAAATCACCAAACAAATCCCTTCCTGAAAAAGAGCAGGAACCTGATAACAGATGGACTTTCCCCCACCTGTCGGCATCAAAGCCAATGTGTCTTTTCCTTCCAAAACAGAAGCAATGATCTCCTCCTGCAATGGCCGAAAAGCACTGTAGCCCCAATACTGCGTCAAAACTTCGAGCGGTGAAGAATGATCTCTCAAATCAATGGATTTGTCCACAATTTAGCCAGTAAGACCAAAAAAGGAAAACACAACCCCAAAAAAAGGAAGCCCCCCTCAATCACCAAATCACAGATCACCAAATCACAAAACCCCATCCCCCTAAAACGTCTGGCAGCCAGTCTTGCGGCGGTTGCGAAGGCGAATGCCCACCAAGCCATTGTCCAAAAAGTTGTAAGAAATGGTAATGCCCCCCATGAAATACCAGTCGTTCCGAGAAGCATCGCCACGGCCATCACCCGCTACGCGGACATCACCAGAACGATTGCTCAGTGCGGCGGCGACTTCTCCCCGCTCGGCCAACAACTCGGCAGCGTTCGTATAGGTGAGGCTGACATCATCCAAATAATCATTAAAGGTAGCCCGCATGCCCAGTTCGAGTCCTAGGTTCCAAGCATCATTGATGGCATATTTGACACCGACACCAAATGGAATGGAAAATTGGGTCAGTTTATAAAAATCGCGGTCGGGCTCTGAGGCCAGGCCCTGTCCTTCGGTACCCAGGGGTTGCAATTCCACCCAGCGGCCATCGTAAAATGCTTTGGGATTGTATCTGTAAAGGGCAACACCGGCAAAGAGATAAGGCGAGAAAATGCGCTCTAGATTATAAGGCTGATAACCTAAGATATTGTATTCTGCTGTCAAACCAAATTCGAGCAATCCACTTTTGAAACTCAGGTTGCGATCGCGTCTTTCCTGGGTATTGGCATTGGCATCATCACCAGAGATTGTTCCGTAGAAAACATTGAATCTGGCGGCCAGGTAATTGTTTACGTTGTAGCGCAGAAAGCCACCAAAGGCTGCATGCGTTTGTTTAAATTTGGGACCCAGCGATTCCGGGGCCAAATCCCCTTGGTAGTTGGAAATACCGACCATCGCACCCAGTTCGAAATGCTGTGCATTTGTAAAAAATGGCCAAACAGCAATCAGAAGCAACAAAATTCTTTTCATTACAACACCGTTAGTTTAAAATTAAAGGATGAACACGAAAGTACGAATATATTGAAATTATCCGATACAATATGGAGGGAGCAAGAGGGTAAAGCCCGACAATTCAGCAGGCTTTTTGGCCCCATTGGTAGTAAGTATGAAAATATTCATCCAAAATTGAGCCGGACTTAGTCTAATAAACAACAATCCGCTATGTACTTAGCTTATATTTGACTGATTTCCGTTACTTTTGCGGTGCTCAAACGCGATTGTAGCACATTTGTGGCTAAAATTCTCGGTCCTTTGGGCTGCTTTGATCCCTCCTGAATGTGGCAAACAAATCTGTTCAGGTGGGGTTATTAAAGAGGCACATGATTTTGCGAAACCCAAGTTGCGATCTTGCCGACAGGCACACCCATCGATGTCCGTTGTTTCCCAAAAAACGCGTACAAGGATTACTTTCAGACGAATCGCCACTTGTAATTATTTAATAATAAAATTTCATCCTAATGAAGATCAAGTTATTGCTTTTTAGTTGCTTTTTGATGGCTGCATCCTCAATGGTGCTTGCACAGGAAGGCCCACCCAAAGACTGGCACTTGAAAGATGCCTCCAGTGGTTATCCGGGTATCAACCTTGAGAATACCTACTCTCAACTACTGAAGGGCCGTCAAAGCCAGACAGTCATCGTGGCTGTCATCGATTCAGGTGTGGATGCTGAGCATGAAGACCTCAACGGTGTGATGTGGGTCAATCAAGATGAAAAAGCCGGCAATGGCATCGACGACGACAAAAATGGTTACATTGATGACATTCACGGATGGAATTTCATCGGTGGCAAAAATGGTAATATACACCACGATGCGCTTGAAATCAGCCGCCTGGCTGCCCACTATGCCAAAAAGTTTGATGGCAAAGATGTCAACAGCCTCTCCAAAAAGGAAAAGAAGCAGTATGACAAATACCAAGCGATCAAGAAAAAGATCGAAGAAAAGAAGGCGGAGGTCATGCAACAGTCTATGAGTGTCACAATGATCAACCAGTCCATCGAAACTTTGAAGGGTTTTATGGGTGATGAGGAAATCACGATGCAAAAACTCAAAGACATCGATACCGACAAGCAGGAGGTTCAGCAGGCAGCGACCATGATCAGCGCCGTATTGAACCAGGCTGGTATTTCCTTCAAGGAATTGGCCAGTGAAATCGGCCAAGCAACAGAGTATTTTGATTCGCAAGTCAAATACTACTACAACCCAGATTACGATCCTCGGGATATCGTGGGTGACAACTATGCCGATTCCAACCAACGCATCTACGGCAACAACGATGTCAAAGGACCAGATGCCAACCACGGAACACACGTCGCTGGTATCATCGCTGCCATGAGAGGCAACGACACGGGCATGGATGGCATCGCCAACAACGTCAAAATCATGTCTGTCCGCTGCGTTCCTGATGGTGACGAGCGCGATAAGGATGTTGCCAACGCCATCCGCTATGCGGTTGACAATGGTGCTTCTGTCATCAACATGAGCTTTGGTAAGAGCTACGTTTGGGACAAGAAGGTCGTAGACAAAGCAGTTAGATATGCCATGAAGAAAGACGTACTGCTGGTACACGCTGCTGGTAATGACGGCAAAGACAATGATACGACCAACAATTTCCCCAACGATCGCTTCCTCAAAGCTGGTTGGTTCAAGCCTAAAATGGCGAAAAACTGGATCGAAGTAGGTGCTGTCAACTGGAAAGGTGGCGGCCAAATGGCTGCTGGCTTCAGCAACTATGGCAAGAAGAATGTAGATGTTTTTGCCCCAGGAACGGCCATCTACTCTACAGTTGTAGATGATCAATACGACAGCTACCCAGGTACGAGTATGGCTTCTCCAATGGTGGCAGGCGTAGCGGCGCTTTTGCGTTCTTATTTCCCGACACTCACCGCCGTACAAGTCAAAGAAATCATCGAAAGTTCTTCTGATAAGAGCAA
>JBCCSZ010000371.1:0-6586 GCA_039199225.1 Bacteroidota bacterium
CGAACTGCCCAACGGGCAACTATGGGCAGGCGGACACGATGGTCTATTCCAGCTCATCGAAAAGGAAGGCCTCCAATTTATCCGCCATCAACACCAATCCGACCAGCCAAATAGCTTATCCTATAACTTAATAGAAGACATACAAGTCGATGGAAATGGCAAATTTTGGATCGGCACCTACAAAGGTGGCCTAAACGAAGTGTTGCTGCCCGAAACGCCAGGCGACAGCCTCCAATTTATCCACCACCGAAGCAATCCTTCCGTCCCGTCCAGTATCAGCAGCGATCGCGTCAGGGCTGTTCTCAAGGACCGTTCCGGCACCCTCTGGGTCGGCACTTATTCGGGATTGGACAAAATGAATCCCAGCAATCGCAAGTTTGAAGCGGTCGCTCCCATCCCCAATGATCCGACCAGCTTGAGCAATAAAAATGTACGCTCTTTTGCCACCGACCAAAAAGGCAACCTCTGGATCAGCACTTTCGGTGGCTTAAATTTTCTGTCTGCAAAAAATTTAGAAGCGCGCAATTACCAATTTCAAGTTTTTGGACCCGACCCCGACAATCCGGTCAGCATGACCAATGCCCAAGGCGGACAACTGATGCTCGACAGCCGCAACTATCTTTGGATGGCCACCTTCTTTGGGCATCACTTCATAGACCTAGAGACCTTCCTGGATGAACCCACCTTCCGATGGATCGGAACCAACCGCAACCTCCCGCACACCTATACCACCTGCACCTACGAAATCGACTCCGTCACCCACTGGATCGGTACGGTCAATGGCCTTGCCAAAATGCGGTACAACCCCAAAACCAGAAAGCCTCCTCCCTACTTAAAAGTCTTTCACAAAGCACCCGAACAGCCAGACTCCCTTTATTCAGACCTCATCACCGAAATAGCAAAAGACCGCTTCGGATATTTCTGGATTGCTACCTCCGAAGGTCTATGCAGATACATCCCCGACGATGGCCATGGACGCTTTGAAAGGTACCAGAATAATCCGCACGACCCCAAAAGCCTCAGCAGTAACACCATCGGTACTTTTCATTTCGACAGTCAAAAACGCCTTTGGATGGGTACGGCCAACGGCCTCAACCTACTGCTCCAAGAAAGCGCTGACAGCCCCATCCGTTTCCGACACTTTGACCAAAGCGACGGATTGCCCAGCGAAAACATCTTGAGTATAGAAGAAGATCAAAGGGGCCATTTTTGGCTCGGTACACATCAAGGGTTGATCCACTTTGATCCGGAAGCGGCCCTGGCAGGCAAAGACGGCTTACAAAGATTTTACAACCATCAAAACGGCCTATCAGAATCGTATCTACTCAACAGCCATAAAGATGCCAACGGCCGGATGTATTTTTCTACAGGGAATGGCTTTATTCATTTCGACCCCGAGCAACTGATACAAAACCACCATATCCCTCCGGTCGTATTGACTGAATTGAAAATTTCCCGGAAAGCCATTCACCCAAGTAATGCAGATGGTAGCCTGCTCCCTCGAGCTATTGGCTTTACCAAGCAACTCACCCTTCAGCACCATCAAAACGACATTGAACTCGCATTCGCCGCCCTCGACTTTGCCAATGCAACTGCCAATCGGTATCAATACCAACTGTTGGGACTGGACGACGACTGGGTGGACAACGGGTACTACAACACAGCCACCTACACCAATCTGTCGCCAGGCCATTACACCTTTCGAGTGAAAGGCAGCAACAACGATGGCTACTGGAACGAAGAACCGACAGAGCTTAAGATTTATATTTTGCCCCCTTGGTGGTTAAGCTGGTGGGCGTATCTACTGTACCTACTGCTCTTTTCATCGATCGTATATGCCTTTATCCGTTTTAGGGTCAAGCAACGCATTGCTGCATTAGAGAAACAGGCCGAGATAGAAGCCGTGCGTTATGAAGAGCGAGAACAACTCCGAAAGAAAAATGCGGCCGATTTTCACGACGACCTAGGTCACCGGCTGACCAAGGCCAACCTCTTTCTGGAACTGGCAACAAGAGAAGCCGACACAGACACTCGACTAGCCACCTTGCTGACAAAGATCAAAACCAATATCAACGGCTTATCCGAAGGCATGCGCGATCTCATTTGGAGCCTCGATCCACAGAAAGACACCCTCCATCAGACCCTTGCCCGCCTACAAGAATTTGGTGACAATATGTTTGAATTTTCTCCTATCGAATTCAAAACCGAAGGCATTGTACAACAATTGGAAAAGACAGAACTGGCCCCTGATGTGCGCAAACACATCCTGATGATCTTCAAGGAAGCCATGAACAACACCCTAAAATATTCCGAGGCAGACAAGGCTGTTCTTCGCACCCAGCCACACAACAACCATTGGAGCATTGTTTTTCAAGACGATGGAAAAGGTTTTCAAACCAAAGCAACAAGCCAGGGTTATGGTTTAAAAAATATGCGCAAACGAGCCAAAACCATTGGAGCTCAAATCGAAATACAATCAGATGGACAGACAGGAACCGCCGTTGTTTTACACCTAAATCCAAAAACGAAGAGACACGGATAGACTTTCACAATCCCCCAAATGAGGTATGGCAAGTCTGAAGTAGAATGCTTAAGTTACCGGAAACACTTTTCAGAAGGTAAAACCTCAACTGAAATCAAAAGACCCGTAATTTCAAAAAACAATTAACCGTGGAAGAAACCATACAGGTAGCCATCGTAGAAGACGACCGCGAAATCCGCCAAACCTTGGCACTGATTATTGACGGAACACCAGGCTATCAATGCGAGCATACATTTTTAGACGCCGAATCCGCCATTGACGCCCTTCCATCCCTAGCAGTCGATGTCGTCTTAATGGATATAGAACTGCCTCGTATGAATGGGATTGAAGCCATCAAAAAAATTAAGCCACAACTACCTGACACCGACTTCATTATGCTGACGGTCAAGGAAGACGATGCCTCTGTCTTTGATTCCCTCTGCGCCGGTGCTTCCGGTTATTTGATGAAGTACACGCCGCCTTCAAAACTGCTCCAAAGCATCGACGAGGTACACAAAGGAGGCGCCCCGATGAGCACCAACATAGCCCGCAAGGTCATCCACTCTTTCCGGCAGCCGATCTTGGCCTCTCCCCTTTCACCCCGAGAAACAGAAATATTGCAGCTACTTTGTGACGGACTGAATTACCGCTCCATTGCAGAAAAGATTTTTCTCAGTTCGCACACCATCCGCACCCACATCAAAAACATCTATAAAAAACTGCATGTCAATTCCAGAGCGGCCGCTGTAAAAAAAGCAATTGAGGACAAACTGCTCTAATTTTTCGCAGCTCAATTTACCGCATATGAGCGATTGCCCGACGCTAAACATACACCTACTTTTGGTCTCGAAAATCTTCAAAGAACCAAAAATTTATATTGTATGCGGCGCTTATTTTTACCAATCCTATTTTGCCTTCCTTTATTACTTTCGGCCCAAGACTGGCAGCTAGTCGGATCGGCTGGCTTTTCACAAAGTACGGTTTTCAACAACAGCCTGGCCATTCACCAGGATACGCCCTATGTGGCCTATGTCGACCGGGGCGGCCTCAACTTTGCCAAATTCGATGGAACGAATTGGGTCCTCATTGGTGCGCCCAATTTCGTACTGACGGCTGGTAACCCCAAGCTCGCTTTTCGGAGCAACACACCTTACTTGCTGTACAAAGATGGCTCGCTTGGTGGCAAGCTCGTTTTGATGCGCTATGAAGAAAATGCGTGGGTTAAGTTGGGCGATTTTATACCCTCAGAAGGAGGAAGCAACTTCCCGAGTCTGGCCTTCGACCAAAACGATGTTCCCTATGTCGCTTTCCAAGACAATGGCACGGGCTTCAAAACCGTCGTTCTTCGCTACGAGGCAGGCATGTGGCTGCATGTCGGCCCGATTACAGGCTTTGGACGTGCCATTGCGACCAATCAGTCATTGGCCATCGACGGTGAAACCCCTTATGTTTGTTTTACAGATTCAGATTTTGGCGGCACCTCTGTGATGCGTTACGACATGGATTTGGGGTGGGTTGACGTAGGTGCGCCAGGGCTGAACATCGGTGCAGCGAATGCGCCTATTTTGCAGATTGACGATGGAAAACTTTACGTCGCCTGTTTGGAACAAGCGCAAGGATTGAAGATCACAGTTGTTCAATTTGACGGAACCGATTGGCAGATTGTTGGGCGACGTGGCTTCAACAAATCAGAAGTTCCCATACTCCGTTTCAAGGTCGACCAAGGCATTCCCTATTGCGGATTCCGGGATGGCGCTACTGGTTTCAAAGCCAGCGTTTGGAAGTTTGAAAATACCGAATGGCAGCCGTTGGGGCAGGAAGGTTTTTCAGCGGGTGAGGCCGGTTTGATGTCCCTTGCCATTGGTCGCGAGCAGGTGTATTTATCCTTTCAAGACGAAGCCAATGATAACAAATTGAGTGTTATGAATTTGGGTATGGAGACAACTGGTTTGAAAAAAGAAATCCAAGATTCGCCAGTTGTTTTATATCCCAATCCCACCAATGGATATTTGCTTATGAAACACCCGCTGCCATCTACGAAGGCCATACGGATTGTGGCCCCTACGGGCGAATACATCAAAGAAGTTTCACATACGGCCACAACCATTGACGTAAGCGATTTATCTCCAGGTCTGTACCTACTTGAAATACAATTGGGAGAGCGAAGCATCCTTAAGAAGTTTATCAAGCGATGATGTTAATCCATCAGAAATAAATGATTGGATAAGCTATTTTTTCTAAGAATTTAAAATGGTAAGAATTTTTGATTCTGGACTTTTACTTGCTGGCCAGCAGGTGATCATCTCACGAATGAATTGGCATGGTTAGCGACGAGAAATTTAAAGCTACTTTTTGAATAGTCCGAAAAATAAATGAACCTCCTGTGCGATCGAATTGATACACAGGAGGCTGTCATTTCAAGGTCTAGAAAATAATTATCTCAATGTGATCTATTAATCACAGTCAATTCTTGGCAGCGTGAACCCAGTACCATCTGGCTGCAGGACCACGGTAGCTTTTACCCGCACTTTATCGCCATCACAATTTTTGTTAACTGTATTCTTGATGTTCCCCTGTATGTTGGTACCATTCAAATAAATATTGGCATTTGCGCCCCCAAAACCCACAGTCCCACGAACCAAAAACAAGGCAATGGCTCGAATGGAAGTGGAAGGCAATCCATGACTAACCCGTACATCCGTACGAAAAACGCCATCTACGAAAGCCTGAGCAACCAGTAAATACTGATCACTACGAGGAGTAGCGACACTGGGCTGGTAAGCATCCTTGATCATTTCACTGAGCAAATCCATTTTCTCTTCCAGGGTATAATCGACAGAGCCAAACTTTTCCAAAATCAAAGCATCCACCTCATCTGCAGAATGGTCAAATGCCTTGTGGTCTTCAGCAAAGGTTGGAATCGCGGAAGTCTCAGCAGAAACATTGGGTACTAGATTGTTCTCTTCTTTTTGAACGCAGCTATTCATCGCGAAGAGGAATGTCAAAAGAATAAAGGTACTTTTCAGAATGGTTCTCATGGTTGAAATTTTAAATAATTTGAAATAAGTAGAAAAATTGGAAGCCAATCGGACATGTAAATTCCATTAAGATTTAGGACAAAATCTTTTCAAGCTGTCAGAAAACAAGTTCACTTATTTTAAACAAAGGAAGTTATTGTACGACCAATTGGGCCTAAGCAATACTTCTTCCATCCAAAAATAGATCGCGCGAAAAGTAGTTTTTGAAGGAAAAACGCTGAATGCAAATGCCTGGATAAAAAGAGGCAAGATTACCCCGTCCAAACATACACTATTGAGACACAGATTTGCATTGATTGTTTGACTGATTATATTAAGTAGGTGTTAAGTTTTGGTTATGCTGACGTATTGCTTTCTCTATTACAATATCGCTGCCTAGAGATTCAAAATCCATCTTTACAATTGAAACCTCCATACATCAAAGAGTAACCTATTTTCATTATTTTACTAAATGGAAAAAAGAGAGGCTAATAACTAACAAATATTGAGGAGCAAAGAAATGCCATCAGTGAGAATACTAAGTAATACCCAACCCTTCTTTGGATTTTACTTCTTCTTTGTTGCGACTCCCTCAACCAATCGGCATACAACTTTTCACCATCACTATGATACACGGCTATGGAGGCAAGGTAGAACAAAACCAAAAAAACCATCAGCGATGCTCCCATTTTCTGTAGAATGGGAATACCAAATAAATTCAAGATGCTTACTGCATTCATCGATAAGACAACCGTAAGTATTGCCAGCACCCGATACTCCAGATTCGAGTATTTACCAGAAGCGTAGTACTTTCTAAAGAAATCATAAATAACAATAAAAATGTAGCCAATCATTATCACAAGTATGCCCTTAGATAAAATCAGAAAGTAGATTCAAGTACTTAAAATTTTATTCATTTTAGCTAAACAGTTTTTCATACGAATAATTCGCATCTACTCAGAGCATAAAAAAGATGGAGGAATATAATCTGCCAACCAGACATTATTTTCTGCCGAATAAAACTTCACACCACTTAAACTAGCCCTTC
>JBCCSZ010000372.1:0-6582 GCA_039199225.1 Bacteroidota bacterium
GTATTCTTGGCCTTGGGTTGTGGGGCTCAAACCTTCGGAAACTATGGCGTCGGGAACTTTTACGCTCCCTTTCTGGCTCGGGTGCATGAGATGCCGGTCGGTGAAATCGGCACCTGGTTGGGATTGACAACTGGATTTGGCGGTATGATCGGTACATTTTTAGGTGGATACCTGGCCGATAAACTGTCTCGTCGCAACATTCGCTGGTACATGTGGCTTCCAACTTATGCCAGCCTCATCACCTTGGTTCCTTCAGCCGTTGCCTTTTTTGCAGCCAGCACGAGCGCAGCGCTGACGGGCTACTTCTTTACCGCTCTTTTCACCGCCATTTACCTGGCTCCTTCCATAGCAGTCACCCACAATCTGATCGATGCGCACAAGCGCGCGTTGGCCTCGGCCATCTTATTTTTGGTGCTAAACCTCATCGGACTTGGTTTAGGGCCGCTAGGCATCGGGTTCATCAGCGACTTATTGACACCTACTTATGGCGCCCTGTCGTTGCGTTACGCTTTTTGTTCGACCTTTTTGACTTGCCTGATTGCTGCAGCCTTATTCTACATGGCTTCCAGGCATTATCCCAAAGAGTTGCCAGGCGATTAACCGAGCTATCCCATTTTTACAACCAGCCCCTCATTGGCTGGAATGCGGCCTTCGCAGACATCTTCGTAAACCTCTGCCAATTCGGGGAGGCCCTTCAAAGCTCGGAAGCGCATCCAGGTTTTGGCTTTTGCGGCAGTCTTGAATAAAAAGCCATTTGTCTTTTGTTCAAAAGCAGCAGGTCCCCAATCTTTCAATCGCTTTTGAATCCAGCTGGGTGCAAAAAAGAATTCGCTGCGTTCATCGATGAATCCCTCTTGTTTTGCTCTTGCATCCCAATGTGTCAGACCGACATTGATACAGCGTTTCATTTGATCTCCCAGACGCTTGTGCAAGTTGGCCAATACTTCACCATTCCCTGCCATATCTACGATTACCGTTGGAATCGTTGGGTCGATGTCCTCTACGGCATCGTAGGTAATGCTCTTTTCGTAGAGCCCCAATCCGTCGACCAATGCCAAGTTGCGTTGAGACGTAATACCAATAACCTTGGGCGCATCTTCATCTGCCTGCAGCGCATACGCCAGGCCAATGCTCGTTTTGCTGGAAGCACTCAATATCAAAACCTGCTGCGCACCAAAGTAGCTGCTGGCTTGCAACAAATCCCAAAGACAAAATGCAGTGAGAAAAAGTGGCGCAAAGAGCATGCGCTCGCGGTCTGTCGCAGAGGTATAGTTCGGCTCAGCCAACACGCGACGGTAAAGATTGTAGCCCGCAGGCAGCTTCGCACGATGAGCAGCTCCGTCGATGAATCGATGATCGGAGATATGTACAGGACGCATTTTCAAATGTGTTGCAAGCGGAAAATAGCCGAACAAACGATCTCCTACCGGTACATCATCTACGGTGGATTCAACGACATCTGCAAATCCCCACACAGGCAATACACCCCAGCCTTCCGTATCTTCGCCTACGGGTGGAAAAAACTGCCAATAGCCAATCATATCACCCGCTACGGCATAGGTGATGTTGTTGGCTGTAAATGCGAAGCAATCTATTTTGAGTAAAATTTCTCCGTCTGCCAGTTCAGTGGTCTTTCCTTCAACGATCCGTCCTTTGGCAAAATCATCTTTTTGAACCTGGAATTGAGTCATATAATTAGTTTTTTGGTGGTAAGCAGCTTATTGTACTGGTCATTTTGCTCAGCCAGTCACTTCTTGGTTTATTTCTTCCATCAATCGCTGGATGTTCATGGCAGCCGGCATAATGCTTTCCCGCAAACGCTTAAGGATGGCTTGCTTGGGTGCGTCTTCCCTGTCGATGGAACGCAACAGTTTGGAAAAGCCATCCAGTCGGTTGTCGCGCAGCCAATGGCGAATCGAACGGTCTTGTGACCAGCGGTATTGATTCAACAGTTGGACTGAAACGGTTCGAATCCAATCCGTATCGTGGTTCGGTAGGGGAACAACTGCACAGAGTTCGTTTTTCGCTTCATCGGTTTCATAAGTTGCTTCCACATGGGCGATGAAGGCTGCACTGAATACTGGCTGATAAGGTCTTACGGTTTGAGGGGTGATAAGGTTATCCGTAAAAATCGGGACAATGTTTAAATTCGTAATGGCACTGGCCGAACAATCGACGTGGATGTGGTTGATACTGGTCGGTATGCTTCCGTGTGCCAATACGATCTGCTCTTTTTCAATGCTTTGAACGCGACCCATGCGAACCACATTTTTGATGCGGCGCAATTCCCTCAACTCCATTTGACTGACGGTTGCTCCATGAAACATCTTGGGTTTTACATCTGGGTCGAGGCGAACCAATACACCGACGGCCTCCAAGCGCTCGAATAGGTCAGCCACAGAAGTTGCCTGGGCAACGGCCTCAAATTGACTGGCCATGGAACCGACCGATTGCTCAAAGAATTGCAGCGTAGGTTGGGTATTCATCCGATCAATCAACCAGGCATCCCGAGAAACAATCCAAGTGATTTTATCGGGGTCGACCTGTTGCTCCAACAGCCACAGACAAGCATCGATGCCCGTTTTGCCACCACCGATGACCACAAAACCTTCCGGTGGCGTTTGAATACTTGGCAGGTCATTCAATGGCATGAAACGCACACCTTCAGCAATGCTAAAACTGGGGGTATGTGTTGAGGGAACAGATGTCTTCAGATAGGTTGCATCCACTATCTTTTTGCGAACATTGACTTGGTATTTTTGTCCAGTCAGAATGGAAACGAATTGCTTGTTTCCCTGATATTCACACATGGGGAAGTATTGGACGCGGCCACTTGGCAGAAATTGGTGCCGCATGACCTCGTCAAAATAAGCACTGACTTCAGCGCCCGTTGCCAGATCGTTCATTCCCTTATTCAGCCCCGCTTGGTCTAGGCGCCCTTTGCTGAGTTCCTTCGAACTGACACCATAAAAAGCAGAGGGTTGGTGCAAACGTACAAAAGGGTAAGCCATGTTCCAATGCCCTCCAGGCTTACCGTATCTATCAACTAAGAGGATGTTTGCCTCCGTCTCGGTAAGCAATACATCGGCGAAGGCCATCCCTACGGCACCACTGCCAACGATGAGGTAATCCGTTTCCAGAACTGTATGATTTTCCATTGAAAGGAGACTGCTTTGAGTGTTCAAAAATAGTGACCTACAGGCTGTCCGGCACAAAGTCGATGAAGCACAGAAGTCTTCGGCGAGCGCAAAGGCTTTACACATCTATTTCCAGCCTTTCTAGCTCTTGGCTGGTAAAATAAGATTTTATTCCCATTTAAGCAGTTCTTGGCTTCGTCTGTAAAAAAGTTTCTCTGCAGCTAACTATTAATACAATGGCTGTGAACTGCTCAAGCAATTCAATATTAACATAACCCAAGTTGTGATGAGTGAAAGGACTTAAAGAGAATTTTGATAGATATCTACGATTTCGTAGCAAATGTTCGAATTAAAGGCTTTCTTCTCAGTGAATCGCAACTTGCATTAACATAGGTTAATAATTAAGGTCAAAACGCTAATCTGACATGCTCAGATAAATCTAATGCGTAAAAAATCCATACATTTAGCTTATGGAAAACACGCAAACCAAGATTCTTGAATTTGAGAAATTGGCCATTGCTGCTTTTGCCGAACGCACATCCGGGGAAAAATGTCCAATCTACTACCCTTGCAATGTCCTCTATCACGTCTACGAAGGAAAGTGCCAGCTGGTCCTCAATCAACAGTCGCACCTTTTGGATACAGGCTCCTTTTTTCTAATCCGAAAATATACCTTTGGCTATAAGTCGTTTCCAAAATCCGACGATGGAAGGGAAAACGTCAAAATGTTGGTCTTTGGTTTACAAGATCGCTTCCTTCGGGAAATCGTCCAAAAAATACCCATCCAAGAGGGTCCGGTCACTATTGCTGAAAAGGCTATTGAACTACCCCCTAATCAACTCTTAAAAGGGCTGATGCATTCTGTTCGTTCGTACATCTCCGACGACGAGCAACTGGACTACGATATTGTGTTGCTCAAAACCAAGGAAGCTTTACTGGCCATTCTAAAAGCAAATCCAAAGCTAATTTCTATTTTTAGGGAGTTCACAAGGTCCGAAAAGGCAAATCTCGAAAATTTGATGAACTACAATTTCACCTACAACTATCCTTTGAGTAGGTTCGCAGAGTTGTCGGGTCGCAGTTTGTCTTCTTTCAATAGAGATTTCAGAAGGATTTTTCATATGCCTCCACGAAAGTGGCTGATGAAGAGGCGTTTGCAAGAGGCTCAGAAAATACTGCTTCAGTCCACTAAGACCGCCACTGAAATATGCCTGATGGTTGGTTTTGAGAATCTAGCACATTTCAGCCGAGCATTCAAAAGCGAATTTGGTCGAACCGTCAGCCAATGGAGAGCTGCCAATAAATGATACCGTCAGACAAAGAAATTTGACACGTACAGATAAATAAAATTCATTTTCTTTCAATAGATTTGTAAGACGGTCTTCCCCATATCATATTGCAACAACACCTAATCTACCGCTTTATGAAGAGCAACAATATTCTTTATGGCCTTATCATGCTTTGCCTGGCAGGCATCACCTTGGGGTTCACCGATTTCAACAAGTCTGATGACAAAAGAAGCGAAGATCAGCCAACTTCTTCATCGGAGCGTCCTGCAATGGATTCCAGTGAAGCATTCGACAAAATGATGGCTGTACTCACCCACAAGCGCTGTGTCAATTGCCATCCATCTGGCGATCGACCACGCCAAGGTGAAGACAGCCATTACCACCGATTCAGTGTACAACGCGGAGCCGACAATCACGGGGTGGCTGCGTTAAAATGCAATGCCTGTCACCAGGAGGAAAACAACAACTACTCCGGTGTTCCTGGCGCTCCCGAGTGGAGCCTGGCACCGATTGAAATGGCTTGGGAAGGACTCAGCCGGGTAGAAATCGCTCGATCCATGCTCGACCCGACCATCAATGGTGGACGCTCCCTAAAAGAAACCGTCAAGCACCTCACAGAACACGAGCTGGTCTTGTGGGCATGGGAACCTGGCGTCAATGCAGATGGCATTCCACGCGAGAAGCCACCTGTGTCCAAGGAAGAATACATCGCTGCTGTAAAAGAATGGGCTGCCAATGGCGCTCAGATTCCTGAAGAATAAAAAACCTGAAAATATGAAATTGACATTCAATATAAATGGCAAAACCCAGAGCGTAGAAGTAGACGAAGACCTGCCTCTGCTGTGGGTCATTCGGGATGTTTTGGATATGAAAGGTACCAAATTCGGCTGTGGCAAAGCGGCTTGTGGTGCCTGTACTGTACACGTCGACGGTGGCCAGGTCCGCTCCTGCTCTTTTCCAGCAAAATACGCCCAAGGCAAGAATATTACAACCATAGAAGGACTTTCCTCCAATGGCGCATTGCATCCTATCCAACAAGCATGGATGGAGGAGGTCGTTCCACAATGTGGCTATTGCCAACCGGGCTTTATGATGGCAACAGCTGCCCTGCTGGAAAGCAACCCAAATCCTACAGATGAAGACATCGACAACAGCATTGTCAACATTTGTAGATGCGGCACTTACTATCGCATGCGCAAGGCCATCCACCGAGCCGTTGAAATCAAAAATGCCAACACCTAAACGCAACCGACCATGAGTATGACCAATACCAATAAAGACGAGCAGCCAAAAGCTGGAAAGAAGAAAGGGTTCTCCCGCAGAAAATTTTTGATCCGCTCAACCATCGGAGTCGGTGTTCTTCTAGGTACTGGATACCTGACCCGCTCAATCTGGCGGAGAAGCATCGCAGAGATGGCCAATAGTGCTGAATTGCCCTACTCTGGTGATATCAAAACACCCAATATTTGGTTTGAAATTACAGCTGATAACCTAGTGATACTTCAGAGTCCTAAAGTAGAAATGGGTCAAGGCACTTTCACTGGCTTGGCACAGTTGGCTGCAGATGAGTTGGACATTGATATGGACCAAATCAAAGTCATCCATGCCCCCTCCGCAACAGGTAATATAGATGGTATTTCCACCGGAGGTAGCACTTCTATTTCCAGCCTTTGGCAACCGGTCCGAGAACTGGCCGCCACCATGCGGGAGATGTTGAAAAATGAAGCAGCTAAATTAGCAGGGGTTGATGTTGCCAGTCTTTCCGTCAGCAAAGGCATCGTCTCTGGCGGCGGTCAGACAATAACTTATGGAGAGATTGTCAAGCAAGTCAAGGAGTGGACCATACCCGATACGCCCAAGCTCAAAGACCTCAGCGAATACAAATACATCGGCAAGCCGATTGCTCGGGTCGACCTGCGGGGGAAGGTCCTTGGAGACCCCATCTTTGGAATGGATGCTACCATGCCGGACATGTTGTACGGAGCTGTGGCAAGGCCAACGAAGATCGGTGCCACCTTTGTGGATGCAGATACGAGTGCGGCAGAGGGCATGCCTGGTGTGGTCAAAATAGTCAAAGAAAAAGATTTTGTCGGTGTGGTCGCTACTTCCAGAGCTGCCGCACACCGCGCAAAGGAAGCCATCAAGGTGAACTGGAA